>NZ_JACCFS010000001.1:5703922-6005229 GCF_013410755.1 Nocardiopsis aegyptia
GTGGAGGGGAAGTGGCCCAGGGTGGCCTTGGCCTCGACGACCATGACCTGGACGAAGCGGGCGAAGACGTGGGCCAGCGGGAGGAAGAGCAGGGTGGAGGGGTTCTCCTTGCCCTTGAGGATGTGCTGGGCCGGTCCTTCCAGGGCCTGGTGGGCGATGAAGAGGAAGTTGCGGTGGGTGAGCTTGCAGCCCTTGGGGCGGCCGGTGGTGCCCGAGGTGTAGATGAGGGTCGCGAGGTCGTCGACCTTGACCGCCGTGCGCCGCTTCTCCAGCGCGGCGTCGTCGACGTCGGAGCCGGTCTCGCGCAGGCGGGCGAGGTCGTCGCCCTCGATCGTCCAGACCTCGCCGAGGTCGGGAGCCGAGGAACGGACGGACTCGACGCGCTCGGCGTGGTCGGCGGTCTCGACGAAGGCGGCCCGGGCGCCGGAGTTGCTCAGGATCCACTCGACCTGCTCGGCCGAGGAGGTCTCGTAGACCGGGACGGTGACGGCGCCGATGGACCAGATGGCGTAGTCGAGGACCGTCCACTCGTAGCGGGTGCGCGACATCAGGGCGACCCGGTCACCGTGCTCGATACCCGCGTTGATGAGCGCCTTCGCGTACGCGGCGATGTCGCCGTGCAGCTCCGCGACGGTGATGTCGCGCCACTGGCCGGCTTCCTGCCGACGGGCGGCGACGGCGTCGGGCTCGCTTGCCGCGCGCGCGTAGAGCGTGTCGGTCAGCCGCGCGTCATCGGCGATCTCAACCTTGACGGGAGAGCTGTATTCGCGCACGTGATGCTCCTGGACGTGTACGGGGATCTTGACAGGGGGGACGTGACGAGCGTAACAACACATGCTACTCGTGAGTAGGCCGTGTTGCCGTTCGGTATCCAACGGTGATCCGTGTCCGACCCTGGGCGATGTGGACCCGCGGCTCGGAACAGTCTGGACGTGGTGTCCCCGACCCCCTGGGCTGGTTGTTCGTACGGGGGGTATGCCCGGTCCGGCGGCGAACGACGCCGTCAGGCCGTCCGGGAGTGCGCAGGTCAGAACTGTGGTCCCGGCTCCTTCTCGTACGCACGCGAGACTATCTCTTGTCGTGACCTTCGTGCACATCAGGTGGCGTCTGTGGCGTTTCGGGCGTTTTCCGGTGCCGACGGCCGGAGTGGGCGACCGCCGGACGTCGTGCGCGGCACCCTGGTTCGCCCCTGATCCTGCCCTGAGAAATCCGCTCCGGGCCGCCCGTGCCGGTTAACGTGAGGCCAGAGGATGCCGACGAAGGAGGTCCGGAGATGACGGAGAACGACGGTCGCCCGCAGGAGTCGGGGCGGGGCGAGGCCCCCGACCTGATCGACGACGCCCTGAAGCTGGTCGACAGCCTGCAGCGCAAGCTGGTCACCGCGGGGGTGCGGCGCGGCGTCAGTGCCGTCACCTCCGCGCCGCGCAAGGGCGACGTGTGGGAGGAGGCCATCCGGCTGGAGACCAAACCGGAGCGCCCCGCGGTGGAGGAGCTCTTCGACATCGTGCGCACGTCCGCGCCGGAGGTCGCCGGACACCTCGGCCGCGCCGGGCTGGCCCTCGCGGGCGCCTTGGGGCGCACGTGGGACGTGGTCGAGCGGTCCCTGGAACAGACCGCGTCGGACGCCGGGCGCCCGGACGGGGACGGCTCCGGAGCCGGGGCGGGGCCGGAGCGCCAGGAGGGGGCGAAGCCGCAGGTCACCTCCGGGGAGTAGGGCACTTCGGACGGGTTCGGCTCCTGGGGTGTCTCGGGTCGCCCCGGCCTGGTTTAATCGAGGGGTTTACACCATTTGAAAGACCTCTGTCATGAACCCTGAGGCTTATGTCAGAGTTCGTGCGTAAGTGGAAGGAACTGCCCCCATGCTGACCATCGGCGTAGACATCGGCGGCACCAAGGTCGCAGCCGGGGTCGTGGACCAGGACGGGCAGATCCTGGACAAGGTCAAGTACCCCACCCCCTCCAACGACCCGGCGGGTCTGGCCGACGTGGTCGCCCGCGCCGTCGACGACCTGCGCTCCCGTCAGCCGGAGCAGGCCTGCCACGCGGTCGGTGTGGGCGTGGCCGGATTCGTCGACGAGGACCGCGCCACGGTCCAGGTCGCGGTGAACCTCGGCCTGCGCGACGAACCCCTCAAGGAGCGCGTCCAGGCGAAGGTCGGCCTGCCGGTGGTGATCGAGAACGACGCCAACGCGGCCGCCTGGGCCGAGGCGCGCTTCGGCGCCGGCCGCGGCAGCGCCCACCTGGTCTGCGTCACCCTGGGCACCGGCATCGGCGGCGGCCTGGTGCTGGACGGCGCCCTCTTCCGCGGCCGGTACGGTGTCGCCGCCGAGATCGGCCACTACCGGATGGTGCCGCACGGGCGCCGCTGCGCTTGCGGCAACCACGGGTGCTGGGAGCAGTACGCCAGCGGACGCGCCCTGGTCGCCGAGGGGCAGGACCTGGCCCGGACCGACCCCAAGGCCGGCGAGCGCATGCTCAAGCTCGCCGACGGTGACGTGGAGCAGGTGTCGGGGCACGTCATCACCCAGGCCGCGCTGGAGGGCGACGGCGCGGCCCTGGAGTGCTTCCGCATCGTCGGCGAATGGGCCGGACTCGGCCTGGCCGACCTGGCGGCCATCCTCGACCCGGAGTGCTTCGTCCTCGGCGGCGGAGTCTCCGACGCCGGCTCGATCCTGCTGGACCCGGTCATGACCTCGTTCGCCCGCCACGTCTCCGGCCGTCCGGGCCGCCGGCTGGCCGAGGTCCGGCTGGCGGAGCTCGGCGGCGAGGCAGGCATCGTGGGCGCCGGCGACCTCGCCCGGCACTGACGCCGCACGGCCCGTGCACGAACGAGGGCGCGGCCCCGGTGGACCACCGGAGCCGCGCCCTCACGCGTACAGGGGAGCCGCCTCACTCCCGTGGGTCGGTGCCGTCCTCCCCGCCCTGCGCCGCCCGGCGCTCGGCGCGCTTGGCGGCCTTGCGCGCGCGGCGCTCCTCCTTGCGCTTGGCGCGGTCGGACCGGCGGCGGTCCTTGTCGCTGGCGTGCTGCTCGCGGCGGGCCTCCTTGGCCTCGGCCTCCAGCTCCGCCTTGACCGACTGCGCGTAGCGGTCGACGTACTCCTGGCCGGACAGCTCCATCAGCGCGTACATGATCTCGTCGGTGATGGCGCGCAGGACCCGCGGGTCCCGCTCCATGCCGTAGTAGCGCGAGAAGTCCAGCGGCTTGCCGAAGACCACCTTGGGGCGCACGCCCAGCTTCGGGACGGTGCGGCCGGGCGGCATGATCTTCTCCAGGTTGATCATCGCCATCGGCACCACCGGGGCCTTGGCCTCCAGGGCCAGCCGCGCCACGCCCGTGCGGCCGCGGTAGAGCTTGCCGTCGGGGGAGCGGGTGCCCTCGGGGTAGATGCCCAGCAGGTCGCCGCGCTTGAGCACGCGCAGGCCCGTGCGCAGGGCCGCCTCGCTGGCCTTGCCGCCGGAGCGGTCGATCGGGATCTGCCCGACGCCGGTGAAGAACGCCCGGCTGAAGAAGCCCTTGACGCCGGTGCCGGTGAAGTACTCCGACTTGGCCAGGAACGTGATCTTGCGGGGCAGCGGCAGCGGACCGAAGAAATGGTCCGAGAAGGAGAGGTGGTTGCTCACCATGATGGCCGGACCGCGCCGCGGCACGTTCTCGACGCCCTCCGCGCGCGGTTGCCACAACACGGCCAGGATCGGGCCGAGGAACGCCTTGACCACCCAGTAGAACATCGTCCAGATCACCCCTGCACACGCGGGGAGTCCGCAGGCAGGGCCTGCCCGATTCTCTGTCCCGCTCGGCCGACAACGTCAGAACCGCCCCGGCCACCGACAGCGGGGGAGAGCGCGACTGACATGCGCCATCCTCCCACCGAGCGGGGCCAACTGCCAAAGCGCCCCCTCGGTCCCCTCGGGGCCGCGGTGTCCGGTGCCCGCCCGAGGATACCGAGTCGGGGAGGGAACGTTGGTCGGCACTCTTGGCTTTCTCTCCTCCGGAAGGAGGGCGATGGTGGAAGCGCCCAAGGGCGGTGACCACACGATGTCCAGCGGGTCGGCCGTCCTCGCCGGGCCCTGAGGAACGGGGCACCTTGACGTCTGATGACAAACAGTCTGTCGAACGGCTAGCCTCACGCCTGGGGGCCGGGAACGCGATCCCGGAGTGTGCCCCGATCTCCATCGCCCGCCCGCACCATCCGCGCGACCGCGCGGCGCACGATCCCCTGGGAGCCACCGCGTGAACCCGACCGACGCCGCCCCGGTCATCCCGGGTGCCGAGCCCTTCAGCCACGCAGGGTCCAGGACCGGCGTCCTGCTCTGCCACGGCTTCACCGGGTCGCCCTACTCGATGCGCCCGTGGGGCGAGTACCTGGCCGCGGCCGGACTGACCGTGGAGGTGCCCCTGCTGCCCGGGCACGGCACGGTGTGGCAGGACATGAACCTCACCGGCTCCGACGACTGGTACGCGCACGTGGAGCGGGCCCTGCTCGACCTGGCGCGGCGGTGCGACGAGGTCTACGTCATGGGCCTGTCCATGGGCGGCGCGCTCACGGTCCGGCTGGCCCAGCGGCACCCCGACACCGTGCGCGGCATCGTGCTCGTCAACCCCTCCCTGGTGGTGGAGGACTACCGGCTGCCCCTGATCGCGCCGTTCGGGCGCCTGGCGGCGCGCCTGTTGCCGTCCACCCCGGGGCTGACCAGCGACGTCTCCAAGGACGACACGAGCGAGGGCGGCTACGACCGGGTCCCGACCGCCGCCGCGGCGACACTCCCGAAGCTGTGGCGTGCGGTTCAGCAGGGCATGTCCGGTTTGCGGGCGCCGGTTCTGGCCTTCCGGAGCACCCAGGACCATGTGGTGGGACCCGGAAGTCTGCGTATGCTCGCTAACAGGGCGGTCAACACGACGGTGGCCATCCACCTGCTGCACGACAGCTACCACGTGGCCACGCTCGACCACGACGCGCCCGCCATATTCGCCGGGAGCCTCGCGTTCGTGCGAGAGCACTGCGAAAGCGGGGAAGGAGCCGACCGATGACACAACGTCGGGGCAACGGCCTGCTCGCCGATGCCTACGTGCCCCTGATCCTGCTCGCGCCCTCGCACGCGGACCTGATGCTGGACGCCCTGCGCCGCAGCGGGATCGCCGCGTACGCGGTGCCGCTGGAGGAGGACGTACTGGACCCCGCCGGCGGCCGGGCCGACGATCCGCCCACCGACCACCTCTACGTGGACGCCGAGGAGCGCGGGGCCGCCGAGCGCGTGCTGGGCGCCGAACTGCCGGGCCTGGGCGAGACGGCCCGCGTGGACTCCGCCCCACAGGTCGTCGGCGACCTGCTGGACGGCCCGCCGGAGAACGTCGACCCCGACGCGGCGCCCGCCGAGACCGCCGACGAGGACGAGGTCTGGCAGGACCTCGTCGCGCGCTTCTACGACGGCGACGACGGCACCGAGCGCCGCCGGGTGGGCTGGCCCGACGCGGAGAACCTGAGCGCCCCGGACGAGGACGAGCGCTCCGGCCCCGGGCGCGTGGGCGGGGACATCCTGGCCGGCCCGGACGACACCGACGAGGAGGACGCCGCCGCCGAGATCGCCCGCCGGGTCGAGGCGGAGCTGGAGGGCCACTACGAGCCGCCGCCACCGCCGCCCCTGCTGCAGGGGAGCCGGGTGGGCATCGCGGCCTGGTTCGGCCTGCTGAGCGGCCCGGTGGTGCTCTTCGGCTCGGCCTTCCTGGGGATCTCCCTGCCCAACTGGCTGATGTTCGCCGCGGTCGTGGCGTTCCTGACGAGCTTCGTCGTGCTGGTCCTGCGCATGACCGACAGCCGGGCCCCCGGTGACAACGGGCCCGACGACGGGGCGGTGGTCTGAGCCCTGGGCTTCGACGTCCCCCTGTGGCGCGGGATCACCCTGTACCGCGCCGCCTCCCTCGTCTACTCGCTGGTCCTGCTCGTCCAGCACCACGAGCACCTGACCCGGCCCTGGGTCGCCTGGGCGGTCCTGGCCGCCATGGCGGTGTGGACGGCGACCACCGCCTACGCCTACGTCCGCCCCCGGCTGCGGACGCGGCGCCTGCTGACCGCGGACCTCGCGGTCTCGTTCGGCTGCCTGTTCGCGACGGCCCTCGCGGCCTCCCCCTACTACCTCACGCAGGCCCCGCCGCTGAGCGGATACTGGTTCGCCGGGGCGGCCCTGTCGGCCAGCGTGATCTGGGGCCGCCGGGGCGCGGCCACGGTGGCCCTGCTCTACGGCTTCGCCGACCTCACCCTCAGGGTGATCATGGACGCGGCCATCACCGGCGCGACCGCGCGCGGCGTGGTGCTCCTGCTGCTGACCGGCCTGGCCGTGGGCTACATGGCCCGCGTGGCCGAGCGGGCCGAGGAGCGCTTCACCCAGGCGGTGGCCCTGGAGGCCCGCCTGTTCGAGCGCGAGCAACTGGCCCGGGAGATCCACGACTCCGTCCTGCAGGTCCTGGCCCTGGTCCGGCGCCGCGGGGCCGAGGCCGGCGGTGAGGCCGCCGAGCTCGGCCGGATGGCCGGCGAGCAGGAGGTACGCCTGCGCTCCCTGGTCACCGACGGCCTGCCCGAACCGAAGGGCGGCCCGGTGGACCTGCGCGAGCTGCTGCGCAGGCAGGAGTCGGTCACCGTCTCCGTCGCCACCCCGGCCACGCCCGTGCTCCTGCCCGCCCGGTCGGCCGCGGAGCTCTCCGCTGCCGTCCAGGCCGCCCTGGACAACGTGGCCCGCCACTGCCCGGCCGGGACCCGCGCCTGGGTGCTGGTGGAGGACGAGGACGACGCCGTGACCGTCTCCGTCCGCGACGACGGCCCCGGCATCCCGGCCGACCGGCTGGGCGCCGCCCGCCGCGAGGGCCGCCTGGGCGTGGACCAGTCCGTTCAGGGGCGCCTGCGGGACCTGGGCGGCACGGCGGAGTACGTGTCCCAGCCGGGCGAGGGTACGGAGGTCGAACTCCGCCTCCCCCGACTCCCAGGGGAGTGACCGCCCGAGGCCCGCGCCCCAGGGGGTTGAAGGTTCACATGCAGTCCTACGGGACCACGGGGGGTAGAGGTGGGCCGCCGAGCCTGCCCTCGGCCTCTGGGGGTGTCGCGAGGCACGCCTTCACGTGCACCCCAGGGGGTTGAAGGTGGCCGTTCAGCCTGCCGGAACCACAGGGGGTCTATCGGGGCCAAAGCAGGAGGGACTGCGCCGGAGGCGTCCGTTGAGGGGGGTGGCGGGCGACGGTGTGGGCACGAGCGGAGGCCCCAGAAGAACACAGGAGGACGCCGACGGGTCCTGGAGGGCCTGGAGGTGCGCTCCCGAGGAACGAGGGAGTGCACCGGAAGGCGCGAAGGCCCCGTCTACTAGGCGTCCGAGTCCGATGCGAAGCGCTGCTCCTGCCACGGGTCGGCCCGGTTGTGGTAGCCGCGCTCCTCCCAGAACCCCCGGCGGTCGGCCGTCATGTACTCGACGGCGCGCAGCCACTTGACGCTCTTCCAGCCGTACAGGTGCGGCACCACCAGGCGCAGCGGGAAGCCGTGCTCGGGGTCCAGGGGCCGGTGGTCGCGTCCCATGGCCAGCATCGTGCCGTCGGCCAGGAAGTCGTCCAGGCGCAGGTTGGCGCTGTACCCGTACTCGCCCCACGCCATCACGTGTGTGACCTCGGGGGCGGGCGGGGCGATGTCGACCAGGTCCTGGGGGCGCACGCCGTACCAGGGCACGTCGGGAACGCTGAAGCGCATGACGCAGTGGAAGTCGCGCACCGTGTCCGTACGCGGCAGCTCCGCGAACTCGTCCCAGGTCCAGCGGTAGGTCCCCAGGGTCTCGGTGGCCCCCATGACACGGAAGTCCCACCTGTGCGGCCGGAAGGTGGGCACGGGGCCGTAGTGCAGGGGCTTGTGCTCGTGGCGTATCGCCTGGCCGGGTGGCAGGCCGGCCCGCCGCGTGTCCCCCCGGTTCCCGGCCCGGGCTCCCTCGTGCAATCCGTCCCCTCTCTCAGACGGCCGGTCCTCCCGTGCCGTCACTCGGCGCGCCTCCCTCGCTGGGTGGGGGAGGGGAGGCTCTGGCCATCCTGCCAGGCGGCAACGAGAGCTAGGTCACTCCCCCCGGGTGTGCGGCTCCCTTCCGATCGTGCGCTATAGTCACAGCCATGCAGCGGAACTTTTGGCGCTTTTATGGCTACCGGCCCGACTCCCCGGTCGCCTGTCAAGCGCTGCGCTGATACAGGACGACTTCGAAGGAGCCCCGGGCCGGACGGCCCGGGGCTCCTTCGCGTTCCGGGCGCCGCCACAGGGCTCAGCCACTCCAACAAGCAGGGACTACCCACATGGTCATCGTGATGGCACCGGACGCCACCCCCGACAACATCGACGATCTGGTCGAGCTGGTCAGCTCGGTCGGCGGCGAGGCCTACGTGACGCGCGGCGTGAGCCGCACGATCATCGGCCTGGTCGGGGACGTCGAACGCTTCCAGGACCTCGGCCTGGCCGCCAAGCCCGGTGTCAGCGACGTGCTGCGCATCTCGGCCCCCTACAAGCTCGTCAGCCGCGAGAACCACGACAGCCGCACCGTGGTGAGCGTGCGCGGTGTCCCGATCGGCGGCGACAACATGACCGTGATCGCCGGTCCGTGCGCGGTCGAGACGCCCGAGCAGACCCTGGAGGCCGCCCGGATGGCGCTGGCCGGCGGCGCGTCGCTGCTGCGGGGCGGCGCCTACAAGCCGCGGACCTCGCCCTACGCCTTCCAGGGGCTGGGGGAGCAGGGCCTGAAGATCCTCGCGGACGTGCGCGAGGAGACGGGGATGCCCATCGTGACGGAGGTCGTGGACGCCGCCGACGTCGAGCTGGTCGCCTCCTACGCCGACATGCTCCAGGTCGGCACGCGCAACATGCAGAACTTCGCCCTGCTCCAGGCGGTCGGCGACGCGGGCAAGCCCGTCCTGCTCAAGCGCGGCATGAGCGCCACGATCGAGGAGTGGTTGATGGCCGCGGAGTACATCGCCCAGCGCGGCAACCTCGACATCGTCCTGTGCGAGCGCGGCATCCGCACCTTCGAGAAGGCCACTCGCAACACACTGGACATCAGCGCCGTCCCGGTGGCGCAGAACCTGTCCCACCTGCCGGTCATCGTGGACCCCTCGCACTCCGGGGGCAAGCGCGACCTCGTCCTGCCGCTCTCGCGCGCCGCCATCGCGGTGGGCGCCGACGGCATCATCGTGGACGTGCACCCCACGCCCGAGGAGGCGCTGTGCGACGGCCCCCAGGCCCTGCTGGAGGGCGATCTGGCGGAGCTGCGGGACCTGTCGGCGACCCTGGCCACCCTGAGCGGCCGGACCCTGACGCCCGCCCCGGGCCGCGAGCTCGCCGGACTGTGAACGCGTGAGAGCGGGTGCTCCGCGGGCCCAGGGCCGCGCGGAGCACCCCCGGTCTCAGACGCGGGCCGCGGCGGCGGGCGCCACCCGGGCGGGAGCCGCCTCGCCCAGGAAGCTGGGCTTGTGCAGCTGGGCCGTGGTGACCAGGTGCTCGGCCAGCTCCTCGGCGTCCAGCCGCTTCTCGATCTGGCGCAGGTCCGGGATCTTCGCGGCGGTCTCCACCTGGCGCGGCGTCAGCATCGTGCAGCAGTCCTCGTCGGGCAGTTCCGAGATGGCCAGGGTGCCGATCCGGCGGGCCTGGTCCATGATCTCGGTCTTGTCCATCCCGATGAGCGGCCGCAGGATCGGCAGGTCCACCGCGTCGTCCAGGGCGGTGATGTTGGTCATCGTCTGGCTGGACACCTGGCCCAGGGCGTCCCCGGTGATCAGGCACTCCGCGCCCAGGTCGTCGGCGAGCGCCTCGGCGGTCTTGAGCATCAGCCGCCGCTGGGCGACGATCTGCAGCCGCTCGATGCCCGAGCTCTTCAACTGCTGCTGGGCCTTGCCGAACGGCACCACGAACAGCCGCGAGCCGACCTGGTAGCGGTCGATCTGCCGGACCAGGCTGTAGGCCTTGTAGATGGACTCGGGGCCGGTGAAGGGCATCCCGGAGAAGTGCAGGAAGTCCACCTTCAGGCCGCGCCGGATCATCCGGTGCGCCGCGACCGGCGAGTCGATGCCGCCCGACATCAGCACCAGGCCGCGCCCGCTCATCCCGGCGGGCAGGCCGCCCTGGCCGGGGATGCCATCGGTGAACACGAACGCCTCGTCCTTGTCCACCTCGACGAACAGGGTGTTGTCGGGCCGCTTGAGGTTGACCGGGTACCCGTGCGCCTCGATGATCTTGGAGCCCAGGTAGCCGGCCAGCTCCGAGGAGGTCATCTCGAAGCGCTTGTCCCGGCGGCGGGCCCGCACGGCGAACGTGCCGGTGCGGTCGGCCAGGGAGCGCACCGCGATGTCGGTGATGGCGTCCATGTCCTTGGCCACCCGGCGCACCAGGTGCACCCACACGACGCCCATGACGTTGGCCATGCGGTCGGCGATCTCGGCGACCTCCACGTCCGAGGCGCCCGGCTTGCGGACGATGATGACGCCGGAGCCGCGCTGGGAGAGCCGGATGTCGCCGAGGTCGCGGACCGAGGCCCGGATGTTGTTGTGCAGCCGCCGCTCGAAGAGCTTGCGGTTGGACCCCTTGAGGACGATCTCGCCGAGCTTCATGAGCACGCAGAGCTCGCCCAGCCCGGTGCCGGCTCCGACCTCGGCTACGGGGAGCGGCGCGGACTCGAGCGACGCTGACATGGTGCTACCTCCGGTGCGTACATGATGACTGCCGTCTCCAGTATCGAACATCCGCGCCACCGTTCCGAACGCTTTCCACAGCGGCGCCCCCGCACCGGCGGGACGCCGGTACGGGGGCGGTGGCAACGGGGGAGGCGAGGGCGCCGCTGTGCCTGCTTCGACCCCGTTCCCGCCCTCCGAGGCGCCCGAGCACGGGCCGAAGCAGGAAGGACCGCGCCGCGGGCGTCCGTTGAGGGTGGTGGCGGGCGACGGCGTGGGCACGAGCGGAGGCCCAAGGAGAGCACTGCCCGCTAGCCGAAGAAGACCTCGGCCTCCTCGTAGCGCGCGGCCGGGACGGTCTTGAGGGTGTCGGTGGCCTCGGCCAGGTCCACCCGGACGATGTCGGTGCCCTGCAGGCCGACCATCTTGCCGAACGAGCCGTCGTGCACGGCGTCGATCGCGTGCACGCCCAGACGGGTGGCGAGCACCCGGTCGAACGCGGACGGCGTACCGCCGCGCTGCACGTGCCCGAGCACCACCGAGCGCGCCTCCTTGCCGGTGCGCTGCTCGATCTCGTCGGCCAGGCGCTGGCCGATGCCGCCCAGGCGGACGTGCCCGAAGGCGTCCGTCTCGCCGGTCGCCAGCTCCATCTGGCCCTCCATCGGGTGCGCGCCCTCGGCGACGACGATGATGGGCGCGTACTGGGTCTGGAAGCGGCTCTCGACGTGCTTGACGACCTGGTCGATGTCGAAGGGCCGCTCGGGGATGAGGATCACGTTGGCGCCGGCGGCCATGCCCGAGTGCAGCGCGATCCATCCGGCGTGGCGGCCCATGACCTCCACCACCAGCGCGCGGTGGTGCGACTCGGCGGTGGTGTGCAGCCGGTCGATGGCCTCCATCGCGATGTTGACGGCCGTGTCGAAACCGAACGTGTAGTCGGTCGCGTTGAGGTCGTTGTCGATGGTCTTGGGCACGCCCACGACGTTCACACCGCGGTCGTGGAGCTGGCGCGCCACGCCCAGGGTGTCCTCGCCGCCGATGGCCACCAGGGCGTCCACGCCCAGCCCGGCCATGTTGTCCTTGACCCGCTCGACACCGCCCTCGATCTTCATCAGGTTGGTGCGCGAGGAGCCCAGGATCGTGCCGCCGCGCGGCAGGATGCCGCGCACCGCCGTGACGTCCAGCGGCATGGTGTCGCCTTCCAGGGGGCCGCGCCAGCCGTCCCGGAAGCCCACGAACTCGTAGCCGTAGTCCTTGATCCCCTTGCGGACGACGGCGCGGATGACCGCGTTCAGACCAGGGCAGTCTCCACCGCCGGTCAACACCCCGACTCGCATGCGACAACTCCTCGACGTAGTGTGATTCGGCGCATCGCGCCATATGGTCTAGACCATAGTGGGCCCGAGGAGTCCAGGCCAACCCGTGGGCCGGTACGGATCGCGCGGACGGGCGCCGCTACTCGTCGAGACCCTGGTCGATGGCGTAGCGCACGAGCTCCACGCGGTTGTGCAGATGGAGCTTGGTGAGCGTGTTCTGCACGTGGTTCTGCACCGTGCGGTGGGAGATCGTCAGCCGGGCCGCGATCTGCTTGTAGGCCAGCCCCTTGGCGACCAGGCGCAGCACCTCGGTCTCGCGCGGAGTGAGCGCGGGGGCGGGCCCCTCCGGCTCCGCGGGCTCCTTCGCCGACGCCAGCCTGCGGTACTCGCCCAGGACGAGGCCGGCCAGGCCCGGGGTGTAGACGGCCTCCCCGTCGTGCACGCGGCGCACCGCGTCGAGCAGCTCCTCGCGCGCGGCCGACTTCACCAGGTAGCCGGTGGCTCCCGCCTTGACCGCGGCCAGGACGTCGTCGCCCTCGCCGCTGGCCGACAGCACCAGCACGCGCGGCGGCTCGGCCAGGGCCACCAGGCCCGCCGTCAGCTCCACCCCGGACATGTCCGGCAGGTGCAGATCGACCACGGCCAGCGTGGGGCGCGCGGCCGGCGCGATGCGCAGGGCCTTGGCGCCGTCGCCCGCCGTGCCGACCACGTCCACCCCGGCCTCGCCGAGGTCGCGCGCGACCGCGTCGCGCCACATCGGGTGGTCGTCCACCACCAGTACCCGGATCGCGTCCATGCCCATGGGGGCGAGCCTATCGGGGCCGGGGCGGGCGCGTCGGCGCGCGGACGCGGTCAGTCGTCGTCGTCCCCGCCACGGCCGTTGCCGTTCCCGTTGCCCTCGGTGTCGCCCAGGTCGATGCCGCCCGGGGTCGCGGTGAGGGTGATCTCGGTGTCCTCCGGCGCGCGCCCGGTGTGCGACTGCGAGACCACGACGTTGCCGCCGAAGATGCGCTCGACCTTCACCTTGAACCCGGCGTCCTCGAGCAGGTCCTTGGCCTCGCCCACGCGCTTGCCCGTGACGTCGGGGATGTCGATGCCGGGCGGGCCGGTGGAGACCGTGAGCTCGACCGCGCCGCCCGCGCCGACCGTGCTGCCGTTGTCCGGGCTCTGCGTGATCACGACGCCCTCGTCGACGTCCTCGCTCTCCTCCTCGGTGACCGTCACGGTCAGGCCGAGCTCCTCCAGCGTCCGCTGGGCCTCCTCCAGCTCCTGCCCGGTGACCGCGGGCACCTCGATGCCGCGGCTGATGGTGAGGGTGACGCCCTCCTCGCGGTCGGCCTCGGCGCCGGCCGCGGGATCGGTGGAGATCACCTCGCCGGGCGGCACGCCCTCGGCGTCGACGGGCTCCTCGGCGAGCGTCTCCGGGTCGAAGCCGAGGTCCTCCAGGTCCGCGAGGGCGTTGGCGATGTTCTGGCCCTCCAGGTCGGGCATCTCCACCGACCGCGGGCCCATGGACAGGAACACGCTCACGTCGTCGCCGGGGGAGAGGCGACTGCCGGCCTCGGGTTCGGTGCGGGCGACCGTGCCGGGCTCCTCGTCGCTGTAGACGGGCTCCTCGACCAGGTCGTAGACCAGCCCGGCGGTGCGGATGTCCTCGCGCGCGGACTCGGGGCTGGCCCCGACGACCTCCGGTACCGCCTCGTACTGGCCCAGGAAGAACCACCAGCCGGCGGCGATCAGCACGAGTGCCAGGGCCGCCGCCCCGACCCCCATGAGGAGGCCGCGGCGGCCCCGGGATCCGCCGCCGTCGTCGGGGTAGTCGTCGTCCCCGTAGCCGTCGTCGAAACCGGCGCCGCCCATGTCCACGATCATCGTGGCGTTCTCGGTGCCGGGCCCCGCACCGCCCGCGATCAGCTGCGGGGCGGTGACGGAGGCCGTCGGAGAGGCTCCGGCGGCCACGGGCGGCAGCGGCCCGGCCGGCGCCGCGGTGTCCTCGGGCAGCCGGCCCAGGACCTCCAGGACCTTGGCGAGGTACTGTCCCGCGTTGCTCGGGCGGTACCGGGGGTCGCGCTCGGTGGCCTTGGTCACCAGGGCGTCGACCTCCGGGGGCAGGCCGGGCAGGAAGTGCGACGGGCGCGGGACGTCCTCGGTGACGTGCTGGTAGGCGATCGCGATCGGCGTCTCGCCGGTGTGCGGCTGGCTGCCCGTGAGCAGCTCGTAGAACATGATGCCGGACGCGTACACGTCGCTGCGCGCGTCGGCGGTCCCCTTCTCGATCTGCTCGGGCGCCAGGTAGGCGGCGGTGCCCATGAGCGTCCCGGTCCGGGTCAGGCCCTGGTTGGACTGCTCCACGGCGCGGGCCAGACCGAAGTCGGCCACCTTCACCCGGCCGTCCTCGGTGATCAGGACGTTCTCCGGCTTGACGTCGCGGTGCACCATCCCCGCCTGGTGGGCGGCCCCCAGGGCGGCCAGCACCGGCGCCATCGTGTTCAGGGCGTCCCGCGGCGTGAGCCGACCCCGCTCCTTGAGCATGTCGCGCAGTGTGCGGCCGGGCACGTACTCCATGGCCAGGAACACGTGGCCCTGGTCCTCACCCTGGTCGAAGACCTGCACGACGTTGGGGTGGGAGAGCTTGGCCACCGAGTGGGCCTCGTTGATGAACCGCTGGACGAAGGTCGGGTCCTGCGCCAGGGACGCGTGCATGACCTTGAGCGCGAGCCGTCGATCCAGGCGGAGGTCGTGGGCGACGTAGACGGTCGCCATCCCGCCACCGGCGATCCGGGACTCGACGAAGTAGCGTCGGTCCAGTGTCGAGCCTACGAGCGGGTCGGAAGTCGTCATGTCCACGGCGGAGTGCTGTCCTTGCTGCGGGGAGCGCGGGCGTGTCGCGGCCGGTGGCGCGTACCCGACACAGGGTGTCGAACCGACACGATAGCGGAAGCCCGCGCCGGATCTGCCCCGCGGTCTGCGGTCGTGGCGCCTCCGCGTCCGCCGCGCGGTGGGCGGTGGCGCCGTTCTCTTCGTCGTCCGCGCCGTGCCCGGAGGGGCAGGGCGCATCCCACCACGGTAGGGGACGCGGGCAAGCGCTCGGGCGCCTGTACACGGGGCCTTCGCGGCTTCCGGTGTACCCCCTCGTTCCTCGGGGATCCACCTCCAGCCACTCCAGGACCCGTCGGCGCCCTCGCTCCCTGCTCCTTTGGGCCTCCGCTCGTGCCCACACCGTCGCCCACCACCACCCTCAACGGACGCCTCCGGCGCAGTCCATCCTGCTTCGGCCCGACCAACCCCCTCGGGGTGGAGGCGGGCTGGACCGCCTACCTTCAACCCCCGCGTGTCCCTGTGGAGCGGCCCGCCCCCGGGCGCGTCTGAGGGAGGAGGGGGCCGAAGCGGTCTCGCTCGCGAGGACCACAGGGGGTCTGTCCGGGCCGAAGCGAGGAACGAGCGGAGGCCCAAAGAAAGCACGACGAGGGCGCCGACGGGTCCTGCAGCCGCGAAGGCCCCGTCTAAGGGCGCCCCGAGGTGGAGGCCTGGGCGTAGCGGCGCACCGGGATGCGCCCGGCCAGGCGGGCGGCGCGTCCGGCGCGCACGGCGTCGCGCATCGCCGCGGCCATCAGCACCGGGTCCTGCGCGCGGGTGACGGCCGTGGCCAGCAGGACCGCGTCGCAGCCCAGCTCCATGGCCAGCGCGGCGTCGCTGGCGGTGCCGATCCCCGCGTCCACGATGACGGGGACCCCGGCCCGCTCGACGATCAGCTCCAGGTTGTGCGGGTTGCGGATCCCCAGCCCCGAGCCGATCGGCGCCGCCAGGGGCATCACCGCGGCGCAGCCGATCTGCTCCAGGCGCTGGGCCAGCACCGGGTCGTCGTTGGTGTAGGGGAGCACGGTGAACCCGTCGTCCACGAGGCGTTCGGCGGCGTCCAGCAGCTCCACCGGGTCGGGCAGCAGCGTGTGCTCGTCCGCGACGACCTCCAGCTTCACCCAGTCGGTGTCCAGCGCCTCCCGACCCAGCCGGGCGGTACGCACCGCGTCGGCGGCGGTGAAGCAGCCCGCGGTGTTGGGCAGCGGGCGGATCTTGTTGCGGCTCAGGACGTCCCAGACCGACCCCTGCGTGCCCGGGGCCACCCGGCGCATGGCCACGGTCGTCAGCTCGGTGCCGGACGTCACCAGGGCGTCCTCCAGGACCTCCAGCGAGGGTGCCCCGCCGGTCCCGGTGATGAGCCGGGAGCCGAACTCGGTGCCCGCGATCACGAGCGGGTCGGCGATGTGCTCGGTCATGTTCTCAGCCTCCCTGGACGGCGGTCAGGACGTCGACGCGGTCGCGGGCGCGCAGGGTCGTGTCGCTCCACGCGGCCCGGCGCACCACCTCGTCGTTGAGGGACACGGCGATGCCGCCGGGGACGGCGCCCTCGGCGGCCCCGGTCAGCTCGCGCACGACCGACTCCACGGTGGTGTCGGACGTGACGTCGCGGGGGGCGCCGTTGATGATCAGTTCCACTGCTCCTCCAGGGTCGTGCTGTGGCTGTCGCCGCGGTCGCCGCCGCCGGGTGCGCGGTCGGCGGCGAAGCGGCGCGCGTGGTCGGGCAGCGTGCCCGCCGTGAGGACCTGGGCCATGACCTCGCCGGTGACGGGGGTCAGCAGCACCCCGTGCCGGAAGTGCCCCGTGGCCAGGTGCAGGCCGGGGACACGGGTGGGGCCCAGGAGGGGTTCGTTGTCGGGCGAGCCGGGCCGCAGGCCCACACAGGCCTCGGTGACCTCCAGTTCGGTCACACCGGGCACGAGCTCGCGCGCGTCCCTCAGGACCTGCCAGAGGCCGCCCGCGGTGAGAGAGGTGTCATAGCCCAGCTCCTCCTGGGTGGCGCCGACGACCACCTCGCCGTCCGCGCGCGGCACGAAGTAGACGGGAAAGCCCCTGACCAGGCCCCGGACGGTGCGGTGGACGAGCGGCGGCTCGCCGTCGGGCACCCGCATGCGCAGCAGCTGGCCCTTGACCGGGCGCACCGGCGGCACGACGGGTTCGGGGACCGCGATCCGGTCGCTCCAGCAGCCCGCGGCCAGGACCACCTGGTCGGCGGGCAGGGTCCGGCCGTCGGACAGCCGCACTCCCAGGCGGGCGCCGTCGGGGCCGGGACGCAGGACCTCCTCCGCCCGCGCCGCGACCTCGGCGGCGCCGGCGCGTGATCCGGCCTCGGCCAGGGCCCGCAGCAGCAGCCGCGGGTCGACGGAGTGGTCGTCGGGGGCCAGGACCCCGCCGCGCACGGACGGGGCGAGCATCGGTTCCAGCCGACGGCACTCGCGGCCGGTGAGCCGTTCCGCGGCCACGCCCAGGCGCTGTTGCAGGGCGTGCAGGTCGGTCAGCAGGGCCAGGTCGTCGCGGTCGTAGGCGACCAGGAGCGTGCCGGTGGCGCGGTAGCCGACCGGGCGTCCGGCGGCCCGTTCAAGTTCGGTGACGAAGTCGGCGAACATCCCGGCGGAGCGCATCGCGAACTCCATCAGGGGTTCCTCGCCGAACATGGCCTCGGTGGCGGGGGTGAGCATGCCGGCGGCGACGGTGGAGGCGGCACGGGCACCGCCCGGATCGGTGAGGGGGTCGGGTTCGACGACGGTGACCGGCAGGCCCAGGCCGGCCGCCCGCCAGGCGGTCACCCGTCCGGCGAGTCCGCCTCCGACCACGACGACGCCGTGTTCCCCGGAGTTGGTGGGCATGGTGCTCGCTTCCACTCCCTTCGCCGGCATGATCCGGATCAGGTTCGTGCGGTCGGAGGCTCACAGCCTCCCTCTCAGCCGGGTCCCACCCGGCTCCCGCGGGATGTTCGGTTCTGTCCCCATCCTAGGCCAGAGCGCTCGGGAGGGTCTCGTCACGGTGCTCCCGGCCCGCGCGGATGTGGCAGATTGGAGGGGTGACACAAAGCGACAGCGACATCGACACCCTGGTCGGCACCTGGCTGACCCTCAAGGAGGCGGCCCAGCCGCTCGGCGTGAGCCCGAACCGGATCAAGACGCTGATCCGGGAGAACCGCCTGATGGGCGTGGTCCGCCAGGGACAGCTCTCCATCCCGGCCGACTTCGTCGACGGCCACGACCTCGTCAAGGGACTCCCCGGCACCCTCGTCCTGCTGACCGACGCCGGCTTCTCCACGGAGGAGGCCCTGCGCTGGCTCTTCACGCCCGACGAGACGCTGCCCGGCACGCCCATCCAGGCCATGAGGGAGAACCGCGGCACCGAGGTGCGCCGGCGCGCCCAGGGCCTGGCCTTCTGACGCTGCCCGCAGGGCGCCCAGCTCCCCTCACGGTGACCACAGGGGGTTGTCCGGGTCGAAGCGAGGCACGAGCGGAGGACCCGAAGAAAGCAGGGGGTGAGGGGCGCGCCGGTGCCTGCAGGAGGAGTCTCTGCCGCCGGCGCGGAACGAGCCAGGCAGTAGCGACGACGAAGGAACCGGCGTGAAGCGCCCCGAACCGGCACGCCGGGGCCTCCCGCTCTTGGGCGCCCATGCCGCAGCGCCTAGGGTGGGGCGTGTGAGGACCAGCCACGGAACCAGCCTGCGCAAGCGCCTGGACGCATCCCTTCTGTACCTGTGCACCGACGCCCGGACCGATCGCGGCGATCTCGCGGAGTTCGCCGACGCCGCCCTGGCCGGAGGGGTGGACATCATCCAACTCCGCGACCGGGGCCTGGACACCCGGGAGGAGATCGCCGCCCTGGAGGTGCTGCGGGGCGCCTGCGAGCGGCACGGGGCCCTGCTCGCGGTCAACGACCGCGCCGACATCGCGCGTGCCGTGCGCGCCGACGTCCTGCACCTGGGCCAGCGCGACCTCCCCGTTCCCATGGCGCGGGACGTCATCGGCGCCGACCCGGTCATCGGGCGCTCCAACAACGACCCCGAGGCCGCCGCGGCCTCCGCCGAGGAACCCGGCAGCGACTACTTCTGCGTGGGCCCCGTCTGGGAGACGCCCACCAAGCCGGGACGCCCCGCGGCCGGGCTCGAACTGGTCGAGCGGGCCGCCGCCCTGGGCACCGACCGCCCCTGGTTCGCCATCGGCGGGATCGACTCCGACAACATCGGCCGGGTCCTGGAGGCCGGGGCCCGCCGGGTCGTCGTCGTGCGCGCCGTCACCGAGGCCGAGGACCCGCGCGCCGCCGCCGCCGTGCTGCGCGCCCACCTGCTCGAATACGCGCAGGCGGCCACCTGACCGTTCCGGGCGGGTCCCGCGGACCCGCCCCGCCGGCCCCGGTCGTCGTGGCGCCGACCGGGGCACGGAGATCAGACGGACACGTGTGACAGAGCGCTCGGGTGGCGGCGCAGGAACCCCTCGATGGACTGTGCGGGGTGGCCGGTGAGCGTGGGCACGGTGGGCGCGACCACGTCCATCTCTCCGGCGGCGATCGCCGCGTAGGAGGAGGCCCAGCCCTCGGCGGCCCATTCCGGGGCCCCTCCGGCGCGGCGCGACTCCAGCGCCTCCTCCCAGGTCTCGGGCACGTAGCGCACGGTGCGGCCGGTCAGGGCGCTCAGTTTGTCCACGGTCGCACCGAGCGTCAGGGCCTCGGGCCCGGTGACGTCGTAGGTCGTCCCCTCGGCGAGGGCCGCCCGTTCCGGGTCGGTCAGGACCGCCGTGGCCACGTCCGCCACGTCGTCCCGGGACACCCACGCGGCCCGGCCGTCTCCGGCCGGGCCGCGGATCACGCCCTCCCCGTCCACCCAGTCGGGCAGCAGGTCCAGGAAGAGGCCGGGTCTCAGGAAGGTGTGCCCCACGCCGGTCGCCCGGATGTGCGCCTCCGTGAAGAAGTGCGTGCGCGCGAACGTGAAGGTCGCCGCGGGGCCGGCCCGCAGGAAGGACAGGTAGACGATCCGGGACACCCCGGCCTTGACCGCGCCGTCCACCGCGCTCAGGTGCTTGTCGATCCGGTCCTCGGACTCGGTCGCCGGGACCAGGAGGAGCGTGTCCACGCCGCGGCACGCCCGTTCGAAGCCGGCGGTGTCCTCGTAGGCCGCCATCGCCGCGGTACTGCCGGGGTACTCCGGTGCCCGGTTGAGATCCCGGACGATGAGCCGCTGCGGAAGGCCCAGCCGCGCGATCCTGGCGGCCACCCGACCGCCCAGCGCTCCGGTGGCCCCGGTCACCCCTATGGTGTGGTTTGTCATGTGATCGTCGCCCATGACTCCTCATCCTGAGGGACGCGGGGCCGCCGGGCACTCAGCGGCACGCCCTTTTTGCGGCATCCGGTCAGCGGCTGGTGCGCTCTTGGTCCTCACCGGTGCCGGGCGGCGTCCCCGCGGCCGCCGGTGCCGCGGTCGTCCGCTGGTAGGACATGCGGCGCAGCAGGACCTCGGCCGGGCCGCGCCGGTCGGCCCGCTCCATCGCGTAGGCGGCGGCCACCGTGGCCAGCCACACCCCGACCGCGTAGAGGGCCATGCTCCACGACGTCAGGTGCGCGCCCAGCCCCAGCCCCCAGGCGGCCAGGATCGGCGCGCACAGCACGGACTGGCCCAGGTAGGAGGTCAGCGAGCGCTTGCCGGTCGCGGTGAGCGCGGTCAGGACCGCGCCGGGCTCGCGATCGCGCGACTGGATCCGGTGCGCGACCAGGGCGATGAGCGCCACGTACCCCAGGCCGCCGGCCAGGCCGGTGATCGTGTGCGGCATGGCCAGCAGGGTGGCGCGCGCCTCGTCGAGCTCCCAGACCCCGACCTGGGCCAGCGCCTCGGGCAGGCCGCCGATCCACCCCGTGGCCAGGCCCGCGACCGCCACGGCGCGCAGCAGGCGCAGGTGGCGGCCCGGCTCCTCCAGGATCCGGCGGCGCGCCGCCCAGAAGCCCAGCAGGATCGCGGCCGGCACGGTCAGCCCCAGCAGGCCCTGGCCCACGACGACCATCGGCCACACCGTGACACGGCTCACCGCGGCCGCGACCAGGGACGGGTCGGCGATGCTGGCCGACATGAAGTCCAGGTCGAGGCCGCCCGACTCGCCGCCGGGCGGGGCGAAGGCGATCGCCAGCACGCTCGCGGCCGACATCAGCGCCATGAGCCCCACCAGGACACCGGACCACACCAGCAGGGTGGTGTCCCGGCGCCGGAAGAACAGCCAGCACAGCACGAGCCCGGCCAGGCCGTAGGCGCCCAGGACGTCGCCCATCCACAGCAGCAGGGCGTGCCAGAAGCCGAAGATCAGCAGCCACAGGTTGCGCCGCCGCAGCAGCGCGTCGACCGCGCGGGGGTCGGATCCCGCCGCCTCCTGCCGGGCGGCCAGCTGCACCATCCCGTACCCGAACAGGAAGGCGAACATCGGATAGCTGCGCGAGTCCACCATGACGACGGTGATGAACTGCGAGACCGCGTCCAGGGGGCCCTCGGGATCCGGATGGGCGTTCCCCCCGGTCATCGGCTGCGCCCACAGATACCAGGTGGAGTTGGCGATCGCGATGAACAACAGCATGAAGCCGCGTGCCAGGTCGGGCGCGAGCGCCCGCTCACCCCGGCCGACCGGCCCTCGCGACGTGCTCGCGCGTGTCATGGACTGTGCCCCGTTCTCTACGGTTCGCGATATGTCTTCTCACCGATTCAAACGGGGCCGGCACCGGGGCACAACCGGAGCCGGGTCGGGGGAACCACCCAGATCTCCCCTAGGGGACGGCACGCGGCCCGGGGCTCAGTGGGTGCGCGCGGTCGCGGCCACCACGAGCTCGCGCAGCGGCCTCCGGGCGGCTTCGTCCAGCTCCGGGCTCTCCAGCGCGGTGACCGCCTCCCCGGCGTAGCCCTCGATCATCTTCTCGCAGGCGTCCAGCGCCCCCGAGCGCTCGATGAGCGAGCACATCCACGCCACCGACTCCGCCGACAGGTCCGGCGCGCCCAGCAGCGAGCGGAACCGCTCGCCGTCGGCGGCCTCCGCACGGGCCAGGGTCTCGGCGACGATCAGCGTGCGCTTGCCCTCGCGCAGGTCGTCCCCGGCGGGCTTGCCGGTGGTGCCCGGGTCGCCGAAGACCCCCAGGACGTCGTCGCGCAGCTGGAAGGCGATGCCGAGCGGGATCCCGTAGGCGGTGTAGACCGCGCCCAGGCCGTCCAGGCGCCCGGCCAGGGCCGCGCCCACGTGCAGCGGGCGCTCCACCGTGTACTTCGCGGACTTGTACCGCATGACCCGCAGGGCCGCCTCGCGCGAGGCCGTGCCCCGCACCTGCTCCAGCGTGTCCAGGTACTGCCCGGCCATCACCTCGGTGCGCATGGCGTCGAAGGGCGGCCGGGCCTCCCGCAGCGTCGGCAGCGGGAAGCCGCTGGCCTGGAACATCTCGTCCGACCACGACAGGCACAGGTCGCCGATGAGGACCGCGGCGCCCCGGCCGAACTCGTCGGCGTCGCCGCTCCACCCGTGGTCGGAGTGCAGCGCGGCCAGGCGCTTGTGGGTGGCGGGCAGCCCGCGCCGGGTGTCGCTGTTGTCGATGACGTCGTCGTGGATGAGCGCGCAGGCCTGCAGGAACTCCAGCGCGGCGGCGGCGCGGGCCACCCGGTCGTCCTCGGCGGCGCCCCCGGCGCCCCGCCAGCCCCAGTAGAGGAAGGTCGGGCGCAGGCGCTTGCCGCCGGCGATCATCGCCTCCAACGCGTCCATGGCCGGCGCGAGCTCCTCACCGATCGCCAGGACCTGGGCGCGGTGGTCGGCGCAGAACGCGGCCAGCTCCCGGTCCACGGCGGAGCGGATCGCGGTGACGGGTGAGGCGGAAGAGGAAGAAGAAGGGGCCATACCAGCACAGTAGCGGCTGTCGCGCCGGTGGGAGCGCGGCTCGGATCTCTCGTGGGGGCGGGCCGCCGCGGTGGCGATCCTGACATTCTCTGGGGAGATCTCACGTACTGGGACGTCTCCTCCACGGTGTCCGGGAGTCCTCGCCTAAGGTTGGAGTCATGCTCGCTGCACCGACACGCCCCGTGGCGCTCCGAAACCCCACGCCCCGCCCTCGGCACATCCGAGAACTGCTCCACGCGGGCGAGCCGCTGTTCTCCTTCGAGTTCTTCCCGCCGCGCTCCCAGCAGGCGCAGGAGCGGCTGTGGCGCGCGATCCGCGAGATCGAGGCCCTGGGCCCCTCCTTCGTCTCCGTCACCTACGGGGCGGGCGGCAGCACCCGCGGCATGACCGTCGAGACCACCGAGCGCATCGCCACCGACACCACGCTGCTGCCGGTCGCGCACATGACCCTGGTCGACCACTCGGTCGCCGAGCTGCGCCACCTCATCGGCCGCTTCGCCGACGCGGGCGTGTCCAACATGCTGGCCGTGCGCGGGGACCCGCCCGGCGACCCCGACGGCGAGTGGGTGCGCCACCCCCAGGGGCTCACCTACACCGAGGAGCTGGTCCGCCTGCTCAAGGACAGCGGTGACTTCTGCGTGGGTGTGGCGGCCTTCCCCTACAAGCACCCCCGCTCGGCGGACGTGGAGACCGACACCGATCACTTCGTGCGCAAGTGCGACGCCGGCGCGGACTACGCCATCACCCAGATGTTCTTCGACCCGGAGGACTACCTGCGGCTGCGCGACCGCGTGGCGGCGCGCGGGTGCGAGATCCCGATCATCCCCGAGGTCTTCCCGGTGGTGCGCACGTCCTTCATCCCGCGCTCGGAGCAGCTGTCGGGCGCGAAGTTCCCCGCCGACCTGGCGGCGAAGTTCGAGAGCTTCGGCGACGACGCCGAGGCCGTGCGCGCCTTCGGCATCGAGTACGCCCAGCGCATGTGCCAGCGGCTGTTGGCCGAGGGCGCGCCGGGCATCCACTTCATCACCTCGAACCGGTCCACGGCCACCAGGCAGATCTATCAGGAGGTCTCCGGGCGTCGGGGGGAGCGCTCAGCGGGAGCCGCGCGGCCATGATCGCGAAGGGCTGATCGGAGCTGCCGGGGAAGGTGAACTCCTCCAGCACCTCGGTGAACCCGCACGAGAGGTACAGGTGGCGCGCCACGGAGGGGCCCGCGCGCGTGGACAGCACCGCGGTGCGCTCGGGCCGGTCCCGGCACAGGGCGTGCAGCATGGCCCGGCCGATGCCGTTGCCCTGCGCGTCCGGCCGGACGTGGACCTCGGCGATCTCCAGGGGGTCGGACAGGTAGCGTCGCACCGCGCGGGGCCGGCCGTGGGCGCGCAGTCCCTCCACGACGGTGTCGTGCCACCACTGGCCGGGGCGGCCGTGGAAGGCGTAGGCGAATCCGACGGCGTCCGAGCCGCTCAGCGCGGTGACGGAGCGGAACCCGGGGTAGGCGGCGTGGCTGTTCATGATGGCGGCCCGCCCGGGCAGCTGTTCCGGGGGCGGGCGCATGGCCGCCTCGTAGATCTCCAGGAGGGCGGGGACGGCGTGCGCGAACGCCCGTGGGTCCAGTTCGCGCAGCTCGGTGTCGTCTACCACGGACCAACCCTATGCCCGCCCGGTCCGCGCGGGTGCTTGACGACCCGCGCGGGCTGCGGTTAACTGGGCGTATCGAACATGAGTTCGATCATCGCCGGTTCGGCCGGCGGAGCGGCGGCGCGGCCGGCTTGGGGAGGGGAAGCCCCAACGCCCGGTCGCGCCGCTCTCGTTCACGGCTCTCGCGTGCCGGTCCCGGGAGCGGGGGGAGCCGACACGACGAGAACCGGCAGGCCTGGGCGGCTACCGGTTCTGGTCAGTGCGGGAGCGCCCCGGTCAGAAGGCGTCGACGGCCCGGCGCGCCTCGGGGTCGAGGACGCCCCAGTTGATGAGCTCCTCGGTCAGGTCCGAGGGCGACTTGTCGTAGATGACCGCGAGTGAGCGCAGGTCCTCCTGGCGGATCGACAGCACGCGCCCGTTGTAGTCGCCGCGCTGGCTCTGGATGGTCGCCACGTAGCGCGACAGCGGGCCCGCCTTCTCCTGCGGGACCTGCTGCATCCGCTCGAGGTCGATGACGAGCTTGGGTGTGGGGCCCAGGGGTGTGGGTGCGGCGCCGCCGGGCAGCAGCTCCGACATCGGGACACCGTAGAAGTCGGCGAGCTCGGCGAGCTTCTGGACAGTGACCGCACGGTCGCCACGTTCGTAGGAGCCGACCACGACGGCCTTCCAGCGCCCGTGGGACTTCTCCTCCACCCCGTGCAGGGACAGGCCCTGCTGGGTGCGGATGGCACGCAGTCGCGCACCGAGGGACTTCGCGTATTCGGATGGCATGTTCTTGTCGCTCCCGGCCGTGACGGTGGCTGGATCGGTGGGGGATGTGGACCGTTCGTTCGCCCGCCCGGCTGAGCGGACCGGCAGTTCGGTGACGGGGCGCAACCCCACCCGGTATTGATTACAGACAGTGACGCTAGGACGGTCTGGCTCCCAGGTCAAGCCGTTGGGGTGAAACGCGACTAATCAGTGGCCAAACCGTGTGTAGGTGAGACTCCTCTCATGTCCGGATCGTTCAGGACGAGTGAGGGCACATCGGAAGGGCGAAAAGCCCGCTCCTGCAGGGAATTTCAGCTTTTGCACCAGGTAAGGGCGTATCCGTCTTGTCATGATTTGGCTACTCTCGGGCACGAAACCGCCCACTTGGGGTGTGACCAGAGTCACACTCCTCGCGGTGGCCTCCGCCCTCATCTCGGGCTTCGTGATCGTCGCTGGTAGCGTGGGGGCATCGACATCCTTTAACGACCTGTTCTGTGAGGCAGGGAAGGGGTCATTACTTTGTGTGCGCGAAAACAAGCAAGAGGTGACAGTGGGGGCGGGTCCCCGGCGTCACCGGAGGTGCCCGACGGCACCCGGGCCGTCCTCGACGGCCCCGAGATCAACCGGGCCCTGACCCGCATCGCCCACGAGGTGCTCGAACGCACCAAGGGCGGGGAGGACGTGACCCTCCTGGGCATCCCCTCCCGCGGCGTCCCGCTCGCCCAGCGCCTGGCGCGGCGCATCGAACGCGTCGAGGACCTCGCCGTCCCGGTCGGATCCCTCGACATCACCATGTACCGCGACGACCTGCGCCTGGCACCCGCGCGGGCCCTCGGCCGGACCGAGATCCCCGTCGGCGGACTCGACGACCGCGTCGTCGTCCTGGTCGACGACGTCCTCTTCTCCGGCCGCACCGTGCGCGCCGCCCTGGACGCCCTGGGCGACCTCGGGCGCCCCCGCGCCGTCCAACTCGCCGTCCTGGTCGACCGCGGCCACCGCGAGCTGCCCATCCGCGCCGACTACGTGGGCAAGAACCTGCCCACTTCCCTGCGCGAGAACGTCACCGTGCGCCTGGAGGAGACCGACGGGCACGACGCCGTCCTCCTCGGACCCGCGCACCCCCGGCCCGGTGCCCCCTCCGCCCGCCCCGCCGCCACCGAGGGGAACGACTGATGCGCCACCTGCTCTCCACCGGTGACCTGTCCCGCGACGAGGCCACCCTCATCCTCGACACCGCCGAGGAACTCGCCCAGGTCGGCGACCGCTCCGTCAAGAAGCTGCCGACCCTGCGCGGCCGCACCGTGGTCAACCTGTTCTACGAGGACTCCACCCGCACGCGCACGTCCTTCGAACTGGCCGCCAAGCGCCTGTCCGCCGACGTCATCAACTTCTCCGCCAAGGGCTCCAGCGTCTCCAAGGGCGAGAGCCTCAAGGACACCGCGCTCACCCTGCAGGCGATGGGGGCCGACGGCGTCGTCATCCGCCACAGCGCGTCCGGCGCCGCGCACCGGCTCGCCAACTGGGTCGACGGCTCCGTGCTCAACGCGGGCGACGGCACCCACGAGCACCCCACCCAGGCGCTCCTGGACGCCTTCACCATGCGCTCCCGGCTCGGCCGCCTGGAGGGCCTGCGCGTGGCGATCGTCGGCGACATCCTGCACAGCCGCGTCGCCCGCTCCAACGTGCTCCTGCTCACCACCCTGGGCGCGCACGTGACCCTGGTCGCGCCGCCCACCCTGCTGCCGGTCTCGGTCCACACCTGGCCGTGCGAGGTCTCCTACGACCTGGACGACGTCCTGCCCAAGTCCGACGTGGTCATGCTGCTGCGCGTCCAGGCGGAACGCATGCACGAGTCCTTCTTCCCCTCCGAGCGCGAGTACAGCCGGCGCTTCGGACTCGACGGCGAACGCCTGGGCCGCATGCCGCAGGACGCCATCGTCATGCACCCCGGGCCGATGGTGCGGGGGATGGAGATCTCCGCCGAGGTCGCCGACTCCCCGCGCTGCACCGTCACCGAACAGGTCGCCAACGGCGTCAGCCTGCGCATGGCCGTGCTCTACCTCCTGCTCGGCGGGTCCTGAGAGACCGGCACCGGCACCCCCGTACCGCCACGGGGCGCCTCCGCGCGCCCGCGTGAAGCCCGGGCGGCCACACAGACTGACTCCACACGAACCACGAGGAAGCCACACCGCGATGCCCGACAACCACGCACCGCACCTGATCCGCGGCGCCCGCCCGCTCGGCGGCGACCCCGTCGACCTCCTGCTCTCCGACGGGAGGATCGCCGAGATCGGCCCCGGGCTGACCGCCCCCGAGGGCGCCGAGGTCGTCGACGCCGCCGGCCTGGTCGCCCTGCCCGGCCTGGTGGACCTGCACACCCACCTGCGCGAGCCCGGCCGGGAGGACGCCGAGACCGTCGCCACCGGATCGCGCTCGGCCGCCATGGGCGGCTACACCGCCGTGCACGCCATGGCCAACACCGACCCCGTCGCCGACACCGCCGGCGTCGTCGAGCAGGTCTGGCGCCTGGGCCGCGAGGCCGGGTACTGCGACGTGCGCCCCGTCGGCGCCGTCACCGTCGGCCTGGCCGGCGAGCGCCTGTCCGAGATCGGCGCCATGGCCGACTCCGCCGCCCGCGTCCGCGTCTTCTCCGACGACGGCATCTGCGTCTCCGACGCCCTGCTCATGCGGCGCGCGCTGGAGTACGTCAAGGCCTTCGACGGCGTCGTCGCCCAGCACGCCCAGGAGCCCCGCCTGACCGAGGGCGCCCAGATGAACGAGGGCCGCGTCTCCGACCGCCTCGGCCTGCCCGGCTGGCCCGCGGTCGCCGAGGAGGCGATCATCGCCCGCGACTGCCTGCTCGCCCAGCACGTCGGCTCCCGGCTGCACGTGTGCCACGTCTCGACCAAGGGCTCGGTCGACATCATCCGCTGGGCCAAGGCGCGCGGCTGCGACGTCACCGCCGAGGTCACACCCCACCACCTGCTCCTCACCGACGAGCTGGTGGAGAGCTACGATCCGATCTACAAGGTCAACCCGCCGTTGCGCACGGCCGACGACGTCCGGGCGCTGCGCGAGGGGCTGGCCGACGGCACGATCGACATCGTCGCCACCGACCACGCGCCGCACCCGGCCGAGGCCAAGGAGACCGAGTGGTCCACGGCCGCCATGGGAATGGTGGGCCTGGAGACCGCGCTCGCGGTGGTGCAGGAGACCATGGTCGACACCGGCCTGCTGACCTGGGCCGAGGTCGCCGAACGCATGTCCGCCGCCCCGGCCCGCATCGGCCGGGTCGACGGGCACGGACGCGGCCTCGCCGCCGGTGAGCCCGCCAACGTCGTCCTGTACGACCCCGCGGCGCCCGTGGCGGTGGACGGGGGAGCCATGGCCACCAAGAGCGGCAACACGCCCTTCCGGGGCATGACCCTGCCGGGCCGTGTCCAGGCCACGTTCCTGCGCGGCGTCCCGACCGTCCTGGAAGGCAAGATCAAGTGAGCAGAGCAGAGAACGCCCAGGCACACCCTGGCGCGGCGGAGGGGGACAACGTGTCCGAGGCAACCGGCGGACCGGCGATTCTGGTGCTCGAGGACGGCCGCGTCTTCCACGGCCGCTCCTTCGGCGCCGTCGGCGAGACCTTCGGCGAGGCCGTCTTCAACACCGGCATGACCGGCTATCAGGAGACCCTCACCGACCCCTCGTACCACCGGCAGATCGTCGTGATGACCGCGCCGCACATCGGCAACACCGGTGTCAACGACGACGACCCCGAGTCCGGCCGGATCTGGGTCGCCGGGTACGTCGTCCGCGAGCCCGCGCGCATCCCCTCCAACTGGCGTGCCGAGCGCACCCTCGACGAGGAGCTGCGCCGCCAGGGCGTGGTGGGCATCGCCCTCACCGGCACCCGCGCCCTGACCCGCCACCTGCGCGACCGGGGCGCCATGCGCGCCGCCGTCAGCTCCGTGGAGACAGACCCGAAGGCGCTGCTCGCCCGCGTCCTGGAGCAGCCGGCCATGGCCGGCTCCGACCTGGCCGCCGAGGTCAGCACCGACGCGCCCTACGAGATCCTGCCGCCCGAGGGCGTCGCGACCCGCTTCCACGTCGCCGCCGTCGACCTGGGGATCAAGGCGATGACCCCGCAGCGCCTGGCCGAGCGCGGCTGCCGCGTCACCGTGCTGCCCTCCTCGGCCACCGCCGAGGACATCCTCGCCCTGGACCCGGACGGCGTCTTCTTCAGCAACGGCCCCGGCGACCCCGCCACCGCCGACGGCCCCGTCGCGGCGATGCGCGGGGTACTGGACGCGGGCACGCCCCTGTTCGGCATCTGCTTCGGCAACCAGATCCTGGGCCGCTCCCTGGGCCTGGGCACCTACAAGCTCCGCTTCGGGCACCGCGGCGTCAACCAGCCGGTCCGCGACACCCGCACGACCAAGGTCGCCATCACCAGCCAGAACCACGGCTTCGCCGTCGACGCTCCGCTCGATGAGCCCTTCGACACCCCCTACGGCCGGGCCGAGGTGAGCCACATCGGCCTCAACGACCAGGTCGTCGAGGGCCTGCGGCTGCTGGACCGCCCCGTGTTCAGCGTCCAGTTCCACCCGGAGGCCGCCGCCGGCCCCCATGACGCCGCCGCACTCTTCGACGAGTTCTGCGACCTGATGTCCGCCCAGCCCGCACCGGCTGCCAAGCAGTAAGAGGAAGAGCATGCCGCGCCGTAGTGACCTTTCATCCGTCCTCGTGGTCGGTTCCGGTCCGATCGTCATCGGGCAGGCGGCCGAGTTCGACTACTCGGGCACCCAGGCCTGCCGTGTCCTGCGGGCCGAGGGCCTGCGGGTCATCCTGGTCAACTCCAACCCGGCCACGATCATGACCGACCCCGAGATCGCCGACGCCACCTACGTCGAGCCGATCACGACCGAGATGATCGAGAAGATCATCGCCAAGGAGCGCCCCGACGCCCTGCTGCCCACCCTGGGCGGCCAGACCGCGCTCAACGCCGCGGTCGCCCTGGACGAGTCCGGGGTCCTGGCCAAGTACGACGTCGAGCTCATCGGCGCCAACATCGAGGCCATCCAGTCCGGCGAGGACCGCGAGTCCTTCAAGGGCATCGTCGAGCGCATCGGCGGGGAGTCCGCCCGCTCGCGCATCTGCCACACGCTCCAGGAGTGCCTGGACGCCGCCGAGGACCTGAACTACCCGGTCGTGGTGCGCCCCTCCTTCACCATGGGCGGCGCCGGGTCCGGCTTCGCCCACGACGAGGCCGAGCTGCGCCGCATCGCGGGCCAGGGCCTGGCCCTCTCGCCGACCACCGAGGTGCTCCTGGAGGAGTCCATCCTCGGCTGGAAGGAGTACGAGCTGGAGCTGATGCGCGACACCAACGACAACGTCGTCGTCGTGTGCTCCATCGAGAACCTCGACCCCATGGGCGTGCACACCGGTGACTCCATCACCGTGGCCCCCGCCATGACCCTGACCGACCGCGAGTACCAGCGGATGCGCGACATCGGCATCGCGGTCATCCGCGAGGTCGGCGTGGACACCGGCGGCTGCAACATCCAGTTCGCCGTGCACCCGACCACCGGCCGGATCATCGTCATCGAGATGAACCCGCGCGTGTCCCGCTCCTCGGCGCTGGCCTCCAAGGCCACCGGCTTCCCGATCGCCAAGATCGCCGCCAAGCTCGCCGTCGGCTACACGCTCGACGAGATCCCCAACGACATCACCCGGGAGACCCCGGCCAGCTTCGAGCCCACGCTCGACTACGTGGTCGTCAAGGTCCCCCGGTTCGCCTTCGAGAAGTTCCCCGGCGCCGACCCCGGCCTCACCACGACCATGAAGTCCGTGGGCGAGGCCATGGCCATCGGCCGGTCCTTCCCCGAGGCGCTGCAGAAGGCCATGCGCTCCCTGGAGAAGGCCGGCGTCGGCCTGACCTGGGCGGGCGAGCCCGGCGACAAGGACGAGCTGCTGCGCCGGGCCGCGACCCCGACCGAGCACCGGCTCCGCCAGGTCCAGCAGGCCCTGCGCGCCGGCGCCACCGTCGAGGAGCTGCACGAGGCCACCCGCATCGACCCCTGGTTCCTGGACCAGATGCTGCGCCTGGAGGAGGCCGCCCGCGACCTGGCCGCCGCGCCCAAGCTCGACGCCGACCAGCTGCGCGCCGTCAAGGGGCTGGGCTTCTCCGACCTCCAGATCGGCGAGATCACCGGCAAGCCCGAGGAGGTCGTGCGCGAACTGCGCCACGCCCTGGGCGTCCACCCCGTCTACCTCACCGTGGACACCTGCGCCGCCGAGTTCGCCGCGCAGACGCCGTACCTGTACTCCAGCTACGACGAGGAGACCGAGGTCCCCCAGGGCGAGCGGCCCAAGATCATCATCCTGGGCTCGGGGCCCAACCGCATCGGCCAGGGCGTGGAGTTCGACTACTCCTGCGTCCACGCCTCCTTCGCGCTCTCCGACGCCGGCTACGAGACCGTGATGGTCAACTGCAACCCCGAGACCGTCTCGACCGACTACGACACCAGCGACCGGCTCTACTTCGAGCCGCTCACCCTGGAGGACGTGCTGGAGGTCGTGCGCGCCGAGCAGCTCACCGGCACCGTCGCCGGCGTCATCGTCCAGCTGGGCGGCCAGACCCCGCTGGGACTGGCCCGCCGCCTCAAGGACGCGGGCGTGCCCATCATCGGCACCAGCCCCGAGGCCATCGACCTGGCCGAGGACCGCGGCGAGTTCGGCAAGGTCCTGGCCAGGGCCGGACTGCCCGCGCCCAAGTACGGCACCGCCTACTCCTTCGCCGAGGCCAAGACCGCCGCCGACGAGATCGGCTACCCGGTCATGGTCCGCCCGTCCTACGTGCTGGGCGGGCGCGGCATGGAGATCGTCTACAGCGAGTCCATGCTCGCCGACTACATCAAGCGCAACGCCGAGGTCAGCCCCGAGCACCCGGTGCTGATCGACCGCTTCCTCGACGACGCCATCGAGATCGACGTCGACGCCCTCTACGACGGCCGCGACCTGTACCTGGGCGGCGTCATGGAGCACATCGAGGAGGCCGGGATCCACTCCGGGGACTCCGCGTGCACCCTGCCCTCCATCACCCTGGGCAGCGACGACATCGAGCGGATCCGCTACTCCACCGAGGCCATCGCCCGCGGCACCGGGGTGCGGGGCCTGCTCAACGTCCAGTACGCGCTCGCCTCCGGCGTGCTCTACGTGCTGGAGGCCAACCCGCGCGCCTCGCGCACCGTGCCGTTCGTGTCCAAGGCCACCGCGGTGCCGCTGGCCAAGGCCGCGGCCCGCGTCATGGCCGGGACCTCGATCGCCGACCTGCGCACCGAGGGCATGCTGCCCGCCTCCGGTGACGGCGGCGACCTGCCCGCCGACGCCCCGGTGTCGGTGAAGGAGGCCGTGCTGCCCTTCAACCGGTTCATCAACAAGGAGGGCGAGGGCGTCGACACCATCCTCGGCCCGGAGATGCGCTCCACCGGCGAGGTCATGGGCCTGGACGTGGAGTTCGGCGCGGCCTACGCCAAGTCGCAGCTGGCCGTCAACGGCTCGCTGCCCACGCGCGGCAAGGTGTTCGTCTCGGTCGCCAACCGCGACAAGCGCTCGATGATCTTCCCGGTCAAGCGCCTGGCCGACCTCGGCTTCGAGATCCTCGCCACCGAGGGCACCGCGGTGGTGCTGCGCCGCAACGGCGTGCACGCCACGGTGGTGCGCAAGCACAGCGAGGGCACCGGCCCCGAGGGCGAGCCCACCATCGTGCGGCTCATCCACGAGGGCGGCGTCGACCTGGTCGTCAACACCCCCTTCGGCGGGGCCGGGCAGTCCGGACCCCGTCTGGACGGGTACGAGATCCGCACCGCGGCCGTCCTGCGCGGCATCCCGAGCGTCACCACCGTGCAGGGACTGGCCGCGGCGGTGCAGGCGATCGAGGCCCGGGTGCGCGGTGACGTGGGTGTGCGCTCCCTCCAGGAGCACGCGAGCGCCCTCACCGAGCGCCGCGAGGCCTAGGCTGTACGTCCGGGCCGTATCCGCCGGATACGGCCCTCGGACGGGCTGTAGAGTGCGGGCGCCGCGGGCTTCCGGCCCGGGCGTCCGCACCGCCGAGGTGAGAGAGGTTTGCGCCACACCATGAGCGACAACGGACCGGTGCAGGTCAGGTGCCCCGTGCTGAACGTGCGCAGGGTGGACGCCTACTACGCCATCACCGTCGTCGCCCCGGGCATAGCCGAGCGCTTCCGCTCGGGCCAGTTCGTCTCGGTGTCGGTGGGCGGCGACCACTCCAGCACGCTGCTGCGCCGGCCCTTCGCCATCCACGACGTCAAACCCGACTACGGCGGCACCGTCGAGTTCCTGTTCTCCGTGCGCGGGACCGGCACCGCCTGGCTGGCCGAGCGAAGATCGCGCGACCTGCTCGACGTGGTCGGCCCGCTCGGTCGCCCCTTCCCGCTGCCCCGGGACCCGGTCAACTGCGTGCTGGTGGGCGGCGGGTCCGGCAGCGCCCCGCTCTTCCCGCTGGCGCAGTCGCTGCGCCGGCGGGGCTGCCGGGTGGACTTCGTCCTGGGCGCCGCCTCGGCCGACCGGGTGTTCAGCGCGATCACCGCCCGCCGGGTGGCCGAGACCGCGGTCTTCACCACCGACGACGGGTCCTTCGGCACGCGCGGGCGCGTCACCGACGTCCTGGGACGGGTCATCGAGGAGGCCCGCTCCGACGTGGTCTACGCGTGCGGCCCGATGCCGATGCTGCGCGCCGTCACCGCCGTGGCCGGCACGCACGGCATCCCCGTCCAGGTCTCGGTCGAGGAGACCATGGCCTGCGGCACCGGGATCTGCATGACCTGCGTGGTCCCCGTGGTGGGCGATGACGGCATCACCCGCATGGTGCGCTCCTGCGTGGACGGTCCGGTCTTCCGGGGCGAGCAGGTGCGCTTCGACGACGTCGGCTCGATCCCCTTCGACGCTCTGGGCGCGCCCGGGTGGAAGGGCTCCAGCGCCGCGCGCGCCGCCGAGTCGGCGCGCGACATCGCCTGAGCGCCCCTCCGCCCCGCCCTTCCCGAACCACGGCGCCGCGAGAGCAGCGCGACACCGACGAGCGAGCAGAAGGACCGTGAACGCAGACCTCAGGACGCGGCTGGGCGGCTTGGACCTGCCCAATCCCGTGGTGACCGCCGCCGGGTGCGCCGGAGCGGGGCGCGAGCTGGCCCAGTTCTTCGACGTCGCGCAGATCGGCGCCGTCACGACCAAGTCGGTGATGCTGGAGCCGCATGCCGGGCGCCCCGCGCCGCGCATGGCCGAGACGCCGAGCGGGATGCTCAGCACCACGGGCATGCAGGGGCCGGGCGTGGACGTGTTCCTGCAGCGGGACCTGCCGTGGCTGCTGTCCCGGGGCGGCCGGGCGATCGTGTCCATCGCCGGCGCGGGCGTGGGCGAGTTCGGGGAGCTGGCCCGCCGGGTCTCCGACGCCGAGGGCGTCAGCGCCATCGAGGTCAACCTGTCCTGCGCCAACCACGCCGACCCGGCGGGCCGCTACTTCGCCGACGACCCGGCCCAGGCCGCCGCCGTGGTCCAGACGGTGCGCTCGCACGCACGCTCGGACCTGCCCGTGCTCGCGAAGCTCTCCGCCGACGTCCCCGACGTGGTGGACCTGGCGGGGGCGTGCGTGGCCGCCCGCGCCGACGGCCTGACGATGATCAACACCGTGCGCGGCATGGCGGTGGACTCCCGCACGCTGCGCCCGGCCGTCGCCGGGGGCATGGGCGGGCTGTCCGGGCCGGCGCTGCGCCCGATCGCGGTGGGGTGCGTCTACCGGGTCCACGAGGCCCTGCCGGACGTGCCGATCATCGGTGTGGGCGGGGTCCGCACGGGGGCGGACGTGATCGAGTTCATGGCGGCGGGCGCGAGCGCCGTCGCGGTGGGGACGGTCAACTTCTCCGATCCCTCCGCCTGCGCCCGCGTGCTCAGGGAGTTCACCGAGGCCCTCGACGCGCGGGGCATCGCGCGCGCCCGGGACCTGGTGGGCGCCGCCCACCGGCCAGGGACCGGGGTCTGAGGCGCGAGGACAGGGGTCGGCAGGCCCCTGACCGGCCTGAACGGCCCTGAGAGGGCTCTGTACGACCAGCGGGGGACATCCCGGACAACTGGGTCGGCGCGGCGAGGAAAGCGCGCCTGCGGCCGTTTGGGCCGCTGTTACGGGGAAGTGATCCTCTCGGGGCGCATGAAGTGACTCATCCGGGGAACCGCACACCATGGTGGTGTGCACATGACAGCGAACGTGCATCCTCGAGTACGGCTGTAAGCACGTCCGGGGATGCCGACGCCGGCACCGAGCCGGTGGCACACGAATGGAGAACCGCATGACCGCGCCTTCCGCGCCAGCTCCGATCGCCGTGGCGATCGACGCGAACGACATCGAGACCGCCGCGACCTGGGCGTCCGCGGTCGCGCCGCACGTGAGCACGGTGAAGGTGGGCCTGGAGCTGTACCTGCGGTACGGGCCCGAGGTGATCAGCGCGACGCGCGGCGCCAACCGGGTCAAGGTGTTCCTGGACCTGAAGCTGCACGACATCCCCGCCACCGTCGCGGGCGCGGCGCGCAGCGTCGCGGGCCTGCGGCCCTCCATCCTCACCGTGCACGCCGGCGGGGGAGCGGACATGGTCCGGGCCGCGGTGGAGGCCGCGCCGGACACCAGGATCGCCGGGGTGACGGTGCTCACCTCGATGGGCGAGAAGGACCTGGAGGAGATCGGGCTCCTGGGGCCGGCCCGCGACGCGGTGCGGCGGCTGTCGGTTCTGGCGGTCGGGGCGGGGGCGCGGGCGCTCGTCTGCTCGCCGCAGGAGGTCGCCATGGTGCGCGCGGAGGTGGGCCCCGACATCACCCTGATCACCCCGGGCGTGCGCCCGGCGGGAGCGGACCGGGGCGACCAGTCGCGCGTGGCCACGCCGGAGGAGGCCATCGAGGCGGGGGCGGACCTGCTGGTGGTCGGCCGCCCGATCACGCGGGCCCCGGACCCGGGCGCGGCGGCCGCCTCGATCGCGGCGGCCGTCCGGCGCGCCGGTGTGCGGGTGTAGCGGATGAACGCAGCGGGCTCATCACGCGCAGTTATGTCTTACGGACGGTCACGAAATAGGTGTGTCCGAAACCCGGTTTCGGCGCCCGAGAGTGACCCGGGTCACCCCTCTGTGACCTGCGCTGGTGGCACGCGTGCTGGGGCCTTCAATCGGGACTAAGGTCCTCATTTTCGTCTCAGGCCGCAATTGCATCATTACTCTGCGTAGTTCCTTCGATGAAATAGCCGCTGAAAGGGCACTTTACGTTGCCTAACAGGGGTCAGACCTACTAACTTGCGCAGGCGTCCGCCCTCTACAAACGAGTAGAAATCCGAGGTGACCCGGCGTGGCCCTTCCTCCCCTCACACCCGAGCAGCGCACCGCGGCTCTTGAGAAGGCCGCCAAGGCCAGAAAAGAGCGAGCGGAGGTCAAGAACAAGCTCAAGAACGGCGGGATCTCGCTGTCCGAGGTGCTTTCCAACGGCCTCAAGGACGACGTCATCGGGAAGATGAAGGTTTCGGCTCTGCTCGAATCCCTTCCCGGCGTCGGCAAGGTCCGTGCCAAGCAGATCATGGAGCGGCTCAACATCGCTGAGTCGCGCCGTGTACGGGGTCTGGGCACCAACCAGCGTGCCGCCCTTGAGGACGAGTTCGGCGACCTCACCAAGTAGGACCAAGTAGGACCCGGACAACGCAGTGCTCCGGTCTCGCCGCGTCCCCCACAGTCGCGGCGGAGCCCCCGCCGCGCAGGCGGCCGGGCCCGGATGAGTGGCATCCCCGCGCCGCGGTCGGCGGGCGGTCGGCCCCAGGTCGAACCGTCCGCCGCACCGCGGCGCGGTGGTATAACTGGGACTTCCCGCGAGTGTTCGCGGACGATCCCGCACACCAGTCGCCCGCCGCGCCCCGGCACGGGAGGTTCGCGGTTCCCGGCAAGCCCGCGGAACCCGCGCGCGGCGGCCCCGAAGGGAAGCCAGAAACACACATGCCTGAGCTCGGATCCCAGTCCCGTCCGGCCGCGAAGCGGCTGACCGTCCTGTCCGGTCCGTCGGGTGTGGGCAAGAGCACGGTCGTCGCCGGCATCCGCCGCGAGCACCCCGAGGTGTGGCTGTCGGTGTCGGTGACCACGCGCAGGCCCCGCCCCGGAGAGAAGGACGGCGTCCAGTACCACTTCGTCTCCGACGAGGAGTTCGACCGGCTCGTCGCCGAGGGCGAACTACTGGAGTGGGCCCAGTTCGCGGGCAACCGCTACGGCACCCCGCGCGGCCCCGTCGAGGAGCGGCTCGCCGCCGGCACCCCGGTCCTGCTGGAGATCGAGCTCCAGGGCGCCCGCCAGGTGCGCGAGTCCATGCCCGACGCCCTGCACGTCTTCCTGGCCCCGCCCTCGTGGGAGGAGCTGGTCCGCCGCCTCACCGGCCGCGGCACCGAGAGCGACGAGGTCATCCAGCGCCGCCTGGACGTCGCCAAGGTCGAACTCGCCGCCGAGAAGGAGTTCGACACCACACTCGTCAACACGTCCGTACGGGACGTGTGCGCCGACCTGCTAGCGTTGATCACCGCGCCCAAGGTGTGATAGCGAGGCGGGCCGAGCCCGCCGCGCCGCATCCGGGCGCGTCCGACCGAACACGTCACGGCTTTCGACGAGCCGGAGACCGTCCCTGGGGGTATTCAAAGTGGCTGGTACCGAGCCCGTCGCCGAAGGCATCACCAACCCGCCCATCGACGACCTGCTGCAGCTGGTGGACAGCAAGTACAGCCTGGTCACGATGGCCTCCAAGCGGGCCCGCCAGATCAACGCCTACTACGCCCAGCTGGGCGAGGGCCTGCTGGAGTACGTCGGCCCGCTCGTGGAGACCCACGTGCAGGAGAAGTCGCTCTCCATCGCCCTGCGCGAGGTCAAGTCCGGCCTGCTGACGGCGGAGCCGTACGAGGGCGCCTGATAGACGCGTTCTTCGCGCTTTCCGGTGTGGCCCGCTCGTTCCTCGCGGACCCCACCTCCAAGCACTCCAGAACGCGTCGGCGCCCTCGTCTGTGCTTTCTTCGGGCCTCCGCTCGTTCCTCGCTTTGGCCCGGATAGACCCCCTGTGGTCGGGGCAGGCTGGACCGCCTGAACCTTCACTGGCTGGGGTTCCGTAGGGCCGTGCGTGCACCTTCGACCCACTGGGAGCCCGCGGGATGATGGGGCGGGACGGGGCCTGGTAGAACTCCTAGGTGTGAGTGAGACACGAACCGTTCCCCAGGTGGTCCTCGGCGTCGGCGGCGGGATCGCGGCCTACAAGGTCTGCGAACTGCTCAGACGGCTGACCGAGTCCGGTCACCAGGTCAGGGTGGTGCCCACCGCCGACGCGCTGCGCTTCGTCGGCGAGCCCACCTGGGCCGCCCTGTCCGGCCGACCGGTCTCCACCGGAGTGTGGGACGAGGTCCACGAGGTCCCGCACGTGCGCATCGGCCAGTCGGCCGACCTCGTCTTCGTGGCCCCGGCCACCGCCAACATCCTGGCCAAGGCCGCGGCGGGACTCGCCGACGACCTGCTGACCAACACCCTCCTGACCGCTCGGTGCCCCGTCGTCTTCGCGCCGGCCATGCACACCGAGATGTGGGAGCACCCCGCGACCCGGGCGAACGTGGCGACGCTGCGCTCGCGCGGCGCGATCGTCCTGGAGCCCGCGGAGGGGCGCCTCACCGGCGCCGACACCGGACGGGGCCGCCTGCCCGAGCCCTCTGAACTGTTCGAGGCGGCGCGCCGGGTGCTGCGGCGGGGCGCGGCCGATCCCGACCTGGGCGGGCGCCGCGTGGTGATCTCCGCCGGGGGCACCCGCGAGGCCATCGACCCGGTGCGCTACATCGGGAACCACTCCTCGGGCAAGCAGGGCTACGCGCTGGCCCGGACCGCCGCCGCCCGCGGCGCCGAGGTGACCCTCGTCTCCGCCAACGTGTCCCTGCCCGACCCGGCCGGCGTCCGCGTCGTGCGGGTGGAGTCGGCCCGGGACCTGGCCGGGGCGATGGACGCCGAGCGGGTGGGGGCCGACGCGGTGGTCATGACCTCGGCCGTGGCCGACTTCCGCCCGGCCAGCAGCGCCGCTTCGAAGATCAAGAAGTCGGGGGCCGCGCCCGCCCCCGTCGAACTGGTCGAGAACCCCGACGTCCTGGCCGGCCTGGTCGCCTCCCGGGAGAAGGAGGGCCTGGCCCAGACCATCGTCGGCTTCGCGGCCGAGACGGACGACGTCATCGCCAACGGGCGGGCCAAGCTGGCGCGCAAGGGCTGTGACCTGCTCGTGGTCAACGAGGTCGGGGGCGGCCGCGCCTTCGGTACCGAGGACAACCAGGCGGTCGTGCTCGGCGCGGACGGAACCGCCGTGGAGATCCCCTTCGGCCCGAAGGAGGACCTGGCCGACCGGGTGTGGGACCTGGTCGTGCCGCGCCTGCCATCCTGAGGGCGCGACCCCTGGAAGGGGAGAACCGCAGGGTCGGGGACTGGATTCCTACCGCCGAGTACGCCAGACTTCCCTCGGAAGCCCGTGACGACCACCGGCCGACCACGGGATTACCGTCCCCACCGGTCCCGTTAGAGTGGACTGAAAACCAACCGTGTCAGTCGGCATTGAGCGCCCCGGCCGGGAGCCTGGGCGGGCGTGCCGCACCGACCATGTCAGCCAGCAGCCGCTGCAAGGAGTCACGCAACGTGTCCCGCCGCCTTTTCACCTCCGAGTCGGTCACCGAGGGCCATCCCGACAAGATGGCCGATCAGATCAGTGACGCGATCCTCGACGCGATGCTCACCACCGACCCCCGGAGCCGGGTCGCGGTCGAGACACTGATCACCACCGGTCAGGTCCACATCGCGGGCGAGGTCACCACCCAGACCTACGTCGACATCCCCGCGATCGTCCGGGAGAAGATCCTGGAGATCGGCTACGACTCCTCCGCGAAGGGGTTCGACGGTGACTCCTGCGGGGTCAACGTCTCCATCGACGCCCAGTCCCCGGACATCGCCCAGGGCGTGGACACCGCGTACGAGGCGCGGGTCGAGCACGAGGACGACAGCCTCAACCGCCAGGGCGCCGGCGACCAGGGCCTGATGTTCGGGTACGCCAACCGCGAAACCCCCGAGCTCATGCCGCTGCCGATCAAGCTGGCGCACTCGCTCTCCGAGCGACTGGCCGAGGTCCGCCGCAACGGCACCGTCCCGTACCTGCGTCCGGACGGCAAGACCCAGGTGACGGTGGAGTACGAGGGCCAGACCCCCGTGCGCCTGGACACCGTCGTGGTCTCCAGCCAGCACTCCGCCGACATCAACCTCGACGAGATGCTCGCTCCCGACGTGCGCGAGCACGTCATCGAGCCGGTCGTGGCCGCGTTCGGCCTGGCGGCCGACGACTACCGGCTGCTGGTCAACCCGACCGGCCGCTTCGAGATCGGCGGCCCCATGGGCGACGCCGGCCTGACCGGCCGCAAGATCATCGTCGACACCTACGGCGGCTACGCCCGGCACGGTGGCGGCGCCTTCTCGGGCAAGGACCCGTCGAAGGTGGACCGCTCCGCCGCCTACGCCACGCGCTGGGTCGCCAAGAACATCGTGGCCGCCGAGCTCGCCGAGCGTGCCGAGGTCCAGGTCGCCTACGCCATCGGCAAGGCGCACCCGGTCGGTGTGTTCATCGAGACCTTCGGCACGGAGAAGGTGGCTCCCGAGCTGATCGAGAAGGCCGTCAAGGAGGTCTTCGACCTGCGTCCGGCCGCGATCGTGCGCGACCTCGACCTGCTGCGCCCGATCTACTCCAAGACGGCCGCCTACGGCCACTTCGGCCGCGAGCTGCCGGAGTTCACCTGGGAGCGGACCGACCGCGCGGCCTCGCTGCGGTCGTTCGTGGGCGCCTGAGCCCACTCCCTCCGTCCCGGTGACGGAATCCCGCCCGGGGGCGGGCGGCCCGAGCGGCCGCCCGCCCCCGGCGTGTGTGCGACTCCCGCGTGACTACGACGTGTTAGGACATATACACGTAGGGTCATTTCGCCATGCGGAGGAGTGCGCCGTGGGAGTCTCAGCGGTGATGTCGGCGATGGGACTGGCGGCGATGATCGCCCTTCCCACCGCCCAGCCAGTGGCCGAGGGGGAGGACCCCCGGGACGCCGAGGTCGTCCCCGGTGCGGGAAACCTGCACGTGACGGTCGAGGACGACGTGGAGGAGCGACTGCGCCCCGGAGACCGCGTGCACTACACGATCCAGGTGCGCAACTCCGGCTACGAGGCGCTGCCGGACACCCAGATCGTGCAACTCCTGCCCTCGGGGATGCGCCACGTGTCCGACTCGGGGGAGGGCGCCGTCGACGCCGAGGCGTCCAGGGTGGTCTGGGAGCGGTCGCTGGAACCCGGCGAGCGGGCGAGCCTGACGGTGACGACCGAGGTCGCGTCGCGCCCGGAGGGTGCTTCACGGACCGCCACCACGGTGTGCCTGCGGCCGGAGGAGGGGGCGGCCCTGGTGGCGTGCACCGCGGCCGTCCACCGGGTCCACGGCGTGGTGCCGCTGGTGTGGGTGGTCGCCGGGCTGACCCTGATCGCGGTCGTCGCGGCGGGGGTCGGCGGGCTGGTCCGCTATCGGGGTTCCCGGAGTCCGCGCCCGCAGCCGGACCCCGACTCGGGGTCCACGCCGGTGCCCGATCCGCAGCCGGAGGCGGAGCCCGGGTCGGAGTCCGGGCCGGGGGAGCCCGAGGCCGAGGGATCCGGCCCCGGGCCCAAGGTGCGCACGTTCCCGGGAGCGGCGCCCGTATACCACCTCGATGCGCATCGGTAGTCGTCCAGTCATCTGTGTCCGTTTTTGAGGGAAGTCGGCAGACTCGCCCTGTATTGGCGGGACATCAGCCGCCATAATGTCACTATGGGTGCACGACCTGATGCTTTGAGTGATTTCTCTGGAGGGGTCATGACCAACATCAACACCCGAGCCCTGATCCGGTCGGCGGCGGTGTCGGCCGGCGCCGTGATCGCCGCACCGTTCCTGTGGGGTGCGGTTCCTGCCCTCGCCGACTCCGCGGAACAGCAGAGCGCTCCGCAGCCGATGAGTGCGCAGTCCGAGCAGTTGATCGCCGACGCGCTCCAGGACGCGGTCGAGGTCCATGTGCCGCAGATCGACGTCCAGGTGCCACAGCCCCAGGCGGTGGAACCCGAGGTCCGCGCGCCGGAGCCCGCCACGGTGCCCGAGCCCGCCGCCGCACCGGAGGCCGCCGCCACGAGCGGCAACGCCGACCAGCCCTCCTACGACGGGGACGACGGCTACGGCCCCGGCGACGGTCACGATGGCGATGACGGTCACGATGGTGACGACGGCCATGACGGCCATGACGGCGATGACGGCGATGACGGTCACGATGGTCACGATGGCGATGACGGCCACGATGGCGACGATGGTCACGATGGCGATGACGGCCACGATGGCCACGATGGTCATGACGGTCACGATGGTGACGACGGCCATGACGGGGACGATGGCCACGATGGCGATGACGGCCATGACGGCGATGACGGCCACGATGGCGACGATGGTCACGATGGCGATGACGGCCATGACGGGGACGATGGCCACGATGGTGACGACGGCCACGACGGCGATGACGGCCACGATGGGGATGACGGTCATGATGGTGACGACGGCCATGACGGGGACGATGGCGACGATGGCCACGACGGCCATGATGGGAAGGACGGGAAGGACGGCGACGACGATGGTGCCGGGAGCGTGAACGGCGTCAGCGGGGGCGACGACGGCGAGGTCCTCGCGCAGACCGGTTCCTCGGTGGCCGTTCCGGCGGTCGGCGGGCTGGTGTCCGTCCTGACCGGTGTCGGCGCCATGATCTTCGGGCGCCGCCGCACGGAGACCGAGGGCTAGACCGGGGCCCGCACAAGGAAAGGGGCACGAGCGATGGCGTGGCACGTGACCGTGCCATCCGCTCGTGCCCCTTTCCGTGGGGTCAGCTCATCTCGCTGAGCGCCTTCTCCGCCTCGACGAGCCAGGCGCGCCGGGCCTCCAGAGCGGCCTCGTGCTCCTTGATCCGGCGGGTGTCGCCGCCGGCCCGGGCCTTCTCCAGCTTGGCCTCCAGACTGCTGATCGCCTGGGAGAGCTGGTCGACCGTGTCCTTGGCGCGGGCACGGGCCTCGGGGCTGCTGCGCTCCCACTCGGCGTCCTCGGCGCGGCGCACACCGTCCTCGATCTGCCGGAAGGCGCCCTCGAGCTGGTCGCGCACGTCACGCGGCAGGTCACCGGCCTCCTCCCAGGCCTCCTGGTACTCGCGCAGCCGGGCGCGGGCGCGGCGGGGGTCGTCGATCCCGGAGATCTCCGCCTTGGCCTCGGCCAGGATGCGCTCCTTGGCGTCGGCGTTGACCCGCAGCTCCGCGTCGCGCTCGGCGAACGTGGCGTTGCGCGCGTCGAAGAAGGTGTCCTGGGCGGCCTTGAACCGCGCCCACAGCTTGTCCTCGCTGGCACGGTCCGCCCGACCGCTGTTCTTCCAGCGTTGCATCAGGTCGCGGTACGCGCGGGCGGTGGGCCCCCAGTCGGTGGAGTGGGCGAGCTCCTCGGCCTCGACGACGATGCGCTCCTTGTCGGCCCGGACCGCCTCGCGCTCCTGGTCGAGGTTGGCGAAGTAGGCCTTGCGCCGCTTGGAGAAGGAGTTGCGCGCCGCGGACATGCGCTTCCAGAGCGCCTGCTCGGTGGGCCGGTCGGCCCGCGGGGCCTTCTTCCACTCCTCGATGAGCTGGAGCATCCGCTCCCCACCGGTCTTCCAGTGGGTGGTCTCCACCGCGACCCGCTCGGCCTCGGCGACAATGCGCTCCTTGATCTCGCGCGCCTGCCCGCGAGCCTGCTCCTGGGCCTGCTTCTGTTCGACCTTGCGCTCCTCCGCGCGGCCGGACAGCGCGTCCAGCCGCCGGGAGAGGGCGTCCAGGTCGCCCACGGCGTGCGCGTCGGTGACGGCGGTGCGCAGCTTGTCGATGGCGGCCATCGCGGCGGAGGCCGACAGGTCGGTGCTGCGCAGCCGCTTCTCCAGCAGCTCCACCTCAGTGACCAGGGCGTCGTACTTGCGGCGGAAGAAGGCCAGCGCTTCGTCCGGCGCCCCCGCCTGCCACGATCCGACGACCCGCTCGCCTTCGCTCGTGCGCACGTAGACCGTGCCGTCGTCGTCTACGCGGCCCCAAGGGTCCGTGGTCACCGTGTCCTCCTGCTGTCATGAACCCGGCCGAGGTCGGGTTCGGGTCGTCGCGACGGATCGCGCCGGTCCGTGATGGGAACCATCGTGCTCAGCACGATATAGCCATACGATTCGGCGGTGAACGACGCGCCGTGTCTCACAGTCTGCGCAGATCATGGGTCTGCTGATGCGCCTTCGTGCGTCCGGCCGACGCGGGACCCCGCGAGTGGGCGGGTCAGGGGCGTCAGGGCACACGACGACGGTGACCAATATGGCATTACCACGCGCTCTGGCAAAGAGGCCAGACGGGCGCGGTGATCGAATGGTGATGAAACGAGCCGTTCCCGCGATCGGCCGGTCGCCCGATCTCGGTACCCTCGGCAACCAGGGACCACGCGGGGCGAGCTCCGCCGCGTGTGGCCCGAGACGACCCGTACCCCGCAGGAACAGGACCACCCGTGCTCATCGCCGCGCTTCCCACCGGCCCGCTCGCCGCGAACTGCTATGTGGTCGCCCGGGCCGCGGGCACCGACTGCGTCATCGTCGATCCGGGCCAGGAGGCCTCCGAACAGGTGGCCAAGGTGCTGTCCGAGCACGACCTGACCCCCGCCGCGGTGCTGCTCACGCACGGGCACTTCGACCACGTCTGGTCGGCCGCCGACCTGTGCGAGCGCCACGGGGCCCCCGTCCACCTGCACCCCGCCGACCGCGGGCTGCTCACCGAGCCCGCCGCCGGCGTCGACCAGGGCTTCGCCGCCCAGCTGAGCGCGCTGCTGGGCCCGGGCCCCTACACCGAACCCGCCGCGGTGGTGGAGGTCGCCGACGGCGGGACCCTCGCACTGGCCGGGATGGACTTCTCCGTCGAGCACACCCCCGGGCACACCCCCGGCTCGGTCGTCTACACCGTGTCCACCGAGGACGGGGTACCGGTCATGTTCGCCGGCGACCTCGTCTTCGCCGGCTCCATCGGCCGCACCGACTTCCCCGGGGGCGACCAGGAGGACATGGGCCGCAGCCTCGCCGGCGCCGTCCTCGGCCGCCCCGACCGGACGCAGATCCTGCCGGGCCACGGTCCGGCGACCACGGTCGAGCGCGAACGCGCCACCAACCCCTACCTGCGCGGCCTGTCCGCCTGAGGCCGCGTCCCGAAAACGGGAGGCGGTGCGCACGGCGGTTGACGGTAGGATTCCAGGTGATCAAGAGGCATTGTTCCGGCCGGTCCCAGTCAGGGTTCCCCGGCGTCTTCGCCCAGCCGTGTAGTTAGTGGACTTGGTAACTCATGCATCGTTACAGGACTCATTCGTGTGGTCAGCTCCGCAAGGAGCACGTCGGGCAGCAGGTGCGCCTCTCCGGCTGGGTGCACAATCGCCGGGATCTCGGTGGTCTGCTCTTCGTCGACCTGCGTGACCACTACGGCGTCACGCAGCTCATGGCCCGCCCGGAGTCTCCGGTGTTCGAGGAGCTCAGCCGTCTGCCCAAGGAGACGGTGATCCGGGTCACGGGCGAGGTCGCCGCGCGCAGCGGCGAGAACGTCAACCCCAACCTGCCCACCGGCGAGATCGAGATCGACGCCGCCGAGCTGGAGGTCCTCGGCACGACCGAGGAACTGCCCCTGACGGTCTTCCCCGAGGACAACACCTCCGAGGAGCGCCGCCTGACCTACCGCTTCCTCGACCTGCGCCGCGAGCGGATGCACCGCAACGTCATGCTGCGCTCGCAGGTGGTCGCCTTCATCCGGCAGAAGATGACGGACCTGGGCTTCCACGAGTTCCAGACCCCCATCCTCACCAGCTCCAGCCCCGAGGGCGCGCGCGACTTCCTCGTCCCCTCGCGCCTGCACCCCGGTGAGTTCTTCGCCCTGCCGCAGGCCCCCCAGCAGTTCAAGCAGCTGCTGATGATCGCCGGGTTCGACCGCTACTTCCAGATCGCGCCGTGCTTCCGCGACGAGGACAGCCGCGCCGACCGCTCACCCGGCGAGTTCTACCAGCTCGACGTGGAGATGAGCTTCGTCGAGCAGGAGGACGTCTTCGAGGTCATCGAGCAGGTCATGACCGACGTCTTCCGCGCGTTCTCGCAGGACTGGGAGATCACCTCGCCCTTCCCGCGCGTGGCCTACCGCGACGCCCTGGAGTGGTACGGCACCGACAAGCCCGACCTGCGCGTGCCGATGAAGATGCTCGACGTCACCGAGCTGTTCGGCAAGACCGACTTCCGCGCCTTCGCGGGCAAGAAGGTCCGCGCCCTGGCCGTTCCCGAGGTCGGCGACAAGCCGCGCAAGTTCTTCGACGGCATCGGCGACTACGCCGTCGAGCAGGGCGCCAAGGGCCTGGCCTGGCTCAAGGTCGGCGAGAACGGCGAGCTGACCGGTCCCATCGCCAAGTTCGTGACCGAGATCTCCGACGAACTCCTGTCGGTGCTGGGCGCGGGCCCGGGCCACGGACTGTTCTTCTGCGCCAGCGAGGACGAGGACGAGATCAACCGCATCATGGCGCCGGTGCGCGTCGAGGCGGGCAAGCGGGCCGGACTGGCCGAGGAGAAGGTCTACCGGTTCTGCTGGATCGTGGACTTCCCGATGTTCGAGCGCAACGACGACGGCCACATCGAGTTCAGCCACAACCCGTTCTCCATGCCGCAGGGCGGGATGAAGGCGTTGGAGACCGAGGACCCGCTGGACATCCTCGCCTGGCAGTACGACATCGTCTGCAACGGTGTGGAGCTGTCCTCCGGCGCCATCCGGAACCACTCGCCGGAGATCATGTACAAGGCCTTCGACATCGCGGGCTACGACAAGGACTCGGTCGAGGCGGAGTTCGGCGGCATGCTCAAGGCGCTGAAGTTCGGCGCCCCGCCGCACGGCGGCATCGCCCCCGGTATCGACCGGATCGTGATGCTGCTGGCCGACGAGCCCAACATCCGCGAGACGATCGCCTTCCCGCTCAACCAGAACGCGCAGGACCTGATGATGGGCGCACCGGCCGCGGTGTCCGACCAGCAGCTGCGCGACGTGCACATCCGCACGGTCGTGCCGCCCAAGGAGACCAAGCGCTCCTGAGCGGCCCTGCGCGCCGGCCCGACGGGGCCGCCCCCTGGAGCGGCGGATTCTAAGGGTTGTTGCAACACCGATGATTAGCTGCTCGTTGGGAGGAGCTTGGCGAGGCGCTCGGCTGGGGTATCCCAGCCGAGCGTTTTGCGTGGGCGTCCGTTGAGCTGGACCGCCACCGCCTCCAGATGCCCGGCCGAGTGCACGGACAGGTCGGTGCCCTTGGGAAAGTACTGGCGCAGCGGCCCGTTGGTGTTCTCGTTGGAGCCCCGCTGCCAAGGGCTGGCCGGGTCGCAGAAGTAGACCGGGATGTCGGTGGCGGCCGTGAACTCGTGGTGACGGCCCATCTCCGAGCCCTGGTCCCAGGTCACCGACCGTGTCAGATGCCGGGGCAGGGTGCGGACCGTGGCGGCCAGAGCGTCACGGACCTGTTCGGCGCCGCGCCCGTGGGGCAGGTGCAACAGCATCGTGTACCGGGTCGAGCGCTCCACCAGGGTCCCGATGGAGGAGGCGCTGTTCGCGCCGATGATCAGGTCGCCCTCCCAGTGGCCGGGCACCGCCCGGTCGGCGACCTCGGGCGGGCGCTCGCTGATCATCACCATGGGATGGGCGAAGCGCGGCTGGCGCTGCTGCACCTGGCGTCGGGGCTTGCGCCGGGCGCGTCCTGAGCGCAGTGCCGCGGCCAGCTCCCGGCGCAGCTGGCCGCGGCCCTGCACGTACAGGGCCTGGTAGATCGTCTCGTGGCACACGTGCAGCTCGCTCCGGTCGGGGAAGTCCCGTTTGAGCCTACGGCTGATCTGCTCGGGGCTCCATCTGGCGTCCAGGAGCTGCTGGATGAGGGTGCGCAGTTCGCCGTTCAGGGCGATCTTGGAGGGTTTGGGGCGCGGACGGCGGGCCTCGGCGCGGGTCTGGGCGGCGTGGGGGCGGTAGTGCCTCCTGCCGCTCCGGTCCGCGGTGGCGTTGCGGCGCAGCTCCCGGCTGATCGTGGACGGGTTTCGGCCCAGTTCGGCGGCGATGGCCCGCACGGAGGCGCCTTCGCGGTCCAGGTCGGCGATGTGCAGGCGCTCATCGCCGGTCAGGTAGCGGGACGGGCCCGAGGCCGGTACCACCGCGGTCACGGGTGGTACCGGCCGCCGGCCGTCGTTCTCGGCGCTGCGCCCGTTGCGCCACTTCCTGCCGGTACGGGGGTCCACGCCCACGGTCCGGCAGGCTTCGGTGTTGCTGTAGCCCTGCTTCATGAGCTGCAAGTATGCCGCTCGTTCAGCGGAGAGCTTCTTACGTCCCTGCGGTGTTCGGTTCTTGCGGATCTCGAAGTCCATCGCACCCCTTGGGCTGGGGTGTTGCAACCACCACTAGAACCCAAGGATGGGGGGCGGCCCCGCCGCCGTGTGGCCGGGGCGCGGCTCGAAGACGGGGCCGGACGGTGGGGTCAGGGCTTTCCCGCGCCGCAGCGCTGGCAGCAGATGTCCTCGTCGTCGGGGTTGCTGTGGGTGCACAGGCGACAGGTCCAGTTCCAGGTGGTGCCGTTCAGCGGCGGTACCGCTCCGGCGTTCTCGCGTACCAGGTACATGGGATGTCCTCGGGGTTCGGCGAGTGTGCGAACTGATGGGTCGGTGCCCGGTTTATCCTGTCTTGAACATGCCACATTCGGTCACATCGACATATCCAGCGGATACGGGTCGAAATTCATGGGAGTGAACACGGCCGATCCTGGACACGAAGGGCCCGCCCGGATGCGAACGTCGCCGCCATCCCTTACCGTTGGGGGCGAATCACCCCACTCGCACCACGAGTCGCACGTGCCCTGGAGTGAGCGCCGTGCACCACTGGAACCGCCTGTGCCGGCGGTCATTGTGGGGTCGGAGTGCATTGTGCGGTATTCAGTCACACGAGCGTAACGATTCACGCCCTGGGGTGCGTCCAGTGCCGGCGGGAGTGTGGAATTCGGCGCTCACGCATTTCACTGGCGAGGCTGTGAGTCCGGAGTTCAACGAGGTCGGGGACGTGTCGGCGGACCGAGGTCCCCACAGCCCACCCGTTCCCCTCCCCGGATCGCGCCTGCCCCGGACACTAGAATGATCCGAATCGGTACGCGCACAGGGGTGACCGCGCCTGGACGCGGGTGTGCGACGTCCGAGACGACATGAGGATGAGTCATACGTGAACGGAAAACGCGCCTCAGGCGATGGCTCCGAGAACGCGCTCGCGGAGGCGTTCTCCCATGCCCCCGAGCCCATGGTGCTCACCCGGGACGACGGCGCGATCCTGCACGCCAACCAGGCCTTCACCGATCTGTTCGGGCGTGAGGCCGCCGACCTCGTCGGCCGGGCGTGGTACGACCTCCTCGAAGGCGACGACGTCCACCGGGGAAGCGTCGCCCACTCCGAGGCCCTCGCCGGGCAGGGCGGCCAGCGCGTGCGCCTGCGCCTGGCCCTGGCGGACAAGAGCGTCCTGCTGGCCGAGGCCGACCTGCGCCCCCTGCCGCCGGTCAACGGCGACACGCCCGACTCCGCGGGCGGTGTGGTGGTGCTGCTCCACGTGCTCTCCACCGAGGAGGCCGACCTGCGCGTGGTCGGCGAGCTGCGCACCGACAACTCCGACTCCGTCCTGTGGAGCCTGGACCTGAGCACGGGGCGCCTGCACGAGCTGTTCGGCCCCACCCCGCTCGGCGCGCTGCTGGCGGGCAGCGACCGCGAGCTCGAACGCATCCTGGAGCGGGTGCACCCCGACGACATCGCCCGCGTCCGCGACGCCATGTCCGCCTCCTTCGCCGGACGCGACTACGAACAGCGCTTCCGCGTCTTCGACCGGCTCGGCGACGAGCGCTCGCTGCACGTGCGCGCCCGCTTCGTGCCCGGCCGGCCCGACCGGCTGGTCGGCATCATCGACGACGTCACCGAGCACGTCCAGCTGGTCCGCCGCCTGGCCGACCGGCGCCGCACCGAGGCCGAGCACGGGCGCCTGGTCACCGAGCTGTCCTCCAAGCTGGTCTCGGCGACCACCGTCGACAAGGTGATGGACCTGCTCAGCGAGGAGTTCCTGCCGATCTTCGGCGGGATCCAGGCCATCGCGCTCTACGTCGAGGACGGACTGCTGCGGGCCTCGCCCAGCGGCCGGCTCACCTCCAACGTCAACCGCATCGACGGCCGCCGCGCGGACGACACCGACTACCCCATGGGTGCGGTCATCCAGGACCGCCAGCCCCGCTTCTTCGAGTCCCGCGCCGAGGTCATCAGCCGCTTTCCCGCGGCCGAGGTCCTCATGCGCGACTCGGTGACCAAGGGGCAGGCCTGGGCGACCGTGCCGATCTTCGGCGACGGCAAGGTCGCCCTCGGCGTCTGGCAGATGGTGTGGGGCCGGCCCCACCACGCCAGCCGCGACGAGCGCGCCCTCATGCTCACCTTCGCCGGCCTCGCCGGGCAGGCCCTGCAGCGCATCAAGGCCCAGCAGGCCGAACTGGAGCTCGCCGACGCCGTGCAGCGCCGCATGCTGCCCCGCCAGGTCGCGCGCTTCCCCGACATGGACATCGCCACCAAGTACCTGCCCTCCCGGGCCGACTGGCGCATCTGCGGCGACTTCTACGACGTCATCGAACTGCCCGGTGACAAGGTCGGACTGCTCGTCGGCGACGTCCAGGGGCACGGTGTGGAGGCCGCCGCGGCCATGGGGCAGATCCGCGTCGCCTTCCGCGCCTACGCCACCAACCAGGCCGACCCCGGCGTGGTGCTGGGCGAGACCAACCGCCTGCTCACCGAGACCGGCGAGATCGTCTTCGCCACCTGCGGCTACCTGGTCGTGGACCGCACCACCGGCGTCATGCAGGCCGCCTGGGCCGGGCAGCCGCCCGTCGTCCTCGCCGCCGACGGCCGCTACGACCTGTGGGAGCCGGAGACCGGCCCGCCCCTGGGCGTGCTCCCGGACACCGAGTACACCGTCACCACGCGCGTCCTGGAGCCCGGCACCACGCTGCTGCTGTGCTCCGACGGGCTCGTGGAGAGCGCCGAGGTGCCCATGCAGGACGGGTTGGCGCAGGTCGGCGAGGCGCTGGCCGCCCACGCCGACGATCCCGAGGCCGCCGCGCAGGTCCTGGCCGAGATGGCGCCCGCCGGACGCGGCGACGACATCGCGCTGCTCATCACCCGGATGGCCAAGCCCGTCGGACACGTCCCCGAACAGGCGGCCGCCGACGTACAACCGCGGGGCGAGGTCTCGCCGAAGAGCCCTTAGTCTCGGTGGGTGTCCGAAACACTCTTTGACGATGCCGGGTCCGAAGCCGCCAAGGGCCAGGAACCACTCGCCGTCCGCATGCGGCCGCGCACCCTGGACGAGGTCGTGGGCCAGCAGCACCTCCTGGGCCCGGGCAGCCCGCTGCGCCGCCTGGTCGAGGACGACGCGCCCATGTCCGTGTTCCTGTGGGGGCCGCCCGGGACGGGCAAGACCACCCTGGCCAGCGTCGTCAGCCGTGTCACCAAGCGCCGGTTCGTGGAGCTGTCCGCCGTCAACGCAGGCGTGAAGGACGTCCGCGCGGTCGTGGAGGAGGCGCGGCGGCGCATGGGGATGCACGGGACCCGCACCCTGCTGTTCGTGGACGAGGTCCACCGCTTCAACAAGACCCAGCAGGACGCCCTGCTGCCCGCCGTGGAGAACCGCTGGGTGAGCTTCATCGGCGCCACCACCGAGAACCCGTTCTTCTCCGTGGTCAGCCCGCTGCTGTCCCGGTCGCTGCTGCTGACCCTGGAGTCGTTGGACGAGGACGACGTGCGCGCCCTCCTCGACCGCGCGCTGACCGACGAACGCGGCCTGGGCGGGCGCTACACGCTCACCGAGGAGGCCGCCGACCACCTCGTCCGACTGGCCGGAGGCGACGGCCGGCGCTCCCTCACCTACCTGGAGGCCGGCGCCCTGGTCTCTGGACCGCCCCGTCTCCCGCCACCGGCCGGGGGCACTTCGAGTGGGGGAGGTCCACCCTCAACGGACGCCTCCGGCGCAGAACCCTCCCCCGTCTCCGAACCCGTCACCATCACCGCCGAGCACGTCGAGCGGGCGGTCGACCGGCACGCGGTGCGCTACGACCGCTCCGGCGACCAGCACTACGACGTCATCAGCGCGTTCATCAAGAGCATGCGCGGCAGCGATCCCGACGCGGCCCTGCACTACCTGGCCCGCATGTTCGAGGCGGGGGAGGACCCCCGCTTCATCGCCCGCCGGATCGTGGTGCACGCCAGCGAGGACGTGGGCATGGCCGACCCCACCGCATTGCAGACCGCCGTCGCCGCCGCGCAGGCGGTCGACCTCATCGGCATGCCGGAGGCGCGCATCAACCTGGCCCAGGCGGTCATCCACATCAGCCTGGCGCCCAAGTCCAACGCCGTGATCTCCGCCGTGGACTCCGCCATCGCCGACGTGCGCGCCGGACGGATCGGACAGGTGCCGGGCCACCTGCGCGACGGGCACTACAAGGGCGCCGCCGAGCTCGGGCACGGCAAGGGCTACCGGAACGCGCACGACTTCCCCGGCGGCGTCGTGGACCAGCAGTACGCGCCCGACGAACTCGTCGACCGCCAGTACTACCGCCCCACCGCGCACGGCGCCGAACGGCGCTTCGGCGAGGTCCTCCAGCGTATCCGGGGCGTCGTCAAGGGCGGCCGCTGACCCCCGGCGCCCAGGTCGCCCCGGCGCCATCGGGGTAGGAACACTCGTGGGCGACCGCCCGGCAGCGCACGGGGGTGAGCGCGGTGGCGACCGACACGCGTCTGACGATGACCCTGCCCGGCGACGACCAGATCCTGGTGACCGCGGAACTGGCCGTCCCGCCGCACCGCGCCTACCGGGCCTGGACCGCGCCCGATCTCGTGCACCGCTGGTGGGCCGGGCGGGGCGGGCGGACGACCGACGTCCGCATCGACCTGCGCGTCGGCGGGCGGTGGCGGTACGCGATGGAGGTCGAGGGCGACGAGATCGCCTTCCACGGGTACTTCCGGGAGATCGTGCCGGGCGAGCGGATCGTGTCCACGGAGGTCTTCGAGGACCCCGCCGGGTACCCGCGGACCGAGGAGGAGCTCGTCAACACCGTCACCTTCACCGGGACCGCCGCCGGCACGCTGCTGACCCTCCTGGTCCGCGCCCGCACGCGCGCGCAGAGGGACCGGATCGTGGCCCCGGACCTGGTGGACGAACTCCGCGAGCGGATGGAACTCCTCGAACGGGCGGCCGCCGCGCCGCCGTGAGCGCCGGCCGCCCGGACCTCGGCCGCCTCAGTTGGTGAAGCGCTCCACGACCGACACGATCTCCCTCGGGCCCTCGCCCTCCGCCTCGGCGAAGGTGACCTCCACGATCACCACCGGGCCCCAGGACAGGTACTCGATGAAGTCCTGGCCGGTCAGCTCCCACGTACCGCGCCCGTCCTCGTCGATGAACACGTGGTCGGGGGCGGCGCAGAACTTCGCGCACAGCACCTCGGCGTCGGGCGCGATGACCGCCTCGCCGGGCTCGCCCGCCTCCTCCCACTGCCCGGCCCACTCGTCGTGGCTGGGCACGCCCTGGCCGGTGATCGGCTCACCGCTCTCCTCCACGGGGTGGACCACCGGCGTGTACACCCAGGGTCCGGTCTCCGGGGACTCCTGCTCGGCCGGGTCGATGCGGACGACCATCGTCAGGTCCTCCTCCGGCTCGGACTCCTCCGCGGCCGCCTCCTCCTCGTCGGCGACCTCCGAGACCAGCTCCTCCTCCGGTCCCTCGCCCACGAGCTGGGCGACGCCCCACACCCCGGTCCCGACCAGGCCGAGCGCCAGGGCCGCGGTCCCCGCCAGGAACAGCGCGCGCGTGGGCCGGCGCCCGGACAGGCGGCCCTCCAGCCGGATGACCTCGGGCACCCGAGCGGGCGGCTCGACCGCGTGCCACTCGCGCTCCAGGATCAGCGCCAGTTCGTCGCGGCCGGGCGCCGGGGCGTCGTCCGCGTTCTGCGCCTGCCAGACCGCGATGACGGCGCCGGTGACCTCGCGCAGGCCGGGGCGCTCGTCCGGATCGGGGGACAGGGCGCGGCCGACCACGGGCTGCAGCCCCTTGGCCAGGCCGTCGAGGTTGAAGGCGCCCCGGGCGGCGCGCTCGGCGATCTCGTCGGGTTCGCCGGTCCCGAAGGGCAGCCGGCCGGTGCCGGCGAAGGCCACGACGGCGCCCCAGGCGAAGACGTCGGCGGCGGGCGTGGCCACGCCGCCGCGGTAGCGCTCGGGTCCGAGCCACGTGGCGCCCGACCCGCGCAGCCGTGCCGCGGAAGCGGGGACGGCGCACTCCATGATGTGCGGGCCGTGCGACTCCAACAGGACCTCGCTCGGGCGCAGCGACCCGTGCGCCACCCCGCGCGCGTGCAGGGCCGCGAGCCCTTCGGCCAGGCCGGTGGCCAGCGCGATGAGCTTGCCGGTACCCAGGCCGCCGCGCTTGGTGACGTAGTGCGAGAGCCGCTCTCCCGCGAGGTAGGGCATGGCCAGCCACGGCGGGTTCGCGTCACTGTCGAAGGCCAGCGGCGTGACCACGCGGGGCGAGTCGACGGAGGCCAGGGCGCGCAGGCGCTCGGCCAGCGCCGGATAGATGTCGGGGGAGTCCAGTTCGGGGGCGCGCAGGGTCTTCACGGCCACGAGGCGGTCGGCGGAAGCGGCGGAGGAGGCGTCCACGGCCGCGTAGACCGTGCCGGTGGACCCCTGGCCCAGCCTGCCGAGGACGAAGTACGGGCCGATCCGTGCGGGGTCGTCCGGGTACAGGGGCGCCAGGTCCGGGGGGACCAGTACGGAGATCTCTCGGGGAGAACGTGGGCTCATGGGGGTCCTGTCGGTGCTTCTACGGCCGCGGGTCGGCGGAGTGTCCGGACATCGTAGTGAAGATCCCGCTCTGTAGTGATTGTCCTGGAGGGACGCCCGAACGTCGATACGCGTGTCCCGGATCGGCCAACTCGTTCACGGGTCGCGACGCGGATGTGATCGACGGACACCGTGGCGTGCCCGCCCGGACGACCCCTGGACGCGATAGGGTCGGCCGAAACCGGACCGGGCGGTGAATCCGACGCTCGGCACCGGTCCCTCTCGGGAGGCCGGACCCGGCGCAGTCGCCGGTCCCCCCGACCCCGGACGCACCCCCGGACCGAGACGGCGGGGGACCCCGTCCCGACTAAGAAGCCCTCTATCTGCCCTCGGAGCACGCATGCTGACCGGAGTGGACGTCGCCGCGCTCATCGCCGCGGTGGTCTGGGCGGTGCTGGCCACGTTCCTGTGCGTGGCGCTCGTCAGACTCATCAAGCTCATCAACGCGGCGACCCGGGTCGTCTCCGACCTGGGCGACCGCACGCCTCCGCTGCTGGAGGACGTCGCCTCCACGGTGGAGCGCACCAACACCTCGCTCGAACGGGTCGAAGAGATCACCGCCAACATGCAGGCCACGTCGGAGGACGTGTCCACGGTCACCGCGCTGACGCGGTCGGTGGTCACCGGGCCCCTGGTCAAGGTGGCCTCGTTCTCCTACGCCGTGCGCCGCGTCCTCGGCGAGCGCCGCACCCTGGCGCTCGTGCGCAGCCGCCGCCGCAAGGAGGCCCGCCGGTGATCGGCCGACTCTTCTACCTCGCCGCCGGCGCCGCCCTGGGCGGCTACGCGGTGCACCGGTTCAACCGCGCCCGCCGGGCCATGAGCCCGGGCGGCCTCGCCGACCGGGTCGAGGGGCAGGTCACCGAGTACCGGGGCGCCCTGCGCGAGCTCAACGAGGACCTGGCCGACGCGGTCCGCGACCAGGAGGCCGAACTCCTGCGGCGGTACGCGCCGCGCAAGGGGCGGCGCGCCCTGCCGGAACCGGACGCCGACGGCCGGTTCCAGTATCAGGCGCCGTCGCCTTCCTCAGGCTGAGCCCGGTCGCGTGTCGGAGCGAGTGCGGGTTTCGCGGAGGCGGGTGGAGGTAAGGGATAAAGGAATTACCTAGAGTGATGATAATATCGCTCTAGGTATTGTCCCTTGCTCCGGAAGGTGCCATGAGTTTCACGAAGCGATTCCTGTGTCTTGCCGCCGCGGCCACCGCGACCGTTCCCTTGGCGGTGGGCAGCGCCCAGGCCGCCGACTGGTCGGGTTACGACGGCATCGAGAGGTTCGAGGCCGAACTGCGGCCCGTGACGGTCAACAACTCGGAGGCGTCCGGGACCACCACGGTCTGGCTGGACGGCAACACCGCGCGGGTGCGCATCGAGGTCGACGAGATACTGGCCGACCATCCCCACGCGCAGCACATCCACATCGGAGGGCGGGGGGAGTGCCCGACCGACTACGACGCGGGCATTCACAACGGGCGGCGGGCCCTCAGCACGGTCGACGGGCTGGACGCCTACGGGGCCGTGGAGACCTCGCTCACCACGGAGGGCGACACCAGTGCGGACAGCGGCCTGGCCGTCGACCGCTTTCCCACCGCTCCCGGCGGGGCCTTCACCTACGACCGCACGTTCGACCTCAGCCAGGCCGCGGCGGACGCGGTTCGCGCGGACAACGCCGTGATCGTGGTCCACGGCATCGACTACGACGGCGACGGGACCTACGGTGACGTCCTCGGCGCCAGTGAACTCGACCCGGCCCTGCCCATGGAGGCCACCAACCCGGCCGCCTGCGGCCCGCTGCACATGAAGCACTGACCGTACGGGCCGCGAGGGCGTGAGTGCCCTCCCCGGCCGATACCGCGCGGGCCGGTGGACCGGTGAGTCGGTCCACCGGCCCGCCGATGCGCTCGGGCCGGCGCCCGATCGCCCGATCGCCGGGCTCCCCCCGATGGCCCTCCCCCTGCGCACGGCCGGACTCCTGGCGCCGGGCCGGGGCCGCCGTGTCCGCGAGGCCCGCCGGGGACCCGCGCGGTGGCCAGCGACGATAGCCTTGGAACAACGCAGCCGCCGCCGTTGTCGTCACCAGAGCGGGTCTCCGGCGGCCGCCGCAAACCACGCGCGCCGGTGTGGCGGTTCCCTCTACGATGGGCCACCACCGAGCACACCACACGACGGTCCCGCCCACGGGACCCCCACGTCGCCCCGGGCGGCGCAGCCAAGCACAGGAGGGCATCAATGGAGACGGCAGAGATCGCGCGCCGCTTCCTCAGTTTCTTCGAGAAGAACGGACACACCGTGGTGCCCTCGGCAAGCCTCATCGCCGAAGACCCCACGCTGCTGCTGGTGCCCGCAGGCATGGTCCCGTTCAAGCCCTACTTCCTGGGCCAGCGCACGCCCGACTACAGCACGGCCACCAGCGTCCAGAAGTGCATCCGCACCAAGGACATCGAGGAGGTCGGCAAGACCTCCCGGCACGCGACCTTCTTCCAGATGCTCGGCAACTTCTCCTTCGGCGACTACTTCAAGGAGACGGCGATCCCGCTGGCGTGGGAACTGGTCACCACGCCCGTCGAGGACGGCGGCTTCGGTATCGACCCGGAGAAGCTGTGGGTGACCGTCTACCTGGACGACGACGAGGCCGCGGAGATCTGGCGCGACAAGGTCGGCGTGCGCCCCGAGCGCATCCAGCGCATGGGCATGGAGGAGAACTACTGGTCCATGGGCGTGCCCGGCCCCTGCGGCCCCTGCTCCGAGATCTTCTACGACCGCGGCCCCGAGTACGGCGTCGAGGGCGGTCCCGAGGCGGACGAGAACCGATACATCGAGATCTGGAACCTCGTCTTCATGCAGTACGAGCGGGGCGAGGGCGGCGACAAGGGCGGCTTCCCCATCCTCGGTGAGCTGCCCAAGAAGAACATCGACACCGGCCTGGGCCTGGAGCGCCTCGCGGCGGTCCTGCAGGGCGTCGACAACATCTACGAGACCGACATCATCGGCCGCGTCCTGCACCGCGCCGCGGAACTGACCGGTACGAGCTACGGCGACGACCACGACCACGACGTCATGCTGCGCGTGGTCGCCGATCACGTGCGCAGCGCCGTGATGCTCGTCGGCGACGGCGTCAAGCCCGGCAACGAGAAGGCCGGATACGTCCTGCGCCGCATCCTGCGCCGCTCCATCCGCAACCTGCGCCTGCTCTCGGGGGAGAGCGACACCCTCTTCCTGCACGAGCTGACCACGGTCAGCATCGACGCGATGAAGGACATCTACCCCGACCTGCTGGACAAGGCCGACGTCATCCACGGGGTCATCGACAACGAGGAGAAGAACTTCGCCGACACCCTGCGCGCGGGCACGGCGCTCTTCGGCCGCGCGGCCGAGCGCACCCGCCAGGCGGGCGGCACCCAGTTCTCCGGCTCGGACGCCTTCCAGCTGCACGACACCTACGGCTTCCCCATCGACCTCACCCTGGAGATGGCGGCCGAGCAGGGCCTGACCGTGGACGAGACGTCGTTCCGCGAACTCATGCAGCGGCAGAAGGACACCGCCAAGGCCGACGCCAAGGCCAAGAAGCTCGGCAACGCGGACGTCTCGCTGTACGCGCGCCTGCTGGAGGGCGCCGGGCGGACGGAGTTCCTCGGCTACACCGACTCCGCCAGCGAGTCCCAGGTCAAGGGCCTGGTCGTCGGCGGCGTCGCCGCCCCCGCCGCGCGCGCGGGCGAGAAGGTCGAGATCGTCCTGGACCGCACCCCGTTCTACGGCGAGAGCGGCGGCCAGCTGGCCGACACCGGCACGCTGACGGTCGACGGCCGCGGCGTGGTGGACATCGAGGACGTCCAGAAGCCGCTGCCCGGCCTGTTCGTGCACCGGGGGACCGTGCGCGAGGGCGAGATCGTCCTGGACGACACCGTGCACGCCTCCATCGACACCGGCCGCCGCCGCGCGATCGAGCGCTCCCACTCCGCGACACACCTCATCCACTCGGCGCTGCGCAACGCGCTGGGCCCGACGGCGGGCCAGGCCGGTTCGGAGAACCGCCCCGGCCAGCTGCGCTTCGACTTCACCGCCGACAGCGCGCTGGGCACCGAGCGCCTCAGCGAGGTCGAGGAGGAGGTCAACCACGTCCTGGCCGGGGACATCCCGGTCCGGACGGAGGAGAAGAGCCTGGACGAGGCGCTGAAGATGGGCGCCCTGGCCATGTTCGGCGAGAAGTACGGCGACCGCGTGCGCGTGGTCGAGATGAGCGACTACTCCGTCGAGCTGTGCGGTGGCACCCACGTGGGCTCCACGTCCCGGCTGGGCATCGTCAAGCTGCTGGGGGAGTCCTCGATCGGTTCGGGCGTGCGCCGCGTGGAGGCGGCGGTGGGCGTGGACGCGTTCAAGCGCCTGTCCAAGGAGTCGGCGCTGGTCGGACAGCTCTCCGAGCAGCTCAAGACGCCCCGCGAGGAACTGCCCGAGCGCATCGACACCATGGTCTCCCGGCTGCGCGCGGCGGAGAAGGAGATCGAGAGGATGCGGGCCGCGCAGGTGCTCCAGTCGGCCGGGAAGCTCGCCGACGGGGCGCGCCGGCACGGCTCGGCGCTCGTGGTGGCCGAGTCCGCGCCCGAGGGCGCGAGCGCCGACGACCTGCGCACGCTGGTCCTGGACGTGCGCGGCCGCCTCGGTGAGGACGAGCCGGTGGTCGTGGCGATGACCGCCGTGCCCAAGGACCGCCCGGTCGTGGTCATCGCGGTGAACAAGGCCGCGCAGCGGGCCGGGATCAAGGCGGGCGAGCTGGTCGGCATCGCGGCCCGCGCGCTCGGCGGCGGTGGCGGCGGCAAGCCGGACATCGCCCAGGGCGGCGGCAAGGACGTCGGCAAGGTCGACGAGGCGCTGCGCGCCGTGGAGGCGCGCGTGGCGTCGGCCTAGCCGACGGCGACGCACACACCTGACGGGGGCGGGACCACGCGGTCCCGCCCCCGTTCGTGAATTCGCGATCTCGCGGGCCGCACGATCGCGTGACCGTGCCGATGTCCGTGGGCGCCCGGTCGGCGCGCCGCGGTCGGCGGTGCGCCGGAGCGGACCACACCGCCCGCGGGTGTGGCGAGTGGTGCGCGGTGCGTGACCCCACCCCGTGCTACCTGGGCGGTCCCGCCCTCCACGCCGCCCGGCGCGAGCCCTCCGCCGGTGCCGTCGGGGAGCGCCGCCCCCCGAACGGCCACCCCGGGAGAGGCAGACCGGGCACCGTCCGCCGCCCCGTGCGGGGCTCCCACGGGCGCGCGGTGGGCCCTTGCATGCCCCAACGTCCCACTCGGGTGGCTTACACTCTGACGGGTACGTGCCCCGACCCGGTCCCCGTCGCCACGCGTACGCCTGGCGATCAGCGGGCCCTGCGGAGCACATGAACGACGGCGACGCCCAGCGAGGCTGCGCACCGTCATCGAATCGGGCATACTGTGGCGCGTCACAGCCGATCACACGGCTGTCTGCGCGGCCGCGCCCGCGATCCAGCTGATGAACAGGACCACCGTGTTGAGGATTTCCCAGCCGCGGTGCCGTGCCTTCGACGGCACTGCCCGCCCGTGTACCGTCCCCGGGTCGTGGGAGACGTCCTCTTGAGGCATGGTGTGCGCCTGGCGATCGACCCAGGCAACGCCCGGATCGGGGTCGCCGCGAGCGACCCCAGTGGTACGCTCGCGAGCCCGGTGGAGACCGTGCGGCGCGGCAGGGGCGACCTCGACCGGATCGCCAGGCTCGTCGTGGAACGGGAGGCACGCGAAGTCGTCGTGGGCCACCCCGCGTCCCTGTCCGGCGAGGAGGGACCGGCGGCCCGGTCCGCCCGCGCGTTCGCGAACACCCTCGCCAGGCTCCTGGACCCGATCCCCGTCCGGCTGGTGGACGAACGACTCACCACCGTGACCGCCCAGGGTCAGCTGCTCTCCGGCGCCTCCTTCGGCAGGAAGGGCGCCAAGGGCGGCCAGGCGCGCAGGTCCGTCATCGACCAGGCCGCGGCCACGGTCCTCCTCCAGAGCGCCTTGGACCAGGAACGGTCAACAGGCCATCCCCCGGGCGAGATCGTCCGCTCCAGCCAAGGAGACTCCGATGAACGACAGGGATGATTACCCCGATAATCCCTACCGTGGGCGGGCTGACCGCGAGGGCGGCTACGACTACGACCCGCTGACCGACCCGCTCGCCGCGCAGCCGCCGTCGCGCGGACGCCGGGCGCGTCCGGGCCCGCCCGACGCCGGCGGCCCCGTCGGCCCGCCGAACACGTCCACCGGTGAGTTCCGTACCCCCCAGTACGCACCGCGGCCGGAGGACCACTACGACCCGCTGGGCCCGGGCGGACCCCCGCCCACCGGACGCCGCCACCGGACGGCCGAGCCGCAGGGCGAGCCGCCGCGACGCACCGGCGCCGCGCCCCAGGGCGATCAGACCCGCAGGGGCGGCGCGGCCGAGGCCCTGCGCGGCAGCCGCGCCGCGCGCTCGGCCGCACAGCGCCAGGGCGGCGGCCCCGCCGCGCCCCAGCCTCCGGCCGGTGGCACCGGCCCCCTGCCCGCCCCCGGCGCCGCGCAGCCGCCCACGGCACAGCCGCCCGGTACGCCGCCCCCCGGCGCACGCCAGGGCCGACGGCCCGCGCCGCCGGACCCGACCCAGGACGGGCTGGCGGCGCTCGCCGGTCTGGGATCCCCCACTCCCTCCGCCCCGCAGACACCCCCCGCAGCCGAGGCCCCACAGCCGCCGGTCGAACCCGAGGAGCCCCCGCGCCGCGGGCGCCGCGCGCGCCGCGAAGCCCCCGCGCCGGGCCCCGCCGACGCGCGCCCGGAGGCGGGCGCCTTCGTCGAGCCCGACGAGCCGGTCGGCCGCCGCGCCCGCCGCAAGCGCGCCAAGCGGGCACCCGACCCGGACGAGGGCGGCTTCTTCTCCGACGTCCCCGAGGACGACAGCGTCTTCGACACCGGTGCGTTCCCCGGGGTGCACCAGTCCGCCGACACCGGCGCCTTCGCCGTGGTCAGCGAACCCGAGGACAGCCCCCGGCGCGGACGCCGCCGCGGCCGCGATCCAGAACCGCCGCCGCAGGAGGAGGAGCCCCGGGGGCGCCTCGGCCGTCGCAAGCGCGCCCGTCGCACGGAGGAGCCCGCGCCCGACGAGGGGGCCTTCCTCGCCGACGCTCCTCAGGAGCCGGCCGCCTTCGACCCGGACCCCTTCGAGCAGGGCGCCCCGGTCGAGTCGGGTTCCTTCGAACAGGTGGAGGAGCCCCGGGGCCGGGCACGTCGCGGCCGTGGCGGCCGCCGCCGCGGCCGCGCCGCGCAGACGCCCGACGAGGGCCACGCGACCGGGGAGGCGCCCGTCGAGGCCTTCCGCGACGAGGAGCCGGTCGGCCGCCGCGCCAGGCGTGCCCGCCGGACGGAGGAGCCCGCGCCCGACGCCTTCCTGGCCGACGCCCCGCAGGAGCCGGACGCGGCCGACTCGGGCCCCTTCGAGCGGGGACCCTTCGAGTCGGGTTCCTTCGAGCAGGTCGAGGAGCCCGTCGGCCGCCGCGGCCGGGCCACCGGCCCGGGCGAGGAGGATGAATTCGCCCCGAGCGAGGCGCCCGTCGAGGAGCCCGAGGACGAGGAACCGGTCGCCCGGCGCTCGCGCCGCAGGCGCGGCAAGCCCGACGAGCCCTTCCGCCGCCGTCGCAGGCGGGGCCGGGGCCGTCGCGCCTCGGACGGGTTCGACGTCGAGGACCCGCGCGAGGAGTACGTGCCCGAGCCGGAGCCCGAGCCGGAGGCTGACGAGGACGAGCAGGACTACTACGCCGAGTACGAGGAACCGGCGCTCGACGACATCGCCGCCGCCTACGGCAACAGCCGGCGGCAGCGTGAGATGAAGCGGCGCGCCAAGCAGGCCCGCCAGCGCAAGGGCGGATCGGGCAAGGCCCGCCGCAGGCGCGGCGGCAAGGGCATGATGATCGCGCTCGTGCTCGTGCTGGTCCTCGTCGTCGTGGGCGGCGGGTACGGGGTCGTGCGCACCTACGTCTTCCCCGCCGACTACAGCGGCGAGGGCAGTGGCGAGGTCGTCTTCACCATCGAGCAGGGCGACACCGGCACCGCCGTGGGCGAGAACCTGACCGACGCGGGGGTCGTGGCGAGCACACGGGCCTTCACCAACGCCCTGGACGCGGTGCCTCCGGAGGAGCTCGGTGAGGGCCTCGTGCCCGGCAGCTACTCCCTCGCCGAGGGCATGAGCGGCGAGAGCGCGGTCACCGCGCTGCTGGACGCGGACAACCGGCTCGGCGGCCGGGTCACGGTCCGCGAGGGACTGCGCTCGGAGGACATCTTCGAGCACCTGTCCACGGAGCTGGGCATCCCCGTGGCCGACTTCGAGGAGGCCTACGCCGACGTCGACAACCTCAACCTGCCCGAGTACGCCACCGCCGGTCCCGAGGGCTACCTCTTCCCCGAGACCTACAGCTTCGACGCGGGCACCGAGGCCGGAGTGGTGCTGCGGACCATGGTGTCGCACTTCAACCAGGTCGCCGAGGAGATCGAGCTGGAGGAGCGCGCCGCCGCCATCGACCGCGACCCCAACGAGATCATGGCGATCGCCTCCATCGTGCAGGCCGAGACCGGCAACGAGGAGGACATGCCGCGCATCTCCGCCGTCGTGCACAACCGGCTGGCGCTCGGCATGGAGCTCCAGATGGACAGCACCTGCTTCTACGTCCTGGGGGAGCACGGCACCTTCCTCAACGACGAGCAGCGCGACGCCTGTGAGGCCGATCCGCAGGGCTACAGCACCTACGGCATGACCGGACTGCCCGAGGGGCCCTTCGTGCCGCCCGGCCAGGAGGCCATCGAGGCCGCCCTGGAACCCGCGGACGTGGACTTCCTCTACTTCGCGCTGATCGACCCGGAGAACGGGGAGACGGGCTTCTCCTCGACCCTGGAGGAGCACAACCAGATGGTCGCCGAGAACCAGGCCGAGTGGTAGGGAGCACGGGACAAGCATGACTCTGGCACGCGCGGCCGTCCTGGGATCGCCGGTGGCCCATTCGCTCTCACCGGTCCTGCACACTGCGGCCTACGCGGCGATGGGGCTCGACGACTGGTCCTACGACCTGTTCGAGTGCGACGAGAAGGGCCTGGCCCCCTTCCTGGAGGGGCTCGGCCCCGAGTGGCGCGGCCTGTCGCTGACCATGCCGCTCAAACGGCGGGCCCTGGACCTGGCCGACGAGGTCACCGACCTGGCCCGCCAGGTCGGCGGCGCCAACACCCTGGTGCCCCGGGGCCGGGGCTGGTCGGCCCACAACACCGACGTCTTCGGGATCGCCACCGCCCTGACCGAGGCCGGGGCCGGGGCGCCCAGGGACGCGGTGGTGCTGGGGGCCGGCGCCACCGCCGCCTCCGCACTGGCCGCCCTGTGCGAGCTGGGTGTGCGCGAGCCGGTCACCGTCCTGGCCAGGGACACCGGCCGGGCCGGCGAGGTCGCCGACGCCGCGCGACGGCTCGGCCACCCGCTGGAGGTCGCCCCGCTGACCGACATCGGGGCCCACCTGGATGTCGACCTGGTGGTCTCGTCGCTGCCCTCGGGCGCGGCCGACCACTACACAGGGCACCTGGCGGCCTCCCGCGCCGACCTGTTCGACGTGGTGTACGCGCCCTGGCCCACCCGGGCCGCGGAGGCCGTCGCCGCGCGGGGCGGCCGCGTCGTGGGCGGTTTCCCGATGCTCCTGCACCAGGCCGTGGCCCAGGTGCGCCTCATGACCGGTGTCGAGGACGTCCCCGTGGCCGCGATGCGCGCCGCGGGCGAGGCCGAGCTGGAGCGCCGCAGGGCCGCGGCCTGAGCGGTCCGGGCGCTCCCGAAGTGCTGCTATAGTCGGTACGTATCGACTTGGTCCGGCGTGTTCGCGCGCCGGAGCCGCAAGCGGAGATGATCCTCCCACCTGCCGGGTCCTGCCCGTGTAGGTCCCGGTCCGGTGATCGAGCGCGTCGCGCTCAGCTCACGGGACGCCCTGTCCGGGGCGTCCGGTGCGCGTGATGTCCGTCATCGGGAACAATCGGCTGGATCACCCCGCTTGCACATGCTGGCGGGGTTTTCGTTTTGCGCTGACCCCGACGCGGCCCCGGAGTTCGACGGAGCACGAGCGAACGGGCCTAACAGACCGTCCACCGCCTGGCGGACGGTCGGTCCCAGGTAATCGAGAAAGCTAGGGAGGGGTCTCATCAGCGCCGAGCCCCGCATCAATGACCGCATCCGGGTGCCCGAGGTCCGTCTCGTCGGACCCAACGGTGAGCAGGTCGGAATCGTCTCCGTGCAGGACGCCCTGCGTCTGGCCCAGGAGTCCGACCTCGACCTCGTCGAGGTCGCCCCGACCGCGCGCCCGCCGGTCGCCAAGCTGATGGACTACGGCAAGTTCAAGTACGAGTCCGCGGTCAAGGCCCGTGAGTCGCGCAAGAACCAGTCGAACACGATCATCAAGGAGATCAAGCTCCGCCCGAAGATCGATCCGCACGACTACGAGACCAAGAAGGGTCACGTCGTCCGGTTCCTCAAGAGCGGGGACAAGGTCAAGGTGACGATCATGTTCCGCGGTCGCGAGCAGTCCCGCCCCGAGCTGGGCCGCCGACTGCTGGCGCGACTGGCCGAGGACGTCCAGGACCTCGGCACCGTCGAGTCCCAGCCCAAGCAGGACGGCCGCAACATGGTCATGGTGATCGGCCCGCACAAGCGGCGGTCCGAGCACAAGGCCGAGGCCCGCGCCGCGGCAGGCGACAAGACCCGCCGCGAGCAGCGCGAACAGGCGTAACGGCGCCCGGGGAAGTCCCCCACCGCCCGGACCGCCGCGAAAGCGGAACCGGGTGGTGGGGTGGGCTGTGCGCGATCGGCCCGGATGCGTCGGTGTCGGCGCGCGGGGCCCCGCCATAGCAGGGGAAGAACAGCGTCAGCCGCCCAGAGCGGATGGCGCGCCGACGGAGTAGGAGACGACGGCGACATGCCGAAGAACAAGTCCCACAGCGGAGCCAAGGACCGTTTCAAGGTCACCGGTTCCGGCAAGATCATGCGCCGCCGTGCCAACAAGAACCACATCCTTGAGCACAAGACCTCCAAGCGCAAGCGCAAGCTGAGCAACGAGGCCGAGCTGGCTCCCGCGGACACCAAGAGCATCAAGAAGCTCCTGGGCAAGTAGCGCCCGGAACTTCTCTCCTCCCGGGCGTGCCCGTGCGACCGACCGCGCGTCGGTGCACAGACGGCACCCGGAGGGCACCCACCTGAAGCGAACACGGGCCGCCTGGACCAGTCCCGGCCGGACCGGTCGGCGCGCCGTGCGCGCCGGATTTGAGACTACGAGGGAGTCACTGTGGCACGCGTGAAGCGGGCTCTCAACGCCAAGAAGAAGCGCAAGGTCGTTCTCGACCGGGCCAGCGGATACCGCGGGCAGCGCTCGCGCCTGTACCGCAAGGCCAAGGAGCAGATGCTCCACTCGATGACCTACTCCTACCGGGACCGCAAGGACCGCAAGGGGCAGTTCCGTCGTCTGTGGATCCAGCGCATCAACGCCGCCTCCCGCGCCAACGGCCTGACCTACAACCGCCTCATGCAGGGCCTGAAGCTGGCCGGCATCGAGGTCGACCGTCGCATGCTGGCCGAGCTGGCCGTCAACGACGAGGCCGCCTTCGCGGCCCTGGTCGAGCAGGCCAAGAAGGCCCTTCCGGCCACCCCGGCCGCCGCCTAGCGCGACCGAGGCGAGAGACAACAGCGAGTAGCGATGGCGAGCCACGAATTCACGAGTATCCGGTCACCCAGGATCAAGGGGGTTCGGCGGCTCGCCAAGCGCACCTTCCGCCAACGTGAGCGGCGCTTCCTCGCGGAGGGGCCGCAAGCGGTGCGGGAGGCTCTGGCCGCCGTCGACGGCGGCCGCGACGGGCGGTCCCCCTACGGTGGGGCCGCCCTCGGCGTCGTGGAGGTCTTCGCCACGGCGGAGGCCGCCCAGCGCCATCTGGACCTGGTGGACGCCGCCCACGCCGCGGGCGTGCCCACCCACCGCGTCAGCCTCGACGTGATGTCCGAGCTCGCCCAGACCGTCACCCCGCAGGGGGTCATCGCGGTCTGCGAGTTCGTCGACGTCCCCCTCGACCAGGTCGGCGACGTGCGCATGGCGGTCGTGCTCTCGCACGTGCGCGACCCCGGCAACGCCGGAACCGTCCTGCGGACCGCCGACGCCGCGGGAGCCGACGTGGTGATCTTCACCGACGCCTCCGTGGACCCCTACAACGGCAAGTGCGTGCGCGCCTCCGCCGGCAGCCTGTTCCACCTGCCCGTCGTGGTGGGGGTGCCGGTCAGTGCCGCCGTGGAGTTCCTGCGCGGCCGCGGGGCCCGGGTGTGGGCCGCGGACGGCGGCGGGCCCAAGGACCTGCACCAGGTCGCCGACGGCGGTGACCTGGACGGCCCCGTGGGCTGGGTGTTCGGCAACGAGGCCTGGGGACTGCCCGAGGACGTGGTCCGCCAGACCGACGGCGCGGTCAGCGTGCCGATCTACGGCGGGGCCGAAAGCCTGAATCTGGCCACCGCCGCGGCGGTGTGCCTGTACACCACCGCTCGGCAGCAGCGCAGCGCCTGAGCGGCACCGGACCGGGCCGCCCCACCCCGCGCGGCCCGCGACACCGACCACGAGTCGCGGACGGAATGTCCGGAACACCAGGGCTCGACCGCCGTGGACCGATAGGCTCTGCGCAGTCCCGGGTCGCCCATGCGGGACACGGGTCGGCCGGCGCGGGCCGACCCGTGTCGCGGGTACGGGGCTGCGCCGGTCCGCTGAGACCGGGCAGGCTTGGCAGCACGTGAGAGCGGGCGGATCCCGGAAGGCGGCGTGGCCCGCCTTCGGGTTGCCGTGTGCGCACGGAGTGCCTATACGCTCGTCCCCTGCCGGACGGTCCCGACCCGGGCCGTCAGGCGTACCGGGTGGAAGTGCAGGGTAGATCACCTGCGGTGGCGTCCACGGGCGTGTGGTGGATGTGATCGGTCAGCGGTCCGCGGCCCAGGAGCCTGTGGTCGTGGACCTTCAAGGGGAGCGGGGAGAGGCGTGGGCGGCGGCCGACAGGCGGATCACCCGGAGGGTGGCTCGGGCGGGGGGACGGCGCACTCCTCGGACGACCCCGGACCCGGGCACGGTCCCGCCGTATCCGGTGCCGCCGACGGAGCGGGCCCCTTCCTCCCGGCACCGCCGACGGCCCCCGTGCACGCGGTGGCCGACCCGCCGCCGGCCGCCCTGTGGGACGTCGAGGGAGCCTCGGGCCACCTCGGCGGCGGCCCCCTGCACGCCGACGACCTTCCGGACGGCGTCCTGGTCGCCGACGCGCGCGGGCGCGTCGTGCTGTTCAACGCGGTGGCCTCCCACCTGACCGGCGTCCCCGCCGAGTCCGCGCTCGGCCGCGACTTCCGCACCGCCCTGCCCCTGGTCGGCCTCGACGGGCACGACTGGTGGGAGGCGACCGACCCCTACGGCGGGGCCCGGGACCGCGTCCGCCAGTCCGAGCGCTCGCTGTTCCTGCCCGACGAGCGCGAGATCCTCGTGGCCACCCGCTACGTCCGGGCCCGGCCCGGCGGCGAACTCGTCCGCCTGGTCGTCACGCTGCGCGACGCCGCCGCCCGGGCCGAACGCAGCCGTGCCGACCTCGTCTCGGAGGTCGCCCACGAACTGCGCTCGCCCCTGACCAGCGTCAAGGGCTTCACCTCCACCCTGCTCGCCAAGTGGGAACGGCTCACCGACAAGCAGAAGCTGTTCATGCTGGAGACGGTCAACGCCGACGCCGACCGCGTCACCCGCCTCATCCACGACCTCCTCGACGTGTCCCGGATCGAGTCGGGCCGTCTGGAGGTGCGCCGCCAGGTCGTCGACCTCGGCGAGGCCGTGCGCCGGGTGGTGGCCGGCCGCGTCGCCGCCGGCGAGCCCGAGGAGCGCTTCCGGGTCGAGACCCGCGGCGAACTCCCGCAACTGTGGCTGGACGCCGACAAGATCGAGCAGATCCTGCTCAACCTCGTCGAAAACGGTGTGCGGCACGGCGCTGGTACTGTCAGTATCGTGATCGAGCCGTGTGAAGGAGGAGCAGCGGTGTCGGTGCGCGACGAGGGCCAGGGCATTGCACCTGAGACCATTCCGCGCGTCTTCCGCCAGTTCTGGCGCAGCAAGCGCCGGAGCGGGACCGGCCTCGGCCTGTTCATCGTCAAGGGCCTCGTCGAGGCCCACGGCGGTACGATCACCGTCGGACGCGCCCCCAGCGGCGGCGCCGAGTTCCGATTTACCATGCCCGCCGGGACACCCGAGTTCGTCTGAGTCCCTCAGACCCTTCGGCCCCGGTGGGCTCCCGTGTCGTGCCCCGGCCCGGTGCCGGGCACGCCCGCAACCCGCCTGTGCTTGTCCTGTCGGCTTCGTCCGCCCCGCGCGGACCGTGACTGCCGTCCACCCCCGCGGGGTGCGGCGGCGAGGCAACCAACCATGTCTGCACCGAACAATTCCTTCGATCCGGTCGAGGTGACCCCCCTCCACCCCGACGAGGTCGCCCGTATGCGCGAGGAGGCCCTGGCCGCCATCGAGGCCGCGGCCGACCTCGCCGAACTCAAGGAGGTCCGGCTCGCGCACGCCTCCGACCGGTCCCCGCTGGCCCTGGCCAACCGGGAGATCGGCGCCCTGCCGCCGGCCGCCAAGGCCGACGCCGGCAAGCGCGTGGGCGGGGCCCGCCGCGACGTCGGGCAGGCCCTCAAGGCCCGCCAGGCCGTTCTGGAGGCCGAGCGCGACGAGCGCGTCCTGGTGGAGGAGCGGGTCGACGTCACCCTGCCCTGGGACCGGGCACCGCGCGGCGCGCGCCACCCGCTGACGACCGTGGCCGAGCGCATGGCCGACATCTTCGTCGGCATGGGCTTCGAGGTCTCCGAGGGCCCCGAGATCGAGGCGGAGTGGTTCAACTTCGACGCCCTCAACTTCCTGCCCGACCACCCGGCCCGCACCATGCAGGACACGTTCTTCGTGGAGAGCCCCGACGGCGGCGAGACCGGGCTGGTCATGCGCACGCACACCTCGCCGGTGCAGGTGCGCTCGCTGCTCACCCGCGAGCTGCCCGTCTACGTCGTCGCGCCGGGCAAGACGTTCCGCACCGACGAGCTCGACGCCACGCACAGCCCCGTCTTCCACCAGCTCGAAGGGCTGGTCGTGGACAAGGGCATCACGCTCGCGCACCTGCGCGGGGCGATCGACGCCTTCGTCGGCGGCATGTTCGGCGAGGGCCTGCGCACCCGCTTCCGCGCCTCCTACTTCCCCTTCACCGAACCGTCCGCCGAGGTGGACATGGAGTGCTTCGTGTGCCGGGGCGCGTCCGTGGGCGACCCCGACGCGCCCTGCCGCACCTGCTCCAGCGAGGGCTGGATCGAGATCGGCGGCTGCGGCGTGGTCAACCCGCGCGTGCTCACCGCCGCCGGGGTGGACCCGGAGGTCTACAGCGGCTGGGCCTTCGGCCTGGGAATCGAACGGACACTCATGTTCGCGCACGGGGTGCGCGACATGCACGACATGGTCGAGGGCGACATCCGCTTCACCTCGGCGTTCGGGAGTGAGAACTGATGCGCGTCCCCCTTTCCTGGCTGCGGGAGTACGTCGATCTTCCGGCCGACGTCACCGCCCGCGAGCTGGCCACGAAGCTGACCCTGGCCGGTCTGGAGGTCGAGACCGTCGACGAGCTCGGCGCCGACCTGACCGGCCCCGTCGTCTTCGGCCGCGTCCTGGAGATCGAGGAGCTCGAAGGCTTCAAGAAGCCCATCCGCCACTGCAAGGTGGACGTCGGACAGGCCAACGGCACCGGTGAGCCCCAGGAGATCGTCTGCGGTGCCCGCAACTTCTCCGAGGGCGACCTGGTCGTGGTCGTCCTGCCCGGCGGCGTGCTCCCCGGCGGGTTCAGCATCGGGGCCCGCAAGACCTACGGCCGAATGTCGGCGGGCATGATCTGCTCCGCCACCGAGCTGGGCCTGTGGGAGGACCACGCGGGCATCGTGGTCCTGCCCGAGGGCTTCGGCGCGGTCGGCGACGACGCCATCGGCCCGCTGGGCCTGCGCGAGGACGTGCTGGACATCGCCGTCACGCCCGACCGCGGCTACGCGCTGTCGATGCGCGGCGTGGCCCGCGACACCGCCGCCCTGTACGGGGTGGAGCTGCGCGACCCGGCCGGGCTCGACGTCGCCGCGCCCACGGGCGAGGGCCACCCCGCCACGGTCGACCCCGCCGTGTGCGACCGCTACGTCCTGCGCGGCGTCACCGGGTTCGACCCCGACGCGCCCTCCCCGCTGTGGATGAAGCGCCGCCTCGCCCACAGCGGAGTGCGTCCCATCTCCCTGGCCGTCGACGTCACCAACTACGTGATGCTCGAACTCGGCCAGCCGCTGCACGCCTGGGACCGCGACCGGCTCAAGGGCGCCCTGCGGGTGCGCCGCGCCGCCCAGGGCGAGAAGCTGGAGACCCTGGACCACGTCCAGCGCGTCCTGGACACCGACGACATCGTCATCGCCGACGAGACCGGACCGGTCAACATCGCCGGCGTCATGGGCGGCCTGACCACGGAGATCTCCCTGACCAGCACCTCGGTGCTGATCGAGGCCGGGCACTTCGAGGCCATGCACATCGCTCGCTCCTCGCGCCGCCACCAGCTGTCCTCGGAGTCCTCGCGCCGCTTCGAACGCGGCATCGACTCCGCCGCGCAGGCCGTGGCGGCCACACGCGCCGTCGAACTGCTGGCCGAGCTGGGCGGGGCGCGCGTCGAGGAGGCCTACACCCACATCGACGAGTCCGCCGCCCGCGAGCCCATCACCCTGCGCGCCACCCACCCGGGCGACGTCGCGGGCGTGGACTACCCCGAGGGCACCGCGCGCACGTGGCTGGAGCGGATCGGCTGCGGGGTGCGCGGCGACGCCGTCCTGGAGGTCACCCCCCCCACCTGGCGGCCCGACCTCACCGACCCCAACGACCTCGCCGAGGAGGTCATCCGCTTCGAGGGCTACGAGAACATTCCCTCGATCCCGCCGCGGGCCCCCGCCGGGCGCGGCCTGACCCCGAGCCAGCGGCTGCGCCGCACGCTCGGCCGGGTGCTGGCCGACACCGGCTACAACGAGGTGCTCAGCTACCCGTTCGTGGGCGAGGCCGACCTCGACGGGCTCCAACTGGAGGAGGACGACGCGCGCCGGGTGAGCCTGCGCCTGGCCAACCCGCTCAACGAGCGGGAGCCGCTGCTGCGCACCACGCTGCTGCCGGGCCTGTTCAAGGCCCTGGCCCGCAACGTGGGCCGGGGGTTCACCGACGTGGCCCTGTTCGAGATGGGGCTGGTCTACCGGCCCGAGCCGGGCGCCACCCGCGCCCCGCTGCTGCCCGTGGACCGCGGCCCCAGCGCCGAGGAGCTGCGCCAGATCGACGCCGCCGTGCCCGACCAGCCGCGCCGCGTGGGCGCCGTGCTGGCCGGGAGCGCCGAGCGCGCGGGCTGGTGGGGCCCGGGCCGGCCGGCCACCTGGGCCGACGCGATCCAGGCCGCCCGTGACATCGCCCGGACCGCCGGGGTCGAGCTGGAGGTCGAGGCCGACCGGCACGCGCCGTGGCACCCGGGCCGGTGCGCCGCGCTGTACGTGCGCGTGGACGGCGAGCGCCTGCTCGTCGGGCACGCGGGCGAGCTCCACCCGCGCACGGTCAAGGCGTTCGCCCTGCCCGAGCGGACCTGCGCCATGGAGGTCGAGCTCGACCGGATCGAGCGCGCCCGGGACGGCGACACCGCTCCCACGGTGTCCACCTACCCGGTGGCCACCCAGGACGTGGCCCTGGTCGTGGACGAGTCGGTGCCGGTGGGCGCCGTCGGCGACGCGCTGGCCGAAGGGGCGGGCGAGCTGCTGGAGAGCGTGCGGCTGTTCGACGTCTACACGGGCGAGCAGGTCGGGGAGGGCCGCAAGTCGGCCGCCTTCACCCTGCGGTTCCGGGCCGAGGACCGGACGCTGACCGCCGAGGAGGCGGGCGCGGCGCGCGACGCGGCGGTCGCGCTGGCCGCCGAGCGCACCGGGGCGGCCCTGCGCGGCTGACACACGACGCCCGGACCGAAGGGGTACAGGGAGGGTGCCGACGGGGTTCTGGAGGGTCCGCAGGTGGGATCGTGAGGGACGAGCGATCCCACCGTAGGGCCCGAAGGTTCCCGTGCTCAAGGCACCCGAGCGGGGCCGGTCTCCCAGGTGGGGGGACCGGCCCCGCCGCCGTGTGTGAAGAACGTGCTACGGGCGCCCCTCCGACCCCCGGCCAGACGTCAAAGGTCCGATCTCTGACCTTGGTCTCCAATGAATTTTTGGGGGCGTTTTCGCTGCGTAGGCCGGGTTTTGCGGTGCTTCACCGAGGGTAGTCGGCATGAAGTTTGGGTTTCGGGGCATGAAGGATCGTTTTGACTCTTGCTGCGGGGGCGGTCGTGAGCTTAGCCTGCAATCACCTGCTGAGGACTGGGCGCCCGGTGCAGAGGCAGGCAACCTGAGTTTTCCGCTGCGCTGCTGCGCAAGACACGGCTCGGAGGTCGCCATATGACCGAAACGGTTGTCTCGTCCGCGCTCGCTCCCAGGGACCACCGGGAGCCCAACCGCCTGTGGCACACGTTCTGCGATATGAACGCCGTGGCCCGCGGCCCCGAGTTCGTCGTCGCCAGAGGCGAGGGCGTATGGCTGTGGGACGAGTCCGGTGACCGCTACCTCGACGGCACCGCCAGTCTCTGGTACTGCAACGTCGGGCACGGGCGCCGTGAGATCGCGGACGCGGTCTACCGCCAGATGACCACTCTGGACGCCTACACCGTCTACGGGGACTTCTCCAACGCTCCGGCCAGGGACCTGAGCGAGCGGCTGGCCTCGCACGCCCCGGTCGTCGACCCCCGGGTGATCCTCACCTGCGGGGGAGGGGAGTCCATCGACACCGCCGCCAAGCTGGCGCGGCGGTACTGGGCGGTCCTGGGCCGCCCCGAGCGCACACACCTGATCAGCCGTACGGGCGGCTACCACGGCCTGAACGGTTTCGGCACGAGCATCATCGGCATGGAGCGGTTCCGTACCGGCTACGGGCGCCTGATCGAGGACACGTCCGTGGTCGCGCACGACTCTGCGGCGGCCCTGGAGGCGGAGATTCTCCGGGTCGGGCCGGAGCGGGTCGCGGCGTTCTTCGCCGAGCCCGTGATCGGTGCCGGAGGGGTGTTCCTGCCCGAGGACGACTACTTCACCGAGGTCGCCCGGATCTGTGACAAGTACGGAGTGCTCTTCGTCGTCGACAGCGTCATCTGCGGGTTCGCACGGATGGGCAACTGGTTCGGCATCGAGCGCTTCGGTGTCAGCCCGGACATGATCGTCTTCGCCAAGGGCGTCTCCAGCGGCTACCTTCCGCTGGGCGGGGTCGTGGTCAGCGGCCGTGTGGCCGACCCGTTCTGGAACGAGGCGGGCAACCCGTTCATGCACGGGACGACCTACGCCGGGCACCCGGCGGGCTGCGCCGCGGCGATGGCCAACCTGGACATCCTGGAGCGCGAGGACCTGTTCACGGTGTCGCTGGAGGTCGAGCGCCACCTGGACGCGGCCCTGCGCACGCTGTCCGGTCACCCGCTGGTGGCCGAGGTGCGCTCCGGAATGGGCGTCATGGGGGCGGTGGAGCTCACCGGCGAGGCCCTGGACGACCTGGGGATCACCACGGCGGAGGTGTTCGCCGAGGCGCGCGCCCGCGGCGTCATCCTGCGTCCCGTGCCCCGGGCGCTGCTGGTCTCGCCGCCGCTGATCATCACCTGGGAACAGATCGACCACCTGGTCTCCACGCTCGCGGGGGCGCTCGACGCCGTCGCCGCCCGCCACGGAGCGACCGCCGTCAGGTACTGACGCCGGGTCGGGTCCGGCCATGCCGGGGGCGTGGCCGGACCCGACCCGAAGAAAAGAGAACCGCTCCTCCCACCGTCGCACTCCGAACCCGGCCCGCTTCCGCGCGCCGGGTGTGATCTTTCGTCCATGGCCCGCTTCCCGACCATCGAGTAATATTTGCTGGGAAGATTCTTCGGATGGGTGAGGTGCCGGGAGGTATCCGCCAGGTGACGGGGGCGGCCATGACGACGCAGCAGAACGAGCCGAGGGCGGACGCGGGAGCGGCCGAGCTCAGCGACGACGACCTCATCACCGCCTGGGGGCTGGTCCACGAGGCGATGAGCGCGCTCCAGCCCAAGCTGCTGGGCGGGATCACGCCCGACGGCAGGGACATGGCGGGCCCGTGGTTCGAGGTCCTCATCCGACTCCAGCGCACGCCAGGGCACCGGCTGCCCATGAGCCGGCTGGCCCGCGAGGTCAGCCTGAGCACCGGCGGGTTCACCAAGCTCGCCGACCGCCTCGAACGCGAGGGCTACCTGGAGCGGGCCAACTGCGCCGAGGACCGCCGCGTGGTCTACGCGGTCCTGACCGAACCGGGCCTGGCCTTCATTCGCGAGGTGCGCACCAACCACGTCGACCGACTGCGCGAGCACGTCCAGGGTCCGCTCGGCGTCGACGGCGTTCGACGGCTCGCCGCCATCGCCCGTACGCTGCGTGACAGCGCGTGCGACTGAGTCGGATCCGAACCGGCGACGCTAGGTAGCCGAATTGCCTCATTCCTCCGCGCGGGTCCCGTCCGAATGCGTGGACACGGCCACATGGGCCGCCGTTCCCGTGTAAGTTGGCGGGAGTTCGCGCGTCCCATGCGGGGTGGACCGCGGGGACACCGAGGTTCCGGGGGGAATGATGAGACTGTTCACCACTGCCGCGCAGTTGAGGCCGATTCCCCGGTCCACACGCTTCGCCAACGGCGGTGTCTCCTTCTGGTTCCGCGACATCGGTCTGCCCGAGCGCCGCGACCCCCTTCCGGGCGACGCGGAGTACGACGTGTGCGTCGTCGGCGCGGGCTACTCCGGCCTGTGGACCGCCTACTACCTCAAGAAGGCCGAACCCGACCTGCGGATCGCGGTCATCGAACGTGAGTTCGCCGGTTTCGGGGCCTCGGGCCGTAACGGAGGGTGGCTCTCGGCCGAGTTCGCGGGCTCGCGCGAGCGCTACGCTCAGTCACATGGCAAGTCGTCGATGATCGCTCTGCAGCGCGCGATGATGCACACCGTGGACGAGGTCGCCACCGTGGCCCGGGACGAGGGCATCGACGCCGACATCGTGCGGGGCGGCATGCGTCTGGTCGCCACCAACGCGGCCCAGCGCGCCCGCCTGGTCGAGGAGATCGAGTACCTGCAGGAGTGGGGCTACTGGCCCGACGACGTCCACCTGCTGGAGCCCGACCACGAGCCCCGGCTGTCCGTCGCGGGCGCGGTGGCCGCCGCCTACTCCCCGCACGCCGCGCGCGTGCACCCCGCCAAGCTCGTCACGGGCCTGGCCCGGGTCGTGGAGGGGCTCGGCGTCGACCTCTTCGAGGGCACCGCGGTCGAGGAGATCCGCCCCCGCGAGGGCACCTCCGCCCCCGCGGTCGTCACCGACCACGGCACCGTGCGCGCCGAGCACGTGATCCGCGCGACCGAGGGCTTCACCTCCACCCTGCGCGGCCACAAGCGCGAGTGGCTGCCGATGAACTCCTCCATGATCGCCACCGAGCCGCTCTCCGACGAACTCTGGGAGAAGATCGGCTGGGAGGGCCGCGAAGTCCTGGGCGACTCCGCGCACTCCTACGTCTACGCCCAGCGCACCGCCGACGGCCGCATCGCCATCGGCGGGCGGGGTGTGCCCTACCGCTTCGGCTCGGCCCAGGACGACGACGGCGCCACCCAGCCCCAGGCGATCGTGGAGCTGTGGCAGGCCCTCGTCCGGCTCTTCCCCGACGCCTCGGAGGTCCCGGTCGAGCACGCCTGGTCCGGTGTACTCGGGGTGCCCCGCGACTGGTGCCCCAGCGTGCACCTGGACACCGCGTCCGGCGTGGGCTGGGCCGGCGGCTACGTCGGCAGCGGTGTGGCCACCAGCAACCTGGCCGGGCGCACCTTGCGCGACCTGGTGCTGGGCCGCGAGTCCGACCTGACCCGCCTGCCCTGGGTGGGCCACCAGGTCCGCGGCTGGGAGCCCGAGCCCCTGCGCTGGGTGGGCACCCAGATGATCTACGGCCTGTACCGCACCGCCGACCGCCGCGAGTCCCGCACGCCCGAGGACAAGGCCCACACCTCCCGCTTCGCCGGGCTGGCCACCCGCATCGCGGGCCGCTGACCGCACCACCCCCGCCCCGCCGCGGCGCGCACCATCCTGGTTGCATAAACTTGCAGAGGCATGCATGATAGTCCAGTCAGGATTCAGGAGGGGGAGCGGCACCATGGGATACAGCGCGGCGATCGCCGGAGCCAGCGGCTACGCGGGAGGCGAGCTGCTCCGCCTGCTGCTCGGCCACCCCGAGATCGAGATCGGCACCCTCACCGCCGGAAGCAACGCCGGCACCCCGCTGATCCAGCACCAGCCGCACCTGCTGCCGCTCGCCGACCGCGTCCTGGCCCCCACCACCGTCGAGGAACTGCGCGGCCACGACGTCGTCTACCTCGCGCTCCCGCACGGCCAGTCCGCCGACATCGCCCAGCAGCTCGGTGACGACGTGCTCGTCGTGGACTGCGGAGCCGACTTCCGGCTCAACGACGCCTCCGCCTGGGAACGGTTCTACGGCACGCCCCACGCCGGCACCTGGCCCTATGGTCTCCCCGAACTCCCCGGCCAGCGCGACCGACTCGCCGGAGCCCGGCGCGTCGCCGTCCCCGGCTGCCACGTCACCGTCGCCACCCTCGCGCTCTTCCCGGGACTGGCCGAGCAGCTCGTCGAGCCCGACCTGACCGTCGTCGCGGTCACCGGTACCTCCGGAGCGGGCAAGGCGCCCAAGCCCAACCTCATCGGCAGCGAGATCATGGGCGCGCTCAGCCCCTACGGCGTCGGCGGCACCCACCGGCACAACCCCGAGATCGTGCAGAACCTCACCTCCGTCACGGGCGAACCCGTCAAGCTGTCCTTCACCCCCGTCCTGGCGCCCCTGCCGCGCGGCATCCTCGCCACCTGCACCGCCCCCCTCAAGGACGGCGTCACCCCCGCCCAGGTCCGCGCCGCCTACGAGACGACCTACGCGGACGAGCCCTTCACCCGCCTGCTGCCCGAGGGCACCTGGCCCAGCACCGCCATGACGCTGGCCGCCAACACCACCCTCCTCCAGGTCACCGTGGACGCCGACGCCGGCCGCATGGTCGTCGTCGCCGCCCTGGACAACCTCACCAAGGGCACCGCCGGCGGCGCCGTCCAGAGCACCAACGTCGCCCTCGGCCTGCCCGAGGAGACCGGCCTTCCGCTCGCCGCCGTCGCCCCCTGAGCGAGGTTTCCGCCCACCGGTACCCCGGGCCGAAGCGGTCCCGCTCTCCGCGACCACGGGGGGCTGAAGCTCAGCGGGATCGCTCGCGGGGACCACAGGGGGTGAGAGGTACGTGGTTCAGCTCGCGGGGGCCACAGGGGGTCTGTCCGGGCCGAAGCAGGAAGGACTGCGCCGCAGGCGTCGGTTGAGGGTGGTGGTGGGCGACGGCGTGGGCACGAGCGGCGGCCCAAGGAAGGCACAGGTGTGAGGGGCGCGCCGGTGCCTGCAGGAGGAGTCTCTGCCGCCGGCGAGCCTGCGAGCCAGGCAGTAGCGACGACGAAGGCCCCGGCGTGAAGCGCCCCGAACACAGAGAGGCATCACCGTGAGTGTCACCGCCCCCCGCGGCTTCAGAGCCGCGGGAGTCGCAGCGGGAACCAGGGACGACGGGGCCAGGGACGTGGCCGTCGTCATCAACGACGGCCCCTCCCGGGCCGCCGCCGCGGTGTTCACCCGCGACGACTCCGCCGCCCCGGTCCTGTGGTCGCGCCAGGTCGCCTCGGGCCACCGCGTCCGCGCCGCGGTCCTGGCCTCCGGGGGCGCCAACGCCGCCGCGGGGCCCCTGGGCTTCCAGGACGTGCACGCGCAGGCGGAGCACGCCGCGGGCGTCCTGGACGACTCCGCCGCGGAGATCGTCGTGTGCGCCTGCGGCGACCCCGGGACGCGACCGCCCCTGGACGCCCTGCGCCAGGGCACCGCGGACGCCCTCGCCGAGGCCTCCCGCAGCGGGGGACTGGCCGCCGCCGACGCCCTCCGCACGACCGACACCGTCGCCAAGATCGTCTTCCGGCGCGGCGACGGCTACACGATCGGTGCCATGGCCAAGGGACCCGACGCCTCGGTCTCCAGCGTCCTGGCCGTCCTGACCACGGACGCCGACCTCACCGGCCCGCAGTGCGAGCTCCTGCTCGCCCGGGCCGTCGCCAAGGCGTTCGCGCCGCTGGGCGCCACCAACGACACGGTGCTGCTCATGGCCAGCGGTGCCGCCGGCACCGTCCCCGACGAGGAGGGGTTCGCCGCACTGCTCACCGACGTGTGCGCCGACCTGGCGGCCCAGGTGGCCGCCGACCCCTCGACCCCAGCACACTCCCATGACCGGGCGGAAGGCTCATGATCGCGCGCTCCGACACACCCTCAGCAGACCAGGCCCAGGCCATCGACAAGGCCGCGAACCTCATCGAGGCGCTGCCCTGGCTGTCCCGCTTCCACGGCCGCACCGTCGTGGTCAAGTACGGCGGCAACGCCATGATCAGCGAGGAACTGCGGGTCCGCTTCGCCGAGTCCATCGTCTTCCTGCACTACGCGGGCCTGCGCCCCGTCGTCGTCCACGGCGGCGGCCCCCAGATCAGCGCCCAGCTGGACCGCGCCGGCGTGGAGTCCACCTTCACCGCCGGGCTGCGGGTGACCACCGACGAGGCCATGGACATCGTCCGCATGGTGCTGACCGGCCAGGTCAACCGGGAGATCGTCGGTCTGGTCAACCAGCACGGGCCGTTCGCGGTCGGCATGTCCGGGGAGGACGCCAACCTCCTGTACGCCGAGCGCAAGACCGTGACCGTCGACGGCGAGGACCTCGACATCGGCCGTGTCGGCGAGGTCACCGAGGTCAGCCCCGGTGCCGTCGCCGCGCTCATCGCCGACGGCCGCATCCCCGTCGTCTCCAGCGTCGCCCGCGCCGACGACGGCGGTGTGTACAACGTCAACGCCGACACCGCGGCCGCCGCGCTGGCCGTCGCCCTGGGCGCCAGCAAGCTCATCATGCTCACCGACGTCGAGGGCCTGTTCGCCGACTACCCCGCCAACACCGACCTCATCAGCCGCCTCAACGTTGAGGAGCTGCGCGCACTGCTGCCCTCGCTCTCCTCGGGGATGGTGCCCAAGATGGAGGCCTGCCTGGCCGCCGTCGAGGGCGGCGTCCCGCAGGCCCACATCATCGACGGCCGCGTGCCGCACTCCCTGCTCCTGGAGGTCTTCACCGACCGCGGCGTGGGCACCATGGTCGCCGACGAGGAACTGGAGGCGGCCCTGCTCGCCGGCAACGGCCACTACCCGCGCCCCTGGCGCGCCACCGACCACCGCACCGACACTCCCACCGGAGGCTCCCAGTGACCAGTAGCGACCTGCGCGAGCGCTTCGCCGCCGCGCTCATGCCCAACTACGGCGTCCCGCCCGTGGCCCTGACCCTGGGCCGCGGCTGCGAGGTCTACGACGCGGACGGGCGCCAGTACCTCGACCTCATCGCCGGGATCGCCGTGTCCAGCCTCGGACACGGCCACCCCGCGCTGGTCAAGGCCATCGCCCACCAGGCCGCCACCCTGGCCCACACCAGCAACCTCTTCGTGCACGAGCGCGAGGTCCAGCTGGCCGAGCGCCTCGTCGGGCTCCTGGGCGGCGACGCCAAGGTGTTCTTCGCCAACTCCGGCACCGAGGCCAACGAGGCCGCCCTCAAACTGGTCAAGCGCGCCGCCGGACCCGGCCGGCACTACTTCGTGGCCGCCACCCACGGCTTCCACGGCCGCACCTCCGGCTCGCTCGCCCTGACCGGCAAGGACGCCATCCGCGAGCCCTTCGGCCCCTTCGGGATGGACGTGCGCTTCGTCCCCCACGGCGACCTGGACGCCCTGGCCGACGCGGTCGACCAGAACTGCGTCGCCGTCTTCACCGAACCCGCCCAGGGCGAGGCCGGGGTCGTCACCGCCGACGACGGCTACCTCGCCGGCGTCCGCCGGATCTGCGACGACACCGGCGCCGCCTTCGTCCTGGACGAGATCCAGAGCGGCATCGGACGCACCGGCCAGTGGTTCGCCCACCAGGCCGAGGGTGTGCGCCCCGACGTCCTCACCCTCGCCAAGGGCCTCGGCGGCGGCCTGCCGATCGGCGCCACCGTCGGCTTCGGCCGCTACGCCGACGCCTTCCACAAGGGCGACCACGGCTCCACCTTCGGCGGCAACCCGGTCGCCTGCGCCGCCGCGCTCGCCGTCCTGGACACCATCGAGGAGGAGGGCCTGCTCGCCCACACCGCCGTCATGGGCGACCTGCTCGCCGAACAGATCGAGGGCGTCGACCACCCCCTCCTGGCGGGCCAGCGCGGCGTCGGTCTGTGGCGTGCCCTGCTCCTGACCGGGCCGCACTCCGCCCACGTCCAGGAGCAGGCCGCCGTCCGCGGCTTCCTCGTCAACGCGGTGGCCCCCGACGCCGTCCGGCTCGCCCCGCCCCTGGTCATCACCCCCGAGCAGATCGGGGTGTTCATCGAGGCCCTGCCGACCATCCTGGACGCCGCGGAGGCCGCCGCGAACAAGGAGAGCACGTCATGACCCGGCACTTCCTGCGCGACGACGACCTCAGCCCGGCCGAACAGGCCCGGGTGCTCGATCTCGCGGACGCCATGAAGAAGGACCCCTTCGGCCGGCGCCCCCTGGACGGGCCCCGCACCGTCGCGCTGATCTTCGACAAGCCCTCCACCCGCACGCGGCTGTCCTTCAGCGTGGGCGTGGCCGACCTCGGCGGGGTCCCCCTGGTCCTGGACTCCTCCACCACCCAGATGGGCCGCGGCGAGCCCCTGGCCGACACCGCCCGCGTCCTGGAGCGCCAGGTCGCCGCCGTGGTCTGGCGCACCTTCGCCCAGAGCGACATCCGGACCCTGGCCGACCACATCTCCGTGCCCGTGGTCAACTCGCTCACCGACGCGTTCCACCCCTGCCAGATCCTCGCCGACCTGCAGACCGTCCGCGAGCACAAGGGCACCCTGGCCGGGCTCACCCTCGCCTACCTCGGCGACGGCGCCAACAACATGGCCCACTCCTACCTGCTCGGCGGGGCCACAGCCGGACTGCACGTGCGCGTCGGCGCGCCCGAGGGCTACCACCCCGACCCCGACGTGCTCGCCCGCGCGGCCGAGATCGCCGAGGGCACGGGAGGCTCGGTCGGCGTCACCACCGACCCCCGCGCGGCCGCCGACGGCGCGGACGTCCTGGCCACCGACACCTGGGTCTCCATGGGACAGGAGGACCAGGCCGCGGACCGCGAGGCGCCCTTCCGCCCCTACATCATCGACGAGGCGCTCCTGGGCACCGCCGACCCCGAGGCGGTCGTCCTGCACTGCCTGCCCGCCTACCGCGGCAAGGAGATCAGCGCGGGCGTCATCGACGGCCCCCAGAGCGTGGTCTGGGACGAGGCGGAGAACCGCCGCCACGCACAGAAGGCCCTGCTCGCCTTCCTGCTCGACGCCAGTGACGACCCCGGGACAGAGCGACGATGACGAGTGAGAGCGGTGGAACGGCGCCGATGACCAAGGCGGCCAGACACGCCAGGATCAGCGACGTCCTCACCCGCGAGGACGTGCGGTCGCAGGGCGAGCTGGCCAAGCGCCTGGCCGAGGCCGGCGTCCAGGTCACCCAGGCCACCCTGTCCCGGGACCTGGACGAACTGGGCGCGGTCAAGCTCCGTACCGCCGAGGGCCACCTGGCCTACGTCCTGCCGGGCGAGGGCGGCGAACGCCTGCAGCGCACCCGACCCGACACCCTCGACCTGGAACAGGTCTCGGGCGCGCGACTCACCCGGCTGGCCGAGGATCTGCTGGTCTCGGCCGAGGCCTCCGCCAATATGGTCATCGTCCGCACCCCGCCGGGTGCGGCCCAGTACCTGGCCTCGGCCATCGACCACACCGACTTCCACGCCATCCTGGGCACCATCGCGGGCGACGACACCATCATGGTGATCGCCCGCGACCCCCAGGGCGGCGACGAACTGGCCGCCGCGCTCCTGCGGCTGGCCGACCGCAGGCCGTAGGGGACCGCGCACCGCGGGGCGGCCGAGCACACGTACAGCCCAGGGGGAACACCATGTCCGAGCGCGTCGTACTCGCCTACTCCGGAGGACTCGACACCTCCGTCGCCATCGGCTGGATCGCCGAGGAGACCGGTGCCGAGGTCGTCGCCGTGGCCATCGACTGCGGACAGGGCGGCGAGGACCTCGACGCCGTCCGCCGCCGCGCCCTGGACTGCGGCGCGGTGGAGGCCGTCGTCGCCGACGCCCGCGACGAGTTCGCCACGGAGTACTGCGTCCCCGCCATCCGCGCCAACGCCCTCTACATGGACCGCTACCCCCTGGTGTCGGCGCTCTCGCGCCCGCTCATCGTCAAGCACCTGGCCGAGGCCGCCCGCTACCACGGCGCCACACACGTCGCCCACGGCTGCACGGGCAAGGGCAACGACCAGGTCCGCTTCGAGGCAGGCCTGGCCGCCCTCTTCCCCGAGCTGAGGGTCCTGGCCCCGGTCCGCGACTCCGGCATGACCCGCGACCGGGCCATCGCCTTCGCCGAGGACAAGGGCCTGCCGATCGACGTCAGCAGGAAGTCGCCCTACTCCATCGACCAGAACCTCTTCGGGCGCGCCGTCGAGACCGGGTTCCTGGAGGACATCTGGAACGGCCCCATCGAGGACGTCTACGACTACACCCGGGACCCGGCCGAGCCGCGCGAGCCCGACGAACTCGTCATCACCTTCGCCGACGGCGTGCCCACCGCGATCGACGGCCGCGAGCTCACCCCGCTCCAGGTCATCGAGGAGATGAACCGCCGCGCCGGCGACCACGGCGTGGGCCGCATCGACATGGTCGAGGACCGCCTGGTCGGCATCAAGAGCCGCGAGGTCTACGAGGCGCCCGGCGCCATCGCCCTCATCACCGCCCACCAGGAACTGGAGAACGTCACCGTCGAACGCGAACTGGCCCGCTACAAGCGCGGCGTCGACCAGCGCTGGGGCGAACTCGTCTACGACGGCCTGTGGTTCTCCCCTCTCAAGGACGCCCTCCAGGGCTTCGTCGCCGAGGCCAACCGGCACGTCAGCGGCGACATCCGCATGGTCCTGCACGGCGGCCGGGCCGTCGTCACCGGACGCCGCAGCGAGACCGCGCTCTACGACTTCGACCTGGCCACCTACGACACCGGCGACACCTACGACCAGAGCGCGGCCCGCGGGTTCATCGACGTGTTCGCCATGCCGGGCCGGATCGCCGGCAGCCGCGACCGGCGCGCCACCCGCTAGCGCACTCCCCGCTCCCCGGGCGGCGCGGCCCGACCGCGCCGCCCGCCACCCCCCGTCCACCGTTCCGCAGCACCGAAGGAGAACCACCATGGCCGACCGGCCCGGCAACGACCAGCCAGGCGAGGGCCGGCCCCCGGCCCTGCGCCTGTGGGGCGGCCGCTTCGAGGGCGGCCCCGACCAGGCGCTGGCCCGGCTCTCGCTGAGCACCCACTTCGACTGGCGGCTGGCCCGGCACGACATCGCCGGCTCGCGCGCCCACGCCCGCGCCCTGCACCGGGCGGGACTGCTCACCGCCGACGAGCTCGACGGCATGATCGAGGGCCTGGACCGCCTGGAGACCGACGTCGCCTCGGGAGCCTTCACCCCCGTCCTGGAGGACGAGGACGTGCACACCGCGCTGGAGCGCGGCTTCATCGAGCGCGTCGGAGCCGACCTGGGCGGGCGGCTGCGCGCCGGGCGCTCGCGCAACGACCAGATCGCCACCCTGGTGCGGATGTACCTGCGGGAGGAGGCCCGCGCCATCGCCGACCAGCTCCTGGACCTGGTCGGGGCGCTCGCCGACCAGGCCGCGGCGCACCCGGGTGCGGCCATGCCCGGCCGCACCCACCTCCAGCACGCCCAGCCGGTCCTGCTGGCCCACCAGCTCATGGCGCACGCCTGGCCGATCATGCGCGACGTCGAGCGGCTGCTCGACTGGGACCGGCGCGCCGCGGTCTCCGCCTACGGGTCGGGCGCGCTGGCCGGGTCCTCGCTGGGCCTGGACCCGCGGGCGGTGGCCGCCGAACTCGGCTTCCCCGAGTCCGTCGACAACTCCATCGACGGCACCGCGGCCCGTGACGTCGTCGCCGAGTTCTCGTTCGTCACCGCGATGATCGGCGTCGACCTGTCCCGCCTCTCGGAGGAGGTCATCCTCTGGGCGACCAAGGAGTTCTCCTTCGTCACCCTGGACGACGCCTTCTCCACGGGCTCGTCGATCATGCCCCAGAAGAAGAACCCCGACGTCGCCGAACTCGCGCGCGGCAAGGCGGGACGGCTGATCGGCGACCTCACCGGCCTGCTGAGCACCCTCAAGGGGCTCCCGCTCGCCTACAACCGCGACCTGCAGGAGGACAAGGAGCCGGTCTTCGACGCCGTCGACACCCTCCACCTGCTGCTGCCCGCGATGACCGGGATGGTCGCCACCCTCACCTTCCACACCGACCGCATGGCCGAACTGGCGCCGCAGGGCTTCTCCCTGGCCACCGACATCGCCGAATGGCTGGTCCGCGAGCGCGTGCCCTTCCGCGACGCGCACGAGATCGCCGGCACCTGCGTGCGGGTGTGCGAGGAGCGCGGCATCGACCTGCCCGACCTGACCGACGAGGACTTCGCGGCGATCTCCCCGCACCTGACCCCGGCTGTGCGCGAGGTCCTCACCGTCGAGGGCTCCCTGGCCTCCCGGTCCGGCCGCGGCGGCACCGCCCCGGTGCGCGTGGCCGAGCAGCTCGAACGGCTGCGCGCGGGCGCCGCGGAGTACCGCAAGGCGTTCGGATAGGAGCCGCCTCCGGCCCGCGACCGCACCGACGCACAGGCGCGCACCCCCCGCCGGGGGTGCGCGCCTGCGCGTGTCCCGGCCCGCGCGCAAGGCCCCCCGACGCGTGCCCGGCGCCCGCCCCGACGGCCATGTCGGTCATGTCCGCGCCGGGCGCGCCCTCATTTCGCCAATCCCCCCGCACCCGCGCCGGGAGTGCGATAGCGTCCAGAATCTGCGGGCACCACGTGGCCTCTCCTGTGCGTACCGTGACAGTCCGCGGTACGGCCACGGCGACCGGCGCTCGCGACCAGTCCGTGGGAGGAACGCAATGGCGCAGCCGGGGGGTAACAAGCGCGGCATCAGGGCCCAGCTCAACCGGATCGTGCTGATTCCCAGCATCACCTTCCTGGTGCTGTTCGTCGTCATCAGCGCGGCGACGCTGGCCCAGGCCGTCTCGCTGCGCGCCGCGCTGAGCGAGGGCCGGGCCGGCATCGAGCTGGCCGAACTGCTGACGCTGCTCCAGGAGGAGCGCCGGATCGGGGCGGAGTACCTGGCCGCGCCCACCGGCGACCGCCGCGACGCGCTGGCCGCGGCGGGAACCGACACCGACCTCGCCGTCGACGACCTGCGGTCCCTGGCCGACGACCTCGGTGACCAGGACGACCCCGCCACCGCCCCGCTGGCCGACGACTTCGTCGACTCCCTCGGGGCCGTGACGGAACTGCGCGCGGACAACCTCACCGCCCCCGGGGACGCCGACGCCGCCCTGCTCGCCTACACCACCGCGATCCACCAGGGCATCCGCCTCTACGCCGGCACCGCGCGCGCCCTCGACGACGGCACCGCCTCCGCCGAGGCCTCCGCCACCACCGACCTGATGTGGGCACAGGAGAGCTTCAGCCACGCCGACGCCGTCATCGGTTCCGTCCTCGCCAGGGACACGCTCACCCGCACCGACCAGACCGAGATCGCCGCCCTGACCGCCGACGCCCGGCACCGGGTCGAGACCGTCCACACCGGTGACGCGGCGCCGTCCGCCGAGGTCGATCCGGCCGATCCCACGGGCACGGCCGGCACCGGTGGCACCGACGCGGTCGAGGAGGCCGACGGGGGACCCAACCCCCTCACCCTGGCCGCCGGCGAGCCCTGGCAGGACGCCCTGTCCATCGCCGGCACCCTGGCCCGCCACGAGGCCGAGGTGGCCGTGGACCCGGTCACCGGCGAGGTGGAGCGCGGCTCCGCGCCGCCCGCCGGCCTCGACGGCTGGCGCGAGGCGGCCGACGCGGTCAACGCCGACCTGAGCGCCATCACCGCCGACCGGGCCGCCTCCGTCGTGGACGCCACCGACTCCGCCAGCACCTGGATGTTCTCGCTCGCGCTCGGCGGCGGCATCACCTCGCTCTTCGCGGGCACCGTCGCCTACGGCGTGGCCGCGCACTCGGTCGGCCGACTCACCTACCGGCTGGCGCGGCTGCGCGCCGACACCCTGGGCACCGCCCGCACCGACCTGCCGCGCATCGTGCGCAGGCTGGAAGCGGGCGAGAGCGTCGACCTCGACACCGAGATGAAGCAGCTCGACCACGGCGACGACGAGGTCGGCCAGGTCGCCGACGCCTTCAACATCGCCCAGCGGACCGCCGTCGGCGCCGCCGTCAAGCAGGCCGACATCCGTGCGGGCGTCAGCCGCGTCTTCCTCGGCATCGCGCACCGCAACCAGTCGCTCGTCCAGCGGCAGATCCAGCTCCTGGACCGCGTGGAGCGCGAGGAGGAGGACCCCGACCTGTTGGAGAGCCTCTTCCAGCTCGACCACCTGGCCACCCGCGGGCGCCGCCACGCCGAGAACCTCATCATCCTCGGCGGCGCCCAGCCCGGCCGCCGCTGGCGCCACCCCATCCCGATCGTCGACATCCTGCGCGGCGCCATCTCGGAAACGGAGGAGTACGCCCGGGTCCGGCTGGTGTCGGTGCCCGACCTGTCCCTGTCCGGAGCCGTCGTCGCCGACGTCATCCACATGATCGCCGAGCTGGTCGAGAACGCCACCGCCTACTCGCCGCCGCACACCGAGGTCACCATCGTCACCGAGACCGTGCCCAAGGGCGTGGCCGTCGAGATCGAGGACCGCGGCCTGGGCATGGCCGAGGACGCCCTGGCCCGTGCCAACACCACGCTCAGCGAGGCACCGGAGTTCGACGTCATGGTGCCGGGCACCGACGCCCAGCTCGGCCTGTTCGTCGTCGCCCGCCTGGCCGCCAAGCACGACATCCAGGTGCAGCTGCGCCCCTCGCCCTACGGGGGGACGCGCGCGGCCGTGCTCATCCCCTCGGCGCTCGTCGCCGCCCAGCCCGGCCCCGGCACCGAGCGCCCCCGCATCGCGGCGCTGGCACGCCGGGACCTGCTCGACCAGAAGGTCTCCCGCGAGGAGCGCGCCACGCGCCGGGCCCGTGACGTGCTCGCCCCCGAGGACACCCCGCGCGGTGCGCGCGCCCTGCTGCGCCCGGTGCCCGCACCTGGCGAGGACGGTCCCGCCGTGGAGCGCCGCAACGGTCCCCTCCTGCGCCAGGTCCCCGACCTCGCCACCGACACCGGCGCCCACCCCCTTGGAGCCGCCACGGACACCCCTGCCCCCGCCGACACCCCCACGGCACCGCGAGACGCCCCCGAGCCCACGCTCCCCGGCAGGGTCGGCGCCCGCCCGGACCGGCCCGGGCTGCCGCGCCGCAGACGCCAGGCGAGCCTCGCGCCCCAGCTCAAGCACGACACCGCCGCCGGGGTCCCGGTCGAACCGGACCCGGGGGAGCGGCCGGACGCCACCGAGCGCAGTCCTGAGGAGGCGCGCCGGATGATGGACGCGTTCAGCGCGGGCACCAGGAGGGGGCGCGCCGCGGACGTCGAGGAGACCGGACGGGAGTACGGCAGTGACCAGGTCGGTGCCAGCACCGATGACCGCAGGGGAGAGAGCGACTGAGATGGTGGGAATGAGCGGGGCCGCGGACAACCTTGACTGGCTCCTGGACGACCTGGTGGACCGGGTCGTCGGAGCCGCACACGCGATCGTCCTGTCGTCGGACGGCCTGCTTCTGGGCGGTTCGCGAGGACTTTCCTCCCAGGACGCCGAACACCTGTCGGCGGTGGCGTCGGCCTTCCAGAGCCTGGCCCGGGGGACCGGCCGCCACTTCGGCGGCGGAGAGGTCCGCCAGACCGTGGTCGAGATGGAGCACTCCTATCTCTTCGTCACCGCCGCGGGCACGGGGGCGTGCCTGGCGGTGCTGGCGACCGAGGATGCCGACGTCGGCCTGGTCGCCTACGAGATGAACCTGCGCGTCAAGCGCGTGGGCCAGTTCCTCACGGCCGCGCCGCGGCGGGCCGGCCACCTGACCGCGATGGGCGGTGCGGGGTCGTGAACCCCTGGGAACGGCCGGGAACCGCCTGGGCCGGAGCGGTGGAGGCGGCGGGGGGCGCGGCGCGCGAGCGCCCCGCGCCCTTCCGGCGGCGCGGCGGGGGCCACCCCACGTCCGAGGGGCCCGCCGCGGGCGTGGCACGGGGGGACGGGCCCTCCGAACCCCTGGTGCGCCCCTACACCCTGACCAGGGGACGGACGCGGCCCCGGTCCGCGGGCCCGGCCCTGGACATGATCACGATCGTGGTGGCCGCCGGCGACCGGGAGGAACACCACCTGGAACCCGAGTACAAGGAGATCCTGCGGCTGTGCCACAGGCCGATCTCCGTCGCGGAGGTCTCCGCGCGGCTCGACATGCCCCTGACGGTCGTCAAGGTGCTCCTGGGCGACCTCGTCGCCGAGGGCGACGTACGCACGCGGGCGGCCGTGCCCGTGACCCGACTCCCCGAGAAGAAAGTACTTCAGGCGGTACTCGATGGCATCCGCAGACTCTGAGACCGGCCAGGGAACGCCGGAGGCGATCCCGCAGGCCGTCAAGATCATCGTCGCCGGGGGATTCGGCGCCGGCAAGACCACCCTGGTGGCCTCGGTCAGCGAGATCACCCCGCTGAGCACGGAGGAGGTGATGACCGAGGCCAGCTACGGGGTGGACGACCTGGGCGGGGTGGAGAGCAAGAGCACCACGACCGTCGCGCTCGACTTCGGCCGCATCACGATCAACGACGACATCGTCCTCTACCTCTTCGGCACGCCGGGGCAGGACCGCTTCTGGTTCATGTGGGACGAACTCGCCTCGGGCGCCCTGGGCGCCGTCGTCCTGGCCGACACCCGCCGGCTGGACACGTGCTTCCACGCGGTGGACTTCTTCGAGCGCCAGGGGCTGCCGTTCGTCGTCGCGGTCAACCGGTTCGTCGGCTCGGAGCCCTACGAGGCCGCCGAGGTACGCGAGGCGCTCGACATCCCGGCCGCGGTGCCGGTCGTGATGGCCGACGCCCGCGACCGCGACTCGTGCCGGGACGTGCTGGTGGAACTGGTCACCCACGTCATCCGCAGCCGGAGCCCCGCCATGACGGGGTGACCCGTTCCGGGCGGTGCCCCGCCGCCGCGCCGGGGCGGCACCCGGGTATACGTTCGGGGGATGCGCCCGGAAATGTGGTGTTGAACGCTACAATGTCGCGGCAGTGACCAAAGCTGTGAACTGGGCACCCCATCCGCCTCTCATCTGAATCCTGGTATGCGAAACTCTGATCGACTTCCTCCACGCGAACTGCCCAAGCGGCGTTCGGGCCGACACCGCAACCCCCTGTCGTTCGACAACTGGTTCGGGACGCCCGCACTGATCATGGCGGTCCCCGGTACGGCCGAGCAGGCCAGGGACGCCGACGGTGGGTCGATCGGTGAGCGCATGGCCGACCTGGTGCGGGCCTACCGCCCCGAGGTCACCATCCGCCACGGCCACATCGAGGGTGACGAGCAGACCCTGGACGAGGCCCTGGCCGGCCTGGAGCGGTCCGAGGGCCGCCCCCTGGCCGGAGTGGTCGTCCCCCTGGTCACCGCGCCGCACGCCGCGATGTCCGCCGCCATCGAGTCGGCGGTCTCCCGCGCCCGTGCCGACGTGCGCGTCACCGAGGGCCTGGGTCCGCACCCGATGCTCGCCGAGGTCCTGCACCTGCGCCTGGCCGAGGCCGGGTTCGTCCGGGCCGACCGCATGCGCCTGATCAGTGTGGTGGCGCGCAACAACACCATGGCCGACGGCGTCGTGGTGGGCGCGGTCGGTGGTGAGGCCGCCGCCGGTGCCGCCGGTGTGTCCGCGGTGCTGCTGGCCGCCCGCCTCGGCCTGACCGTGCTGCCCGCCGACCTGGAGAACCCGGCCGCCGTCGAGCAGGTCCTGGGCCAGCTGCGGCAGGGCGGCTGCCAGCGGCCGGTCATCGCGCCCAGCGCGCTGGGCCCGGAGCTGCGCGCCGCGGAACTGGAGGACCTGGCCGCACGGTTCGGTGCCCGCCTCGGCGCCCCACTGGGTGCCGACAGCCTGCTCGGCAAGATCGCCGCCCTGCGCTACGCCGAGGTCCTGAACTCGCTCGGCGTGGAGCAGCCGCCGACCGCGGAGGAGCTTCCGGCGCCCGTCGGCTCCCGGCACCGGCCGGAGTCCTGAGAACGCGACACGCCGACTCCCCACGTCATCGAGGGCCGCCCGTCCCACGGGCGGCCCTTCGTGTTGCGGGCGGTACGACCTGCGCGTTCGAGGCGGTGTCGATGTCGCCTAACACACGGTCCGTCGGCTTCGTCTCCGCTGTCGGATAACTACTTGTGATTGTTTGACAGCGTACGGCAATGTTTTTTCGATAGCCTCGTCACGACCACGAGCCTCCGGGCCTCCCTACGGGGACGCGCCCGGCACCCGCTCAGGCTGGAGGGGCCATGCGCAGAAACCGCGACCACTCGTCCACGATCCGCGGTCAGCTCACCCGCATCGTGCTGATTCCGAGCCTGTGCTTCCTGGCACTGTGGCTCATCGTGGCGGCCGTCGGCACCGTGCGGGCGGTCCAACTCATGGGCGACGTCGGACGTGCCGCCGAGGGCACCGAGGTCTTCTCCTGGGCCGCGACCGAACTGCGGAGCGAACGCCGCGACACCCTGGTCCACATGGGCCGGAGCGAGAACGAGGACACCGGCGAGCAGGCCGCGGCCGACCTGCGGGAACAGCGCGAGAGCACCGACGCGGCCCTGGCCGAGGCCGCGGACCTGGCCCAACGGCTGCGCGGAGCCCAGGACGACGAGGTCGACCGCAGCGCCGCCGCCGTGGCCGCCGCGCCCGAGGCCCTGGCCGAGACACGGGAGCTGGTCGACGACCTCGCCATCGACCGGGACGAGGCGCTCCTGCGCTACGGCGACCTGATCGGCGGGACCCGGTCCGCCATCACCGCCCTCGTCCACACCACCGACGGGGGAGAGAACCTCACGGACGCGGTCCTGACCCGCGAGCTCATGGGCGCCCACGCCGACTACGCCACGGCCGACGCGCTGCTCGCCGGGGTGATCGCGAGCGGGGAGATGAGCTACGAGGAGACCGCGCACTTCACCTACCTCACCGCCTCCTACCGCTCCACGCTCTCCACGGTCGCCCCGACGCTGTACCCCGGGCTCCAGCGGCGCTACGAGACGCTGGCCGGCCGCGGGGAATGGCTGCGGGCCGAGCAGCTCAGCCGCCAGGTCGTCACCCGGACCCCGATCGTCGCCCGCGACCCCGAGGACGGCCCGCCGCCCGTCGGGGAGCCCGACGCCGAGTGGAACACGGAGGTGGGCGTCGACGCGGCCGCGTGGGACGAGTCCTCGGCCGCCTCCGCGCAGGACCTGGACGCGCTCGCCCTGTCCCAGGCCGAGCGCACGGTCGGCCTGGCCCGGAGCGCCGCACTGCTGCGCGTGACCCTCGGCGTGGCGGCCGCGGTGGCCACGCTCGTCGGCGGTGTGGCCGCCATCGCCGTGGTCAGCCGGTCCTCGCGCCGCCTGACCGACCGCCTCGTGCGGCTGCGCTCGCAGATCCTGGACCGCGACGACGACCTGCCCGACATCGTCGACCGGGCCCAGCGGGGACAGAAGGTCGACGTCCAGGAGGAGCTGCCCCCGCTCGACGACATCGGCAGGGACGAGATCGGGCAGGTGGCGGAGGCCTTCGACTCCGCCCAGCTGACCGCCGTCGAGGCGGCCGTGCGCCAGGCGGAGATCCGCCGCGGCGCCAACCGCGCCTACCTGGGCATCGCCTTCCGCAACCAGAACCTCGTCCAGCGGCAGCTGCGCCTGCTCGACGAGATCGAGTACAACGAGCAGGACCCGGAGGCGCTGCGCCGCCTCTTCCGACTCGACCACCTGGCCACCCGGGCACGGCGCTACGCCGACAACCTCATCATCCTGGGCGGCGGCCAGTCGGTGCGCCGGTGGCGCCAGCCGCGCCCGCTCGTGGACGTGCTGCGCGCCGCCATCGCCGAGACCGAGGACTTCGACCGGGTCCGCCTGACCTCCGCGCCCCGTGTCCTCATGCACGGCCAGGCGGTCGCCGACGTCGTCCACCTGCTCGCCGAGCTGGTGGAGAACGCCACCCAGTTCTCGCCGGCCGGCGCGCCGGTGGACGTCAGCTGCGCCCCGGTGGTCGGCGGGCTGACCGTGGAGGTGGAGGACCGCGGGCTGGGCATGTCCGAGCACGGCTACGCGGCCGCCGAGCGCACGCTCACCCAGCCGCCGGAGTTCGACGTGATGGAGCTGCCGGAGGACCCCCGCCTGGGCCTGTTCGTGGTGGCCCGACTGGCCGAGCGGCACGGTATCCGCGTGTGGCTGAGGCCCTCCTCCTACGGCGGGACCAGGGCCACGGCCCTCCTGCCGGAGTCCTTGCTCGAACCGGTGGAGAGCCCCGTCGCGGTCCCCGCCGCGGGGCCGGGCGGCGCCAACCCGGCGGACGCCCGACCGCACCCGAGGACGGGGGCCGAACCCCCGAGCGGGCCCCAGGCCTCCGTGCAGCCCGCGCCGGATCGGACGCCCGTCACGGGTCCCCAGCCGCACGTGGGTCCTGAGGGTGTGCCCGGCCCCTGGGGCACGCCGGGCGATGGTGCGGTACCGGTGTCCAGGACGGGTCCGCAGCGTCCGGTGTCGGTGACCGGTCCCCAGCGGCCCGTGGGTTCTGGTGGCGAGGACGCCTTCGCGAGTCCGGGGAACGCGGGCCGTCCGGGTGGAAGTCCGCCGGACGTGTCGATGTCGGGGCCCCAGCAGAGCGCCGACCACCGAGGCGTTCCCCGGGCTTCGGGGGGCACGGGGCACCCGGAGGGAATCCCGCCGGACGCGTCGGTGACCGGTCCTCAGCCGCACGTGGGCCCTGGTGGTCGGGGCGGGGGCCCGTTCGGGTCCGCCGGTGAGGGTGCGGGGTCGGCGCCCTGGACGGGTCCGCAACAGGGCATCGGTCGGCGTCGTGCGGAGAACCCCCGGGGTTCGGAGTACGCCGGTCGTCCGGGCGGCGTCCCGGCGGACGTGTCGATGTCGGGCCCGCAGCCACCCGTCGTCCCACCTGGTGAGGGTGTTCCCGGCGCTCCGCCCGGGGCGCCGGGTGAGGGCGTGGGACCGCTGTCCAGGACCGGCCCGCAGCACCCGGTGTCGGTGACGGGCCCGCCGTGGCCGGTCGTGCCCGGCCCGGACGGCGCCGGTGTCCAGGGGGATCCCGGGCGGTCGCCCTGGCCGGAGGACCGGCCCGCTCCCGCGCGCCCGTGGGGCGGTGACGGCGGCCCGACACCGAACGGTTCGCGGCACGCCGCCCAGCAGAGCGATATCGACGCCCTGGTCGCACTCTCCCAGCCCCGACCGCCGAGGGGACGCGGCCCGCACCGACCGCAGGAGGGTCCGGACCACGCCGCGTGGCCGGGGGAGGGACCGCACCCGGTGTCCCTCAGCGGCCCCCAGATCCCCGTGCCGCACAACGACCCCACCAGTCCCGAAGGGACGGCACCCCCCGAGGCGCCGATGCCCGATCCCGCCGCCGACTCCCGCCCGCCGTTGCCCAAACGGGTGCCTTCGGACACCGGTCCCGCCACAGGCGCGCAAGCGTCGGTCACACGGCCCGGTCCCGGGCACCCGGGATGGCCGCACGAACCACAGGTCCCACCCGACCCCGCACCGCCGGGCCCGCCACAGGCACACCGGAACCCGCTCGACGCACCGGGGACGGCCTGGCCCACCCCGCCCGACGGCTTCGGCCGTGTCCTCGCACCCGACACACCACCGGAGGCGCACGATGAGAGGTGACGGCGCCGAGGCCCGCCACGTGGTCGGCCACGTCCCCGATCCGACGCCTCCGGTGGCGCCCCGGTCTCCGGAGCCGCCCACGGTCGCCGAAGAAGAGGAGACGGAGCGGTTCCTGCGGCCCTACGCCGTGGAAGCCGGAACCGTCGACCGTCCCGCGGCGGACGCGGCCGAACCCCAGGACGACGTCGACATGCTCACGCTGCTCGTCGCCGCCCGGCTGCCCGGGGAACGCGAAGCGCTCCGTCCCGAACGCGAGACCATCCTGCTGCGGGCCGTGCGCGCCCGCACCCTCGCCGAACTCGCGGCGGAGGTGCGTCTGCCGGTGGGCCAGGTCAGGAGCATCGTCGCGCGGATGATCGCCGACGGATCCCTCCAGCGCTGCGGACCCTCCCGGCCACTGGAGCGCCAGGACATCCTGCACGCCGTGCTGGTGGGCCTGCGCTCGTTGTGATCCCGGGCACCCGCGCGCGGCCCCGGCCCCGCCCCCGAGTATCCGACCCTGACCACCCGGACTCGACCGCCCGGCCCGACCACGGCCCCGACCGCTCCGACTCGACCGCCGGCCCAGGCCGCCCGGCCCGACCTCGACCACGCGGCCGCGGCCGTGGCCGACCGGGCCGCCGACCGACCGTGCCCCGGACGACCCGGGCGGCCCCCGGGTTGCTAGCGTGCGGCCATGCGCAGCAGCGAACACATCGGCGTCGTCGGCGCGGGCATCGTCGGCCTCGCCCTGGCCCGCCGGCTCCTCCTCCAACGCCCCGGCATCCGCGTCACCGTTCTGGAGAAGGAGGACAGGGTCGCCGCCCACCAGACCGGACACAACAGCGGAGTCGTCCACGCCGGCCTCTACTACAAGCCCGGATCCCTCAAGGCCACCCTCTGCCGCCGCGGCGTCGGCCTGCTGCGCGACTACTGCGCCGAGTACGGGCTCCCCTACGACGAGGTCGGCAAGGTCGTCGTCGCCCTCGACACCGAGGAGGAGGCCCGGCTGGACGACATCGAGCGCCGGGCCGAGGAGAACGGCGTCCCCGGCGTCACCCGGCTCGGCCCCGAGGCCCTGCGCGACCTCGAGCCCCACGCCGCCGGCGTCGCCGCCCTCCACTCACCCACGACCGCCATCACCGACTTCGTGGCCGTCGCCGAGCAGCTCGCCGACGACGTTCGCCGTTCCGGCGGACGCGTCCTGCTCAATACCCCCGTCCTGGACCTGCGACAGGAGGACGACGGCGTACGCGTGCTGACCGGTGAGCCGCGCGGCGAACGGCACGTCCACCGCTTCGACCGGCTCGTGGCCTGCGCCGGCCTGCAGAGCGACCAGCTCGCCAGGATGGCGGGCGCCGGACCGGATCCGCGCGTCGTCCCCTTCCGCGGTCACTACCACGAACTCGTCCCGGAACGCCGCCACCTCGTGCGGGGCCTCATCTACCCGGTGCCCGACCCCCAGTACCCCTTCCTCGGCGTGCACCTGACGCGGCACGTCCACGGGGAGGTCATGGCCGGCCCCAACGCCGTACTCGCCACGGCGCGCGAGGGCTACCGCTTCCGGGACCTGGAGAGGGGCGAGTTCGCCCAGACCCTCGCCTGGCCGGGCTTCTGGCGGCTGGCGCGTCGGCACTGGGGCACCGGGGTGCGCGAGTCCCTGGTCTCCGTGTCACGGACGGCGTTCGCCCGGCAGGCGCGGCGGCTGCTGCCGGAGATCACCGGCGCGGACCTGCGTCCCGCGCAGGCGGGAGTGCGGGCCCAGGCCCTGGGGCGCGACGGCTCCCTCGTGGACGACTTCCGGGTGGACGCCCACGGTCGTGTGGTGTGCGTGCGCAACGCCCCCTCGCCCGCCGCGACCTCCGCGCTGGCCATCGCCGAGTACCTCGCCGACACCCACGTCCCACCCCGCTGAGGTGCCCGGCGAGGTGTGTCGGAGCAGGGTTGTCCACAGGCTGGAGCTCACTCTGGTACTGGCCTCCGACTCCGCGGAACATGGAAGGCAGGTGGTCCGGGAGGGGCCCGCGACCACCGTCGGGGGTGACCATGTTCGTTGTCCGGTGGGCCATGGTGGCGTTGGCCACCGCGCTCGTGTTCGTACTCACGGCGGCCGCGGTCGCCACCGACCCACGAGGGGGAGAGTTGGACGGCTTCGCCATCGGGCACCTGCCCGACCAGATCGACGATCGGACCGAGGTCGCGGACTTCGCCTACGAATGGGAGGACGTGTCCTTCTCCACGCGGGTGTGGGAGCGGAGCCTGGAGGGCGGGGGAGCGCAGGTCGTCCTCCAGGTCCTCGTCCTGCGCGGCCCACGGCTCACCGACCTGCCCGCCGTGCGCGAGTTCCTGACGGAGTACCACGAGCGCTCACCGGACACCTGGGACCTCAGCGCGTTCGACAACAACGGGGTCGAGGGTCTGCGGGGCGAGACGGAGGCCTTCTGGTGTCCCGAAGCCGGGGTGGCGGTGGAGGTCCGTGACGCCTTCGGGCTCCTCGGCGCGGAGGAACTCCTGGCCACCGCCCGCGGGATCACGCCGGAGTGACCCTCTCACGGGTCGGCCCCGGCCCGTGACGGCCGGGGCCGTGGCACGCCGGGTCGCACACGCGAGTCCGTCCCTCTGCCGTCCCTGGACGGTCGCCGCCGGGCCGGTCAGGCGTGCGCGACCCGGTCCGGCGACGTACGGGGGCTCAGCAGCCGGCGAGCACCTCGCGCAGCGCCGTCTCCTCGTCGGGGTCCACGGTCAGGTCCCACTCGTGCTTGACCTCGATCCATGCCGCCACGTACTCGCAGTGGAAGTCCTCGCTCGGCGGCATCCAGTCCGAGGGGTCGGAATCACCCTTGGACCGGTTGCTGGACGCGCTCACCGCCCACAGCTGGGGAGAGCGCTCCAGGTCGTTGGCGAACTGCTCCCGTTGCTCGGTGCTCCAGGCGTGCGCGCCCGAGCGCCAGCCCTCTTTGAGCGGCACCATGTGGTCGATGTCCAGGTCACCGGAGTCGGTGAAGCTCTCACCGTCGTAGACGCTGTTCCAGGTGCCCGACACCGCCCGGCACTCGTCGTCCGCCTCCACGTCCTGGCCGTCGCGGGCCAGAACGGTCTCCCGGGTGTTGCACCCGCTCTCGACCGTGCTCCAGTGCGGGAACATCGCCCGGTCGTAGCCGGGCGGGTCGTTCTCGTCCTCGATGCGGATCTCGTCCAACCACGCCGACGCCTGGTCGGTGTCGGAGGCCGAGGCCGCGGCGTCGTTGGACGCGGCGTCCCCGCCCGAGGCGTCCAGGCCCTCCAGGTCGATGACGCCCAGTTGGTAGAGGACGAACGCGGCGACGGCGAGGACACCGACCGCGGTGGCGGCGAGGCTGGCGCCTCTGGGGGATGGCTTCTTGGGCATGGAGGACTCCAACACTGCTGTGCGATCCGCGCGGGCGGGGGCCGTTCCGGCACCTCAAGCTTGGACCATGACCACTGATCACCGAAACCGTGCTCGGGGTCAGGGCATCGTCACCGCACCGAATCGTTCACGAGGTGAGGTCGAGGACCAGCGATCCGACCAGGAGCAGTGTGATTCCCGCGCTGTAGGCCCAGGCCCGGCCGCGGTTCGGCGTGTCCCGGAACGTGCGCCAGGTGTAGAGCGCGGAGCCCGCCACCACGAGCAGCCCCTCGACCACCGCCGTCACCAGGGGGAACTCCCACAGCCCGAGCCCGAGCGACGGCAGGCCGCCCGCGCCGCCCGGAAGGACCGCGATGTCGGGTCGGTGCACGACCAGGTCCAGTAGCCAGTGGCTGAACACCACCGCTGCCAGGACCGCACCCGCGTCGCGTCCCCACCGATCACGCAGGAACAGGTGCACCAGCGCGCCCACCAGGGTGGCCAGCACCACATTGCTCACCAGCGCGTGGGTGAAGGGCGCGGTGATCCACATCGATCCGTAGCCCGACAGGCCGGGCTCGGCGGGCTCCATGCGCTCGACGCCGGTGAGGGCGAGGGGGAGGAAGAGCAGGTCGGGGAGTTGGGCGGCGACGAGCAGCGCGCCCATGGGCAGGGCCGGCCGCCACGCCTTCACCATGCCCGCGATGCCGAAGTGTCCGGCCAGCATGAGTCCCTCTTTCGTCTGCTTCGTCGATGGAGTGCCCCGTCTACCGGTCGCTCTCTTCGGCCTCAGCCGCCCCCGGTCCGTGCCGCGCCGCCGGCCAACTCTCGAAGGCGCGGACGAATCCCTCCACCAGCAGCCGGTAGCTCTCGTCCAGGTCCTCAGGCAACCGGAACCCGCCGTTGGCCTCCAGGTGGACGAACCCGTGCAGCGCACTGCGCAGTGCCCGGATCGCGTGAACGGCCTGGTCGTCCCCGATCCCGAAACCGCGCAGCACGGCCGCCAGTACCGAGACCGGGGCGGCGGCGACCCGCTGGGCCTCCGCGTCGTCGGCCCCGGGGGCGTGTTGGAGGGCGGCGTAGCGACCGGGGCGCGCGCGGGCGTAGCCGCGGTAGGCGTCGGCCGCCGCCCGCAGCGCCGGTGCCCCGGACCGTCCGACGGCGGCTTCGCGCAGTACCTCGGCCAGTTCGGCCATGCCCATGAGGGCGACCTCGCGCCGCAGGGCCGCCAACCCGTCGACGTGTTTGTACAGGCTCGGTGCGGCCACCCCCACACGCTTGGCGAGCGAGGACAGCGTCAGCGCGTCGAACCCCTCCTCGTCGCAGAGCCGCGCGGCCTCCTCGGCCACCACGCGCGGACTGAGACCCGCCCTAGGCATCGGCACCGACCTCCGCGATCAGCCGCAGCACGCCGGCGGCGACCACGTCGGGCCGCTGGGACTGCGCGTAGTGCCCGCTCTCGGGGACCATCTCGACCGCACCGTCGATCACCGAGGCCGCCCACTCCGCCTCCGCTCGCGGGTCCGCCCAGTCGGGGTCCTGTTCGCCCACCATGACCAGGGCCTTCGCCCTGAGACCGGGCGCCGTCAGCACCTCTTCGTTGGGCCCGAAGATGGTCGCCCGCACCGCCCGGAAGCGGTCGGCGGGGCGCAGCATCGCCACGATGCGGGCCTTCTGCTCCCGGTGCCCCTCGGGAACGCGTCCCTTGTGGAGGCTGGCGTAGAAGGCGGCCACGGTCCACGGCGCCCAGGGGCGGGCGACGAGGAGTCGCTGGAGCAGCTTCATGGCGGGGCCGGTGGGGGCGGTGCGCAGGAACGGGCTGATCAGGACGACACCGGCGACGAGGTCCGGGCGCTCCAGGGCGGCGATGGTGACGGCCGCTCCGCCGAAGGAGTTGCCCACCATGACCACGTCGCGACCGTCGAGCCCCTCGGCCAGGGCGATGGCGTCGGTGGCGGCGGCGCGGTTGGTGTAGGCCTCGAACGTGGTGTCGCTGTCACCGTGCCCCCGCAGGTCCATCACGGCCACCCGGTGTCCGGCGTCGGCCAGCCGTTCGGCCACGAAGCGGAAGGAGGCGCGGTGGTCGAACATGCCCGGAACACAGACCACCAGCCTTCCGCCGTTCCCGGCTCCGAAGAGGTCGTAGGCGATCCGGCCCTGGGGGCGGTCGAGGTGGTGCATGGGGGCCTCCTCAGTCTTGGTTAAGCCTTATAGCCAAAAAGCTATGCCTATTAGCCAAGGTGCGTCAAGGCCCCAGCGCCCAGGAGTTCCGGAGGTGCCCGGGCACGGTCGTGCCCGGTGTGGCGGCGCGCGTGTGACCAGCGTTCGGGGCAGCCGATAGCGTGGAGGAAAACCGGGTGATCCGCCGTGGCAGCCGACCTAGACTGCAAGGCAGATCGGGCCGCGGGCCCGCCTACACGACAGAGAGCAACACAGTGACCGACATCATCGACGAACTCCAGTGGCGCGGCCTGGTCGCGCAGACGACCGACATTGACGCACTCCGCAAGTCGCTCGCCGATGGTCCGATCACCCTGTATTGCGGATTCGACCCCACGGCGGGCAGCCTGCACGTCGGCCACCTCACCCAGATCCTCACCCTGGCCCGCTTCCAGCAGGCCGGACACCGACCGATCGCCCTGGTCGGCGGCGGTACCGGGCTCATCGGGGACCCCAAGCCGTCGGCCGAGCGCCAGATGAACTCGGTGGACACGGTCGAGGGATGGGTCGGCAACCTGGCCGGACAGCTGTCGAGGTTCCTGCGCTTCGCGCCGGAGGGCGAGCACGCGGCACCCACCGACGCGATCCTGGCAAACAACCGCGAGTGGCTCGGTGAGATCAACGCCATCGAGCTCCTGCGCGACGTGGGCAAGCACTTCAGCATCAACCAGATGCTCGCCCGTGAGACCGTGCGCAGCCGCCTGGACGGCGAGGGCATGAGCTACACCGAGTTCAGCTACGTGCTGCTGCAGTCCTACGACTACGTCCAGCTCTACCGGCGCTTCGGGTGCACCCTGCAGACCGGCGGCTCGGACCAGTGGGGCAACATCACCGCGGGCCTGGACCTGGTCCGCCGGATGGACGGCAACCGGCCGCACGGGCAGGCGCACGCGCTGACCACGAACCTGCTCACCAAGGCCGACGGCACCAAGTTCGGCAAGACCGAGACGGGCACCGTCTGGCTCGACCCCGAGCTGACCTCGCCGTACGCCTTCTACCAGTTCTGGTTCAACGCCGACGACCGTGATGTCGTGCGCTATCTGAAGGTGTTCAGCTTCCTCGGCGAGTCCGAGATCGCGGACCTGGAGCGCCAGACGCAGGAGCGCCCGCAGGCCCGTGCCGCCCAGCGTGCGCTGGCTGAGGAGCTCACCACTCTGGTGCACGGCGAGGAGGAGTGCCGCAAGGCCGTCGAGGCCAGCCTGGCCCTGTTCGGGCGTGCGGACCTGTCCGAACTGGACGGGCGCACGCTGGACGCGGCCCTGGCCGAGGTGCCCCGGACCGAGCACGACGGGTCGGTGGCGGACCTGCCGTCGATCGCCGACCTGTTCGCCCAGTGCGGTCTCACCCCGAGCAAGTCCGCTGCCCGCCGGGCCATCCAGGAGGGCGGTGCCTACGTGAACAACGTCAAGGTCACCGACGTCGAGGCGCGCGTGGGCAGCGAGGACGTGCTCCAGGAGCGCTTCGTGGTGCTGCGCAAGGGCAAGCGCAACATCGGCGGGGTCGTCCTCACGGGCTGACACGGAGCGAACGCTCGACCGGCCGGCGGGGTCGGTGCGCCACGGGTGCACCGACCCCGCCGTCGTCCGGAAACAGGGCGGTTCCCGACGCACGTGCGTCGCCTTCGGAGGCGTGCTCGGGGATGGGCGTGGCGGGCTCCAACGGGGACGGGCACGGCAAGAACGGGCTCAGGAAGGGGCCCAGGACCGGGCCGCCGGCGAGGACTTTGCTGTGACTTGCGTGTTTCGAGGGGGAATCCTGAGGGAAAGACGCTGGTTGGAACACAACGAGAGCCGACGCGGACCCGCGACCCCCGAGGATCGCGCCCGTCAGGAGAGCGAGAAGCCGCCCGCCACGGGCGCCGAAGTCCCGGATCGCGGGGAGCAGCCCCGCTCCGGGCTCTGACTTGACGTCTGCTCCCAGGACGCCTAAAGTAGGTCGAGTCGCCAAGGGACGGCGAGCGGCTCTCCGAGTCGACTCAGAACCGGACCTCGACCGGATGGGAACTTGATCCATTCGATCGTGTCGCGACACTCAGACACTTTTCCAGCAACACCGGTCCGAGCACTGATTCGGTTCCGGTAGGCTCGGGGAGTTGCTTCGAACGCCGGGCGAATTCGCCAGGTCGGAGAAGCGGAACGGGCTTTACCCCGATCAATTGCTCCGAAACCGCCGATTTGGCGGGGCACGGAACACCTGATAAAGTAAAGACACAACACAGCGAAGAAGCCGCTCACGCGGTGGAAACGCAGACCAGCCTTCCACGGAAGAGCGGCCGGATTGGAAAGATCCGGGGCTTGTACGGGATGAGCGGTTGTTTCTTGAGAACTCAACAGCGCGTGTTTGATTTTCTTTAAGCCATGTTTGTTTTGGCCCCGTCACACTTCGGTGTGAAGGGTTCCTTTGATTGGCCATCGGAAGATGGTCGGTCAGGATTACTTCTAGGTTTACCCGCCCAGGCCCCCTAGGGTGGCCGGGTCAGGGTTGTATGACCTTTATGGAGAGTTTGATCCTGGCTCAGGACGAACGCTGGCGGCGTGCTTAACACATGCAAGTCGAGCGGTAAGGCCCTTCGGGGTACACGAGCGGCGAACGGGTGAGTAACACGTGAGCAACCTGCCCCTGACTCCGGGATAAGCGGTGGAAACGCCGTCTAATACCGGATACGACCTGTCACCTCATGGTGGCGGGTGGAAAGTTTTTCGGTCGGGGATGGGCTCGCGGCCTATCAGCTAGTTGGTGGGGTAAAGGCCTACCAAGGCGATTACGGGTAGCCGGCCTGAGAGGGCGACCGGCCACACTGGGACTGAGACACGGCCCAGACTCCTGCGGGAGGCAGCAGTGGGGAATATTGCGCAATGGGCGAAAGCCTGACGCAGCGACGCCGCGTGGGGGATGACGGCCTTCGGGTTGTAAACCTCTTTTACCACCAACGCAGGCTCCCAGTTCTCTGGGGGTTGACGGTAGGTGGGGAATAAGGACCGGCTAACTACGTGCCAGCAGCCGCGGTAATACGTAGGGTCCGAGCGTTGTCCGGAATTATTGGGCGTAAAGAGCTCGTAGGCGGCGTGTCGCGTCTGCTGTGAAAGACCGGGGCTTAACTCCGGTTCTGCAGTGGATACGGGCATGCTAGAGGTAGGTAGGGGAGACTGGAATTCCTGGTGTAGCGGTGAAATGCGCAGATATCAGGAGGAACACCGGTGGCGAAGGCGGGTCTCTGGGCCTTACCTGACGCTGAGGAGCGAAAGCATGGGGAGCGAACAGGATTAGATACCCTGGTAGTCCATGCCGTAAACGTTGGGCGCTAGGTGTGGGGACTTTCCACGGTTTCCGCGCCGTAGCTAACGCATTAAGCGCCCCGCCTGGGGAGTACGGCCGCAAGGCTAAAACTCAAAGGAATTGACGGGGGCCCGCACAAGCGGCGGAGCATGTTGCTTAATTCGACGCAACGCGAAGAACCTTACCAAGGTTTGACATCACCCGTGGACCTGCAGAGATGTGGGGTCATTTAGTTGGTGGGTGACAGGTGGTGCATGGCTGTCGTCAGCTCGTGTCGTGAGATGTTGGGTTAAGTCCCGCAACGAGCGCAACCCTTATTCCATGTTGCCAGCACGTAATGGTGGGGACTCATGGGAGACTGCCGGGGTCAACTCGGAGGAAGGTGGGGACGACGTCAAGTCATCATGCCCCTTATGTCTTGGGCTGCAAACATGCTACAATGGCCGGTACAATGGGCGTGCGATACCGTAAGGTGGAGCGAATCCCTAAAAGCCGGTCTCAGTTCGGATTGGGGTCTGCAACTCGACCCCATGAAGGTGGAGTCGCTAGTAATCGCGGATCAGCAACGCCGCGGTGAATACGTTCCCGGGCCTTGTACACACCGCCCGTCACGTCATGAAAGTCGGCAACACCCGAAACTTGTGGCCTAACCCTTCGGGGAGGGAATGAGTGAAGGTGGGGCTGGCGATTGGGACGAAGTCGTAACAAGGTAGCCGTACCGGAAGGTGCGGCTGGATCACCTCCTTTCTAAGGAGTCTTTTGAAGGTCGGCATTTCCTACGCCGACCGGACTCGAAAGTGGACCCGGCCGGTACCCAGTGGGTACTGGTAACGGGAATGGTTTGAAGAAAACGAACTTTACTCCTGGTGACTAGAAGCACCAGGGGGCGCGCTGTTGGGTGTCTGAGGAAGCAACCTCTGGCTGCTGGCTCTCTCTTGCAGGGGGTTGGTGGCCGGTGTTGTTTCCCGCGGACCGCCTCTGAGAACTCTCAGATGTCTCCAGGACGAGGATCCTGGTGGTGTGAGTGGTGTCGGGGTGTGCGGTTGGTGTTTTGATTTGTGAATAGTGTGCGCGAGCATCTTATTATCTGTAGTGGCCAAGTGATAGTGGCACACGGTGGATGCCTTGGCATCAGGCGCCGATGAAGGACGTGGGAGGCCGCGATAGGCCACGGGGAGCTGTCAACCGAGCTTTGATCCGTGGGTGTCCGAATGGGGAAACCTAGCCCGAGTTGTGTCGGGTTGCCGCCACCTGAATGTATAGGGTGGTTGGTGGTGACGCGGGGAAGTGAAACATCTCAGTACCCGTAGGAAGAGTAAACAACAGTGATTCCCCTAGTAGTGGTGAGCGAACGGGGAAGAGGCTAAACCGTATGCGTGTGATAGACGGCAGTCGTTGCGTGTGCGGGGTTGTGGGGCGCATCTGTTCGGGTCTGTCGGCCCGGAGCGCTGATGCTGGTGATAGTTGAATCCGTTGGGAAGCGGAACCGTAGTGGGTGAGAGTCCCGTAGACGAAGTTGCCGGCTAGGTGTTGGTGTGTTCCCGAGTAGCGCGGAGCCCGTGAAATTCCGTGTGAATCTGGCAGGACCACCTGCTAAGCCAAAATACGTCCTGATGACCGATAGTGCACTAGTACCGTGAGGGAAAGGTGAAAAGTGCCCCGGTGAGGGGTCGTGAAATAGTACCTGAAACCGTGTGCTGTCAAGCCGTCAGAGCTGAAGCTTGTCTTTGGTGATGGCGTGCCTTTTGAAGAATGAGCCTGCGAGTCATGGTGTGTGGCGAGGTTAACCCGTGTGGGGTAGCCGTAGGGAAACCGAGTCTGAATAGGGCGATTGAGTCGCATGCTGTGGACCCGAAGCGGAGTGATCTACCCATGTCCAGGGTGAAGCGGGGGTAAGACCTCGTGGAGGCCCGAACCCACCAGGGTTGAAAACCTGGGGGATGAGGTGTGGGTAGGGGTGAAAGGCCAATCAAACTCCGTGATAGCTGGTTCTCCCCGAAATGCATTTAGGTGCAGCGTCACGTGTTTCTTGCTGGAGGTAGAGCTACTGTTTGGCTGATGGGCCCGACAAGGTTACTGACGTCAGACAAACTCCGAATGCCGGTTAAGTGAAGCGTGGCAGTGAGACTGCGGGGGATAAGCTTCGTAGTCGAGAGGGAAACAGCCCAGATCATCAGCTAAGGCCCCTAAGCGTGTGCTAAGTGGGAAAGGTTGTGGAGTTGCTGAGACAACCAGGAGGTTGGCTTAGAAGCAGCCATCCTTTAAAGAGTGCGTAATAGCTCACTGGTCAAGTGGTTCTGCGCCGATAATGTAGCGGGGCTTAAGTACACCGCCGAAGCTGTGAAGCCCAGGACTTGTTTCTGGGTTGGTAGGGGAGCGTCGTGCATCCGGGGAAGCTGCCGAGTGATCGTGTGGTGGAGGGTGTGCGAGTGAGAATGCAGGCATGAGTAGCGAAAGCAACGTGAGAAACGTTGCCGCCGATTGACTAAGGGTTCCTGGGGCAGGTTAATCCGCCCAGGGTGAGTCTGGACCTAAGGCGAGGCCGACAGGCGTAGTCGATGGATAACGGGTTGATATTCCCGTACCCGTGCACGAGCGTCCAGTATCGAGGCGACGGATGCTAACCACGCCGGCTCTTGGTGGTCCCTTCGGGGACGGCCTCTGAGCTGGTCTGGGAACCGATGTTGTAGTAGGTAAGTGATGGGGTGACGCAGGAGGGTAGCTCTACCCGGCGGTGGTTGTCCGGGGGTAAGCGTGTAGGCCGGTGTGTTGGCAAATCCGCACACCACGAGGGCTGAGACGTGATGCCGAGCCGTTTTTGGTGAAGTGAGTGATCCCATGCTGTCGAGAAAAGCCTCTAGCGAGTTCGTGTGTGGCCAGTACCCTAAACCGACGCAGGTGGTCAGGTAGAGAATACCGAGGCGTTCGGGTGAACCATGGTTAAGGAACTCGGCAAATTGTCCCCGTAACTTTGGGAGAAGGGGAGCCCTGTCTGGTGATGGACCTTTGCGTCTTGAGCTGGGTGGGGTCGCAGATAGCGGGGGGAAGCGACTGTTTATTAAAAACACAGGTCCGTGCGAAGTCGTAAGACGCTGTATACGGACTGACGCCTGCCCGGTGCTGGAACGTTAAGAGGACTGGTTAGTGGGTTTCGGCCTGCGAAGCTGGGAATCTAAGCGCCAGTAAACGGCGGTGGTAACTATAACCATCCTAAGGTAGCGAAATTCCTTGTCGGGTAAGTTCCGACCTGCACGAATGGCGTAACGACTTCCCCACTGTCTCAACCATGGGCCCGGTGAAATTGCACTACGAGTAAAGATGCTCGTTTCGCGCAGCAGGACGGAAAGACCCCGGGACCTTCACTATAGCTTGACATTGGTGTTTGGGATGGTTTGTGTAGGATAGGTGGGAGCCTGTGAGACTGTCACGCTAGTGGCGGTGGAGGCGTTGGTGAAATACCACTCTGACTGTTTCGGGCATCTAACTTTGGACCGTGATCCGGTTCGGGGACAGTGTCTGGTGGGTAGTTTAACTGGGGCGGTTGCCTCCCAAAGAGTAACGGAGGCGCCCAAAGGTTCCCTCAGCCTGGTTGGTAATCAGGTGTTGAGTGTAAGTGCACAAGGGAGCTTGACTGTGAGACGGACGTGTCGAGCAGGAGCGAAAGCTGGGACTAGTGATCCGGCACCGGCGTGTGGAAGCGGTGTCGCTCAACGGCTAAAAGGTACCCCGGGGATAACAGGCTGATCTTCCCCAAGAGTCCATATCGACGGGATGGTTTGGCACCTCGATGTCGGCTCGTCGCATCCTGGGGCTGGAGTTGGTCCCAAGGGTTGGGCTGTTCGCCCATTAAAGCGGCACGCGAGCTGGGTTTAGAACGTCGTGAGACAGTTCGGTCCCTATCCGCTGTGCGCGTTGGAGACTTGAGAAGGGCTGTCCCTAGTACGAGAGGACCGGGACGGACGAACCTCTGGTGTGCCAGTTGTCCTGCCAAGGGCATGGCTGGTTTGCTACGTTCGGGAGGGATAACCGCTGAAAGCATCTAAGCGGGAAGCTTGCTTCGAGATGAGGTCTCCTGCCTCCTTTGAGAGGGTAAGGCTCCCTGTAGACGACGGGGTTGATAGGCCGGGTGTGGAAGCCCTGTGAGGGGTGGAGCTGACCGGTACTAATAGGCCGAGGGCTTGTCCGCTGCAGATAATTGGTTGCTCGCGCATTTTTCACTGTTCACATGGTTTTCCTGTCGTGGACTGTGCTCCCTGCTGTTGTGGTGGGTTGAGTGTGGTGTGTGGTGGGTGTTGGTTTCCGTGGTGGTTATGGTGGGAGGGTCACACCCGGTCTCATTCCGAACCCGGTCGTTAAGTCTCCTTGCGCTGATGGTACTGCCCTGTGGTGGGGTGGGAGAGTAGGTTGCTGCCACGGTTTTTCGTTGAAGGGGGAGAGGGCTTTTTGGTCTTCTCCCCCTTTTTTTTGTGCCCGGGTTTGTGCGTTTGTGAATGGTGGGTGGTGTGGGGGTGTTGCGGGGGGTGGGGTCCCCCCGGTTTCCATTGGATCGTGGGTGTGGGTGGGTCCGCCAGGGGCTGGTGGCCGCCCTGTGGACAACCGGCGTCGACCGGCGCGGCCTCCTGCGGAGAGAGTCCCCACTGGCAGTGTGGCGGTGAGGAGCTGCGCCATGTCGTAAGCTGGGGGGACGAATACTATGACGCGCTGCTCCCAGTCAAGGTGGCAGCGCTTTTGAATGTTGACGGACGGGTTGGATGACTGAGGACAGCCGATCGGGAGACCGCGAGGACTCCGGAGCTAACGACCGTAGCGGTGGCCGCTCCGGGGCACCCGGCGGTCGGGGACGAGGCGAAGCACCCCGCTCCCGGTCCGGCTACGGCGGTGGCAGAGACGACAGAGACCGCGGAGGTGATCGTGGCCGTGGCCGGGATGACCGTGGTGGGTTCCGTGGCCGGGATGACCGTGACCGCCGGGACGACCGCGGCGGACCCCGCGGTCGGGACGACCGAGGCGGGTACCAGGGTCGCGATGACCGGGGTGGCCGTGGTCGTGACGACCGTCGCGGTGGCGGCGGTTTCCGCGATGACCGCGGGCGCGAAGAGCGCCGTGGCGGGTTCGACCGCCGTGACGACCGCGGTGTGCCCCGTGGCCGTGACGATCGTCGTGACGACCGCGGTGGGGCCGCCGGCCGGAACGACCGTGGTGGCTCCCCGCGTCGGGACGACCGTGGCGGGTTCGACCGCCGTGACGACCGTGGCGGCGCTCGTGGCCGCGATGACCGTGGTGGGTTCCGTGGCCGGGATGACCGTGACCGCCGGGACGACCGCGGCGGACCTCGCGGGCGGGACGACCGCCGCGACAACCGCGGGGGCTTCCAGGGCCGTGACGACCGGGGCGGCCGTGGCGGTTTCCGCGATGACCGTCGCGGTGGTGGCGGTTTCCGCGACGACCGCGAGAGGCGGCGTCCCCGGGAGGACCGCGACCCCGCGGACGTCGCCCCTCCGCTGCCGGACGAGGTCAGCTTCTCTCAGGTGGACCCGGACACCAAGCGCGACCTCAACTCCCTGCCGAAGTCGCTGGCCGAACTCGTCGGCAAGCACATCGTGGCCGCCGGCATGTTCGTCGACGAGGACCCCGAGCGCGCCTACGCGCACGCCGTCTACGCCCGTCGCAAGGCGTCGCGGCTGCCCAGCGTGCGCGAGGCCTCCGGCGTGGCCGCCTACACCGTCGGCAAGTGGCAGGAGGCGCTCTCGGACCTGCGCGCCGCACGGCGGATGAGCGGCCGGGACAACTTCCTGGCCATCATGGCCGACAGCGAGCGCGGTCTCGGTCGCCCCGAGCGTGCCTTGGAGATCGCCCACGACCCGGCGGCCGAGCAGCTCGACGCCGCCGACCGCATCGAGCTGCGCATCGTCGCGGCGGGTGCGCGTCGCGACATGGGCGACACGAAGGCGGCGCTGGCCGAACTCCAGGTGCCCGAGCTGAAGGAGCGGCGTGCCCGTCCCTGGGTGGCCCGCCTCTTCTACGCCTACGCCGACGTCCTGGAGGAGCTCGGCCGTGAGGAGGACGCACGCGAGTACTTCGCACGTGCGTCGTCCGTGGACAGCGAGGGCGTCACCGACGCCGACGAGCGGCTGGCCGCGCTGGAGGGCGTGGAACTGGTCGACATCGACATCGAGGACGGCATCGTCTGGACCGACGCCGAGGAGCCCGCGGAACTCGAGGAGGACGAGGGCCCGGAGCCCGGTCCGGCTCCCCGGGGACGGGACTGAGCACACCGAATGACGCGTCGTCGGGCGGCCCAGTGCCGCTCGGCGGCGCGGTCGTGCGCGTGGGCTCCCTGCCGCCGGCCCACGAGTCGGTGGTGTGTCTGACCTTCCTCGACGGTCGGCCGTTGCTGGTCCGCCACCGCGACCGGGCCTGGGAGTTCCCGGGCGGCCACACCGAACCCGGTGAGTCGGTCGAGGACACCGCGCGCCGGGAGGCCCTCGAAGAGGCCGGCGCCACGCTCGACGACATCCGGATCGTCGGCCACTACGTCCTGTCCAGCGGGCACGTCACCGTCGTCACCCAGGCGCGGGTCAGCGCGCTCGCGCCCATCACCGGTGACTTCGAGACGGTCGACGTGCGGGCGTTCGACACCCTGCCCGCGGACCTGTCCTGGCTGGACGGCATCTACGCCCATCTGCTGCGCGCGCTCGGCCTGCCCGGGGCACCGCGCTAGGGCGCGGGTGCCCCGGCCGGTCCGTGCGGCCGCCCGCTCTATCCGGCTGGGCGGACGTACAGGTCCTCGGTCCCCACCGGCTGGTACCCGAGCTTGCGGTTGATCGCGAGCATCGGCTCGTTGACCAGGCTGTTGCCGGTGAAGGCCCGGGTGAAGCCGCGCTCCCTGGCCCGGTGCAGAGCGACGGCCTTGGCGTGGCCGGCCAGGCCGCGCCCCCGGTACTCGCGCAGGGTGCCCGTCATCGAGGACTCCAGGCGGGTGTCGCCGTCGGATACGTAGCACGTGATCGCCACCGGCGTGCCGTCCAGGAGCAGTACCAGGCTCACGTCCAGGTCGGAGAGCGGGTGCTCCCAGATGTCCGGGTACCAGTCCGCATAGTTCTGGGGCGCTCCGGAGACCGGTCCGGGCTCGTCCTCAGCGGTGATCCGATCGATGTCGTACAGCACGCGCGGATCGCCTTCGTAGTCCGCCCACGAAAGCAGTTCGGCACCGGGCGGAGCCGGCGGGAGGTCGGGGAGGTCCTTCAGGTCCAACCCGAGGATGGCGTCCGACTCGGACCGCTCGTATCCGTGTTCCTCCAGCACGCGGCGCAGTTCCGGGCCGCCGTGCTGGATCGCCTCGTCGGCGGCGGCCACGCGGAGCGTGACGGCCCCCGCCTCGACCAGACCGCGTTCGGCGGCTTCCAGCAGGCGGTCCTCGACGCCCGTGCCGCGGTGGGCCGGGTCGACCGACATCAGGTACGTGATCCCCGAGGTCTCCTCGCCCTCGCGGCGATGGGCACGGGTGCGAACGAAGCCGACCACCGCGCCGCTCCGGTCCACCGCGACCAGTGTCCTGCGGTCGTCGTCGGTCTGTTCGCGATCATGGCGCCAGAGCATCGCGTCCTCGGTGAGGACCATGCTCGGGAAGGCCGCGTGGACGAGGGGGAAGGCGGCGGGGATGTCGTCGCGGGCCAGGGCACGGATCTGAATCGTCATGGGCCGAGGCTAGGTGAGCCCCTGCCGCCGCGCACGCTATTTTCGCGGGTCCCCGGCCGCCGCGGCCTGCTCCTGCGCCAGCCGGTCCAGCCAGTGCATGATGCCCGACACGTTGGCCTCGGGCCCGGCGAGGATGTCCAGAACCGCCGCGGCGTCCTGCGAGGCGTCCTCGGGCAGCGGCTTGTACCGGGAGACCACCTTGTCGCGGACCATGGCGACAGCGTGGTCGAGGTCGCCCTGGGTGCCGTGCGACTCCCGCACGGTCTCCACCCACAGCCGCAGCTCCGACTCGGCCCGGTCGATCGTCTCCGCGACGGTGTCGACGGCGCCGAAGTGGGAGAACATCAGGCGCTGCGCGTCGATGTCGCCGAACAGGCGCAGAGTGCGCAGACAGGCGTCCAGGTCGAAGTCCGGCGGAGGGGTCGCGGGGCGCACGTCGCCGGTGAGGGGGTTGTAGACGCCCAGGGCGTCGCCGACGTACAGGTCTCCGGTGAGCGTGTCGACCAGGCCCATGTGGTGCTTGGCGTGACCGGGCGCGTAGTGCGACACCAGCTTGCGGTCCGCGCCCAGATCGATCTCGCCGGTCTCGGCCACGGACCGGATCCTGGCCGCCTCGGTGGGGGACATGCGGCCGAACAGGACGTCCAGACGGTCGCCCCACACCATGGCGGCGCTGCTCATCAGACGGCTGGGGTCGGCCAGGTGCCGGGCGCCGCGCTCGTGGACCACGATCTCGGCGTTGGGGAAGAGGGCGGCCATGTCGCCGGTGCCGCCCGCGTGGTCGAGGTGGATGTGCGTGACGACGATGGTGGCGAGGTCCTCGGGCGCCAGCCCGAGCCGGGTGACGGCCTCGTGCAGGACCGGTGCGGAACCGGCGGTGCCGACCTCGACCAGGCAGGGCCGCTCCGAGCGGACGAGATAGCTGGACACGACCCCCGCGTATCCGGCCAGCATGGTGTCGATGGCGAAGATGTCGTCGCCCAGAGGGGTGATTCCCTCCGGCAGACGGCCTGTGTCCACGTCGTCGTGCACTGTCAGCACCCCTGTCTTCCTCGTCGTCCGCCGGGTGACCGAATCCGACTCTAGGACACCGGAGTTTCCACTGGTGGTGTCGGGGGTCGCGGTTGTCCACAGCCCGCAGGTTCGGCCTTGTTCTTCCGGCGGCTGCGGATGATCCTGGAATCAGCGCACACGCCCTCCACTCACGGCTCGGTTCCGTGCCCTCACCGCGCGGTGCGCCAGTTCCGCCGCTCCCAGAGCCCTGGAGGGCCACGCACATGCAGCACACCAGTACCGCGGCCACCGAGTGCCGCGACACGACACCGGAACCCGTCGCCGCGCCGGGCCGCGCCCCCGGGAAGAAGTCCTCCGCGCGGGGAGCGCGGTCGAGCCCGTCGGATGCGGCCTCCCCGCCCGCGGGTGCCCGCCCGTCCCGCCCGAGGGGCGGGTCCGGACCCGCGTCCGGGTCCAGGACCGCCCCCGGCGGGATGGACACCCCCGCGGGGGACGTGACCGACGAGGCGCCGGACCGGATCTCGGTCACCCAGGCCGCGGGGGCGCCGGACGAGGCGCCGGACCGGATCTCGGTCACCCAGGCCGCGGGGGTGTCGGGTGAGGCGCCCGACCGGGCCAAGGTGACCGAGGTCGCGGGTGTGTCGAGCGGGGCGCCGGACCGTACGCCGGTGACCGAGAACGTGGGGGCGCCAGGCGAGGCGGGTCCGCCCGGGCGTGCGAAGGCCTCCCGGTCCTCCGGAGCGGAGGGAAGGCGAAGGACGGCGAAGAAGTCCGCGTCCGGTGGGTCCACGGCTTCCGGGAAGACCTCGACGGCGGTGGCGTCAGGACCCGCCGCGACGTCACCGACGGCCGCGATCGACCCGGGCGTCACGGAATCCGACGGGGCCGGGGCACGGGCGGGTTCTCCGGAGACGGCGACACCGGCCCGGACCAGGGTGAGCGCCGTGTCAGGAACCGGGGAGAGGAGCCGGGACGCGGACACTCGGGGACTCGTGGCGTCGAAGCGGCCGGAGGGGCCCGCCGCGTCCGCGGGGGCCGTGGAGTTCGCCGGACCCGGGCGGGCGTCCGTGACCGTGGAACACGACCGTCGGCGTGAGGAGGTGGTGCCCGAGGACGAGCACCACAACGAGATCGTGCTGGTGGGCCGGGTGACGGCCGTACCGGTCGTGCGTGACCTACCCAGCGGGGACCGCCTGATGACCTGGCGGATCTGTGTGTCACGGCCACCGGACACGCGGTTCCGGGGCAGGCGGATCGACTCCATCACCTGCGTCAGTTTCGACACGGGGGTCCACGACGAGGTGCGGGAGTGGCGGCTCGGTGACGTGGTGCGGATGTCAGGGGCGCTGAGGCGCCGCACCTGGCGCGGATACGACGGTGTGCGGAGCGTTCACGAGGTGGAGGTGTGCGGCGCGGCCCTGGTGCGCGCCGCGGGGTCCCGTCGCGGGGCGGTGCACTGATGAACGGGTCGGAGTCACCAGCCCAGCCGGGCCAGAGCCGCGCGTGCGGACGCGCCGCCCGGGTCCACCGAGGTGTTCGCCCACACGGCCGCGCACAGGGCGCGCAGTCCGTCGAGCCGGTCCCCGGAGCCCTCCACCCGTACTGCGCCGTCCGCGGCCGTCACGGTCCATCCCCGGCAGCGGGCGCGGGGGCCGTCGACCAGCACGGCCGGGTGCGTTTCGTTCATCCCCGACACGTCCCACGCCAGGAACCGGGGGCGCTGGTGCGCGGGGGCCGCCAGCGCGTCCGCGGGCGTGGCCACACCGGACAGCACGAGCATGCCGGCGGCGCCGTGCGTGGTGGCGCCCTCGATGTCGGTGTCCAGACGGTCCCCCACGATGAGCGGGTTGCGGGCGCCCGTGCGCAGGATGCCCTCCTCGTGCAGGGGACGCATCGGCTTGCCGGCCACCACCGGCTCCACTCCCGTCGCGTGGGCGATCACCCGGACGAACGACCCGTTCGCCGGTGTGATGCCCATCTCGGAGGGCGCGGTGGCATCGGCGTTGCTCGCCACGTAGAAGGCGCCCCGGGCGACCGCCAGCGCGCCCTGTTCGAGCAGGTCCCGCGTGATGCGCGGGGTGTAGCCCTGGACGACGGCGACCACCGACGCGGTGGCCACCGTGACGGGGCGCAGGCCCATGCGGCGTACCGCCTGGCGGAGTCCGGTGTCGCCCACCACCAGCACGTCCGAACCAGCGGGGAAGCGTGTGCTGACCAGCCGGGCGGCGGCCTCGGCGGAGGTCACCACGTCCTCGGGGGAGGCAGCCACGCCCAGTCCGGTCAGGAGTTCGGCTATCCGTGCGGGCGTGCGGCCCGCGTTGTTGGTCACGAACGCGACGCGTGCGCCCGCGGCCCGCGCCTTGCCCACGGCCTCCGGTGCGGCGGGGACGGCGCTCGGTCCGATGTAGACCACACCGTCCAGGTCCAGGAGCATCGCGTCGTACAGCTCGTTGAGCGGGCGGTCGGCGGCGAGCAGCGACATGGTGGCGGGCCCACTTTCGCGTGGCGGACGTGGTCGCTCTCCAGGCTAGGGCGCGCGGCGTCCGTGGGCGGACACCGGTACCCGGTAGGGGGTGTGCGCTACGTCGCACGTTCCGGGGTGGCGGGCGGTTCGTGGGCCGGCGCGCGGGGCGGATCGTGGTGGTGGGAGCACGGGACCCGTGCCCGCCGAGGGCGCGGGCGGGGCGTTGCGGGCCGGGGCGGCGGGTGGCGTGGTGGTGCTGGCCCCAGGCCGACCGTACGGTCCTCCTCGTGGTGGTGGCCGGTGCCCGGCGCACAGCATGGACCCATGTTGTCGAGAGCAGTCGCCGTGATGCCGGTCCTGGCCCTGGCCCTGGCCGCCCTGTTGGTCCTGATATCGCCCGTACCCCCGGCCGGCGCGGAGCCGGTGGACTCCTCCGGAGTGGACGGGCCGCTGACGGCCGAGGCGGTGGACGCCTACGTGGAGGACTACGTCGAGTCCTCCCTCCTGCCGGGTGCGACCGTCGCCGTCACGCGGGGGTCCGAGGTCGTGCGGGTGGCGGGGTATGGGACCGACTCCCGGGGCGAGCCGATGACCGCCGACACCCCCATGGGGGCGGCCTCGGTGAGCAAGGCCTTCACCGGTCTGGCCGTGCTGCGGCTGGTCGAGGACGGGGCTCTCGGTCTCGACGACCGGGTGGTCCAGCACCTGGACGAGTTCACCATGGCCGACCCGCGCAGCGCCGACATCACCGTCGGTCAGCTGCTCACGCATACCTCGGGGATGTCCGACACCGCCTTCAGGGAGAAGAGCGAGCCCGCGCCGCCGGATCTGGAGGGCGCGGTCGCTCGCCTGGCCGGGGCCGAACTGGTCGCCGATCCCGGGGAGGAGTACCACTACCACAACCCCAACTACCACGTGGCTGCGCGTCTGGTGGAGGTGGTCTCGGGGCGGTCCTTCGGGGACTTCCTGGACGAGCGGGTCTTCGGGCCGCTCGGGATGTCCGACACGGTCTCGGTCGATACCGCGGCGGAGGTGTTCGAGGCGGGTGTGGCCCCTGGGCACATCGGGGTCCTGGGCAGACCGGTGGCGATCGCCGAGCCGGACGACTTCTACAACGGCGCGGGCGGGATGGTCACCACCGCCTCCGACATGGCTCGGTGGCTGATCGCCCAGAACAACGGGGGTGTGGGGCCGGACGGGGGCCGGGTCCTGTCGGCCGAGGGCATCGAACGCTCCCGTACGGCGCCCGGCGGGGACGCGCCGGGGCGGGACAGCGCCTTGGGGTGGTCCACGCGACCCGCGTCCGAGGGCACGCCGATGGTCTCGCACGGGGGTGTCCAGTTCACCTACACCGCGTACCACGCGCTGCTGCCGGAGAGCGGGTACGGGATCGCGGTGTTGGCGAACACCGGGCTCGGTGTCGGCGACGCCTCCGCCCTGCTCCACGGCCTGGTGGCGCTCGCGGACGGGGAGGAGCCCGCGGCTCCGCTCACGCCGGTGATGCTCGGGCTCGACGCGGCCATGGCGGTTCTGGTGACCCTGACCGTCCTCCTGGCCGTTCGCGGTGTGCGGCGTGCTGGGGCCTGGGCGTCGGCGACGCGGGACCGGGCCTGGTGGCGGACGGTGCCGCGGCTGGTGCCGGGTGTGGTGGTGATGGTCGCTGCGATGGTCCCGCACCGGTTGTTGTCGCCGTTGGCCGGGGGGCGCGACGTGCCCTGGGCGCACGTGTTCTATCTCGTGCCGGGCGTGTTCACGGCGCTGATGGTCGCCGCGGTCGCGTTCGCGGTGGTGTACGCGGTCCGGGCGGTGCGGCTGGTCCGGTCGGTCGCAGCGCGGAGACCGAGCGGGAGAGCGGGCGGAGGGGTCCCGTGTGCCCAGGGGCAGGGCTCGGGCGCCGGCCTCCACCAGGTGGGCGAGCGGTGACCCGTCGCCCAGTGGCAGGGGGTGGCCGATCGCGGACCCGGCGGGGACCGCGCGCGGTGAAGGAGGTCTGGGGGTGGGCACGGTGAGGGGGCAGTGCGGGCCGGCCGTGTCCGTCAGGGCGGGGGCGACGGCCGGGGAAGCGGAGGCGCACGGTCGGGGCGGGGCGCGAGGCACGGCGGTCTCCTGTCCGTCCGCGGTGGTGCGGTCGGCGGGCGCGCGCACCGGTGTCCCGCCCACCACCGGATTCCTCACGTATCCCGTGCCCCGGGGTGGCCGGTCAGGGTTGGTCGAGGACGCGCATGACCAGGCCGGACCGCGGTTTGGGGCCGAAGGAGGTGGACTTGCGCGGGGTGAGCTCCCCGCGGTCGACGATCGAGTACACGTGCTCCACGCTCATCGGGGGTACGAGCACGGCCGTGCCTCCGGTCTCCCCGGCGGCCTGGACGGCTTCGTCGGCGTCGTCGTGGACCATGCGGACCCGGCGGTCGTCCAGGTAACCCCACAGGGGCAGCAGGACTTCTCGCAGGATGGCGGTGGGCAGGTGGCGCCAGTCGGCCGAACGGGAGGGCATGGCCCGCTCCAGTGCGGCCTCGTCGAAGTCGTGGACCAGGTGCGCCGTGCCGTCGGGGGCGACCAGGACGAGTGAGGGCGCGGGTGCCGGTTCCGGGACGTGCGGCGCGCCGGTTTCGAGCTTGTCCACGGTGGCGATCTCCTGGAGGGCCGCGATGGCCGTGGCGGTGTCGAGTCCGGGCAGCACGCGGTGGATCGCGCCGAGGCGCGGCGGGTGGGCGTCGCTGTCCACCAGGAAGGCGAGTCCGTACTCCCAGCCGGGGTCGCGGTCGTGCTCGCGTACGGCGTGGTAGGCGTCGTAGCGGTGGTGGCCGTCGGCGATGAGTGCGGTCCGGTCCGCCAGGTCGGCGCTGATCCGGGCGTGCGCCGCCGTCGACGGCAGCGCCCACAGGCGGTGCGCGGTCCCGTCGGCGGTGCGGGTGTCGACGAGCAGGTCGCCGTGGCGCTCGGCGGACTCGGTGGCGCGGGTGGCGGCGCCGTCGCCGCCCCGGTACAGCAGGAAGATCGGTTCGAGGTTGGCGCGGGTGGCGCGCATCAGCCACATCCGGTCCAGCACCGGGCCCTGGCTCACGCTCTCGTGGCCGCGGACGGGGCCCGACCCCTTCTCCGGCAGGCGCAGGGCTCCGACGAGTCCGCGCTGGCGGTCGCCCTCGGCGGTGACCTGTTCGTAGACGTAGAGCGCGGGGGTCTGGTCCTGGGCCAGTACGCCGTCGTCGATCCACGAGCGCAGCCGTGCGGCCGCCTTCTCGTAGATGAACCGTGCCGGAGACCCGCCGCAGCTGCCGGGCATCGTGAGGTTGAGCTGGTAGGGGACGGTGAGGTGGGCGGCGTTGTGGGGGTCCGAGCGCAGCAGTTCCCTGGTCGCTTCGGGGCCGGGGATGTCGTAGGGGGGCGCCAGGAGGTTGGCGACCTCCAGTTCACCGGAGTCCAGGACGCGGTCGATGTCCAGGTCGGTGTAGCGCAGGCCGCGGAAGGGAGCCAGTTCGAGTGGTTGGCGTGGCATCACAGCAAACTACCCGGAGCAGTGGAGCCGTCGCCCGTGCACGGGCCGGGCCGGCGGGCTCAGATGAACTTGCGCATGCGCAGCAGGTCGCTGATGCTGGCGTCGACCCGGACCCGGCGGGTGAACAGCGCCCTGGCGTAGTCCATCCGTTCCTCGGCCAGGTCCACGAGGTCGTCACTGTCCACGGTGACGACGACCTGGGCCCTGGGCGCGGCGGTGTCGTCGGGGCGGTGGGTGACGTCGACCAGGCCGTCCTGGGTCAACCGCATGTCGAAGACCGTGTCCAGGTCGGGCACGCGCACACGCACCGAGCGTTCCCGGATGTGCTTGCGGCGCTCCTGCTCGGGTTGTTCGAGGATGCGTTCGTTCACCTTGGCGATCCCGGCGAGGCAGGCGTCGATACTGCTCATGGGCAACATCATGCCCTAGTCCGGAGGGCGGGTGCCGGTCGTGCGCGCGGCAACCGGGACGAATGGGGTGCCCTTCGGGGTTCGCGTGTCACAGGCGTCCCGGACCGGTAGCGTTGGCTCCTGAACCCCCCACTGCGTAGTGGCCCCTCCCTTGCTGCGCCCTTCCTTCCTCTCCTGCGTCCCATCAAGGAGCACGTGATCATGGTCGTCGACGCGGTACGCACCTATTTCGATGCCACCAGCGGCCTCACCGAGCTGTCCCGCAAGGAGGCCGTCGCGGCGGCCAAGGCGCTGCTGAAGGCCAACGGTCGGCCCACCGCCCCCGCCGCCGACCAGGAGGCGCTGCCCGCTCGCGTGGGGCAGAGCATCCAGGCTCTGGCCGGGGAGCTCATCGCGACCAACGAGGCGAACCGCACGGCCATCGCCGACCTGGTCCGTTCGGAGGTCGCGCACCAGTTGGAGCGGATGGACATCGTGCCGCGCCCGGAGTACGAGCGCGTGGTGCGCCGGGTCGCCGAGCTGGAGCGGCGGCTGGCCGCGCGGCACATGGCCGACCGGGTGCCGGTGACCGAGGTGCCGGTGGTCGCCGCCACCGCGGGCACGGTGGTCGGCGGGGCGTCCGGGGGGGAGACGGGGACCGCCGAGCGCGCCGCCGCGGCCGCGCCCGAAGCGTCGGCCGACGACTCCGAGGACCCCGCTCCGGCCGCTGCCGCCACGGCCGCCGGGACGTCCACCGACTCCGCCGCGGAGCCGGTCGAGGGGGACGCCGCTGAGGTCGCCGGGACCGACTCCGAGGACGGCCCCGGGGCCGAGTCGGAGAACGACGCGGAGCAGGAAGCCGGGGAGCCCACGGGGGCCAAGGGTGTGGCGGCCAAGGGCGCCGAGGGCGCGGCCACGGCCCGTAAGACCACCTCGCGCAGCAAGCCGCGCACGACCACCAAGTCCGCCCGCGCCCGCTCGACCCCCAAGCGCACCACCAAGGCCAAGGGGTCCACGGGCAAGGGCCCGACGAAGAAGTAGAGTCCCAGCAGAGCACGATCACGGGGAGAACATGGACGCCGAGGACGAGGCCGCACGACTGGCCGAGCAGACACTCCACAGCACGCGGGAGCGGTTGGCCGGGTTGGACGCGCGGCCCACGGCCGAGCACGTCGAGGTCTTCGACTCCCTGCACCAGGAGCTGTCCGGGGTCCTGGGCGCGCTCGGACAGGGCGCGCAGTCCTCCTGACCACCCGCGGTGCCCACCGACCCCGATATCCTTGGTGACCATGGCAAAACGAACTCGGCTCGACGCGGAACTGGTCCGCCGCGGTCACGCACGCTCCCGGGGCCACGCGGCCGAGATCATCGAGAGCGGATTCGTCCGCGTCGCCGGGATCATCGCGTCCAAGGCCGCGACCCAGGTCGGCACCGACCAGCCCATCGTCGTGCGCACCCCCTCGGACGAACCCTCCTACGTCTCGCGCGGCGCCCACAAGCTCATCGGCGCCCTGGACGCCTTCTCCCTGGACGTGTCCGCCCGCCGGGCCCTGGACGCGGGCGCCTCCACCGGCGGTTTCACGGACGTGCTGCTGCGCCGCGGCGCCGCGCACGTCACGGCCGTGGACGTGGGCTACGGCCAGTTGGCGTGGGCGCTGCGCAGCAACGACCGGGTCCGTGTCATGGAGCGCGTCAACGTCCGTGAGCTCACCCCCGAGCAGATCGGTGAGCCGCGTCCCACCCTCGTCGTCGGCGACCTGTCGTTCATCTCCCTCACACTGGTCCTGCGCCCCCTGAAGGACTGTGTCGCGCCCGACGCCGACTTCGTCCTGATGGTCAAGCCCCAGTTCGAGGTGGGCAAGCAGCGGGTCGGCGCGGGGGGCGTGGTCCGCGAGCCCGCGCTGCGCGCCGAGGCCGTCGCCGACGTCGCCGCGCACGCGCTCACCCTGGGACTGGGCACCGTCGGCGTGACCGCGAGCCCGCTACCGGGGCCCTCGGGCAACGTCGAGTACTTCCTGTGGATGCGCGCCGGAGCATCGCCGTTGGACCCCGACGCGCTCACCCGCGCCATCGAGGAGGGGCCGCGCTAGCGAGCGTGGCGGCGTGTCCGGGGTGTCCGGTAACGTGACCCGGCCGGGTGAGCGCGAGGCTTCCCGGTCAGCACTCAGGCTCTCCCGTCGGGGGAGTGAACGTAAGGGGACGGCGATGACCAGCGGACGCAGTGTCCTTCTGCTGGCGCACACGGGTCGGCCCGCGGCACTGCGCAGCGCCGATCTGGTCCACAGGAGCCTGACCCGTGCCGGGCTCACCGTGCGCATGCTCAAGGGCGAGGTGGAGGAGCTGGCGGCCGCCGGGTGCGCTCTGGCCCCCATCGAGGCGGTCGAGCCGGCCGACGCCGCCCACGGTGTCGAACTGGTCATGGTCCTGGGCGGGGACGGCACCCTGCTGCGGGCCGCCGAGCTCGCCCGCCCGGCCGGTGCGCCCCTGCTCGGCGTCAACCTGGGCCACGTGGGCTTCCTCGCCGAGGCCGAACGCGAGGACCTGGGCGCGACCGTGCGCAGTGTCGTGGACCGGGACTACGACGTCGAGGAGCGGATGACCCTCGACGTGGCCGTCTTCAACGGGGGCCGTGCCGAGGGCACGCCCACGGTGCGCACCTGGGCGCTGAACGAGGCCACCCTGGAGAAGGGCGAGTCGCGGCGCATCGTCGAGGCCGTCCTGGAGATCGACGGGCGTCCGCTGTCGCGGTGGGCCTGTGACGGTGTGGTGTGCGCGACGCCCACGGGTTCGACCGCGCACGCCTTCTCCGCGGGCGGTCCCGTGGTCTGGCCGGACGTGGAGGCGCTGATGGTCGTCCCGCTGAGCGCGCACGCCCTGTTCGCCCGTCCCCTGGTCGTGGGGCCGCAGGCCACGGTGGCGCTGGAGGTTCTGCCCGACACGGCGCCGGGCGTGCTCTGGTGTGATGGACGGCGTATGGTCGAATTGCCCGCAGGGGCACGAATCGAGATCACCCGTGCCGATACGCCGGTCCGGCTCGCCCGACTGCACCGGGCGCCGTTCACCGACCGGCTGGTGGCCAAGTTCGGTCTGCCGGTCGCCGGCTGGCGCGGGCGGGTCGAACAGGGCCGGTGACCGGGGCCGTGAGTCCCACCGGGCCGTGCCCGCGTGCGTGTGCGCGGGTGAACGCTAATGGTGTCGACGATCAGGAGAGGGACCGGTGCTCGAAGAAGTCCGCATCAAGGGACTCGGAGTCATTGACGACGCCGTACTGGAGTTGTCGCCGGGGCTGACCGTCGTCACCGGCGAGACCGGTGCGGGAAAGACCATGGTCGTCACCGGTCTCGGGTTGCTCTTCGGGGGGCGGGCCGACCCCCAGCGGGTCCGTCCCGGTGCCGGGCGCGCCGTCGTCGAGGGCCGTCTCACCGTTCCGGACGGCGGCCGTGTGGCGACGCGTGTGCTGGACGCCGGCGGCGACATCGAGGACGACGTGCTCATCCTGACCCGCGCGGTCTCGGCGGAGGGCCGCTCGCGCGCCACCATGGGCGGGCGTTCCGCCCCGGTGAGCCTGCTGGCCTATCTCGCCGACGACCTGGTGGCCGTGCACGGCCAGTCCGACCAGCAGAGGCTGCTGCGCACCGACCGGCAGCGCTCGGCCCTGGACCGTTTCGCGGGGGAGGCCCTGCACAAGGCGTTGAAGCAGTACTCCGTGGCCTACCGCCGCCACCGCGAGGTGGAGACGGAACTGGAGGAGCTGGTGGAGCGGGCGCGCGAGCGCGCGCAGGAGGCCGACATGCTCCGTTTCGGTGTGGAGGAGATCACCGCGGCCGAACCCCAGCCGGGCGAGGACGCGGAGCTGTTGGCCGAGGAGACGCGGCTGGCCCACGCCGACGGTCTGCGGGTGGCCGCCACCACCGCCCACGAGGCGCTGGCGGGCGATCCCGCCTCGGACGTGGAGGTCGACGTGGCCGCGCTGCTGTCGGCGGCGCGCCAGGCCGTGGCCGCGGTGCGTGAGCACGACCCGGAGTTGGCCTCCATCGGGGACCGGTTGGACGAGGCGTCCTACATCCTCACCGACGCCGCCACGGAGCTGGCCTCCTATGCCGAGTCGGTCGATGCCGACCCGGCGCGCCTGGCGGCGGTGCAGGAGCGCCGGGCGCTGCTGACCCAGCTCTCGCGCAAGTACGGGGCGACCACCGACGACGTCCTGGCCTGGGCCGAGGACGCCGCCAAGCGGTTGGCGAACCTGGAGGGCGACGACGAGCGGATCGAGGCCCTGCGGGCCGAGGCCGAGGACCTGCACGAGCGGTTGGAGTCCTCCGCCCAGGAGCTCACCCGGATCCGTACCGAGGCGGCCGAGAGGTTCGGGTCGGCGGTGACCGAGGAGCTCACGGCGCTGGCGATGCCGCACGCCCGGGTCAGTGTGCGCATCCAGACGGGTGAGGAGTTCGGCCAGCACGGCCGTGACGAGGTGGAGCTGCTGTTGGCGCCCCATCCCAGTTCTCCGCCGCTGGCGCTGCACAAGGGCGCCTCGGGTGGTGAGCTCTCGCGGGTGATGCTGGCCATCGAGGTCGTCTTCGCCGGGGCCGACCCCGTTCCCACGTTCGTCTTCGACGAGGTGGACGCCGGTGTGGGCGGCAAGGCGGCCGTGGAGATCGGTCGGCGCCTGGCCCGGCTGGCCCAGCGGGCCCAGGTCATCGTGGTCACCCACCTGCCGCAGGTGGCGGCGTTCGCCGACGCCCATCTGGTGGTGGAGAAGTCCACGGAGGGCCTGGTCACCGAGAGCGGTGTGGTCCGTCTGGACCGCGGCGGGCGGGTGCGGGAGCTGTCCCGGATGCTCGCCGGGCTGGAGGACTCCGAGCTGGGGCGCGCCCACGCCGAGGAGCTGCTCAGCAACGCCGACCCCGAGCGCGCCTACCCGGCGGCCTGAGCGGAGGCCCCGTGCGGGCCGTGCGAGCCGATCGCGGGTGTAGGCCCGGGGCGGGTGTGGGTAGGGGTACCAGGAGGTCGCCGCGGGCGCCCGCTGTGCTCGTGGGGGCACCTGGTGCGGCTCCGTGGCGGCGGAGGAGATCTAACACGCCGACCGATCAGCTGTTGTGACTCACCGTAGTTGAGTTCTGACAGTATTCCTGCGATGAAGGTATCGGACGCGCTCAGCGCCACAGTCATGCGGTTCCGCCGCTCTCGGGCGGACGCTCCCTCCGGGCTGGTCGCACCCGTCCACTCGGACCGCCGCACCAAGAACCTGACCAAGCGGCTGCGCCCCGGCGACATCGCGGTCATCGACCATGTGGATCTCGACCGGGTGAGCGCCGAGGCGCTGGTCGACTGCGGTGTGGCGGCGGTGCTCAACGTCGCGCCCAGCATCAGCGGCCGCTATCCCAACCAGGGGCCGCAACTGCTGGTGGAGGCGGGCATCCCGCTGGTGGACGAGGTCGACGCGGAGGTCTTCACGCGGGTCCGCGACGGCGAGCGCCTGCGGCTGGACGGCGGCGGGCTCTACCGCGGCGACGAACTGCTGGCGCTCGGCCGGCCCCAGACCCCCGAGTCCGTGGCGGCCGCCATGACCGAGGCCCGGGCCGGTCTGGCCACCCAGTTGGAGGCCTTCGCCGCGAACACGATGGCCTACCTGCAGCGTGAGCGGGACCTGCTGCTGGACGGGATCGGCATCCCCGCCATCGAGACCGACATGGAGGGCCGCCACGTCCTCATCGTGGTCCGCGGCTACCACTACCGGGAGGACCTGGTCGCCCTGCGGCCCTACATCCGCGAGTTCCACCCGGTCATCATCGCCGTGGACGGGGGCGCCGACGCGGTGATGGAGGCCGGGTACCGGCCCGACATCATTGTCGGCGACTTCGACTCGGTCTCGGACCAGGCGTTGACCAGCGGCGCGGAGCTGGTCGTGCACGCCTACCGGGACGGGCGGGCACCCGGCCTGCCGCGGCTGACCGCCCTGGGCCACACCGCGGTGGTCTTCCCCGCGACCGGCACCAGCGAGGACGTGGCGATGATGCTCGCCGACGGCTCCGGTGCCGCCCTGATCGTGGCGGTGGGCACGCACGCCACCCTGGAGGAGTTCCTCGACAAGGGCCGGTCCGGTATGGCCAGCACCTTCCTCACCCGGCTCCGAGTGGGCGGCAAGCTCGTGGACGCCAAGGGGGTGAGCCGCCTGTACCGCTCCCGGATCTCGCCGTGGGCGCTGCTGGTCCTGGTGGCCGCGTCCCTGTTCACCATCGTCGTCGCCGCCTACAGCTCACCGGCCGGGCAGGTCTACCTCACGTTTCTCGCGGCGCGCTGGGACGCGTTCTCCTACTGGTTGACGGGGCTGTTGACGTGATCGATTTCCGCTATCACCTGGTGTCCATCATCGCGGTGTTCCTGGCGCTGACCGTGGGTCTGGCGCTGGGCACGACCATGCTCCAGGACCCGCTGCTGAGCACTCTGCAGTCGGAGACGGCCGATCTGCGCGGGCAGAGCGAGGAGCTGCGCCTGGAGCGCGACGCGGCCGAGCGCGTCAACGACGGGGCCGACGATCTGTCCGAGGCGGCCGCGGAGGACCTGTTGGAGGACCGGCTGCGCGGCCTGGGCGTGGCCGTCGTGGTGGCGCCGGGCGCGGACGAGGACATGGCGACGGCGCTGTCCACCCGGGTCGAGGAGGCGGGGGGCGAGGTCGTGGGTCGGCTCTCCTTCACCGAGGAGTTCCCCGACGAGGCCAACGCGGCGTTCGTCGACGAGCTCGCGGTGCAGGTCTCGGCCGAGGCCGAGGAGATGTCGGGCGGGGCCTACGTCAGGTCCGCGACGCTGATCGGCGGGGCGTTGGCGCGGACCGGTGACGACGAGGAGTCCGAGGACGGTGAGGACGAGGACGGCGGTGGGGACGGACGGGAGTCCGCCGACGACGAGGAGGGCTCCGGTGACGGTGAGGAGTCCGAGGGCGGGGAGGGCGCCGATCCCGCCGCGGTGCTGTCCGCCTACACCGAGGCCGACCTGCTCGCCGTGGACGGCGATCCGGTGGGGGCCGCGGACGCCGTCCTGGTGGTGGCGCCCGCCGTCGACGGTGTCGAGGGCGACTCGGAACGGACCAACACCGTGGTCGCCACGGTCGCCGCGACCCTGCGCGAGGAGGTCGGTCCCACGGTCCTGGCCGGGGACACGCGCTCGGGCCAGGGGCAGGGGCTGATCGCGCAGGTGCGTGCGCACGAGCCGTCCTACGCGACCGTCGACGTGGCGGGGCGGCCGATGGGCGACATCGTCACGGTGCTGGCCCTGGCCGACTCGCTGGAGGGTGATGGGGCGGCCTACGGGGTGGGCGAGGGGGTGGAGGGCTTCCTGCCCTCCCCGCTGCCCGGTCCGCGTTCGGAGGGATCCGACGGGGACGGCGGGGACGGCGAGGCCTCGGGGCGGCCCGACGACGAGGCCCGCCGGGCCACGGGCGGGGAGTGACGCCGTGATCGGACACGCGATCCGGCTGCTGGGCGCCGGTACGGGGCGGCCGCGCCGTGGAGGGTACGCGCTGCAGGGCCTGGCGGGCGCAGTGTTGGGCGCCGTCGCGGCCCGAACCGCCTACACGCTGCTGACCCGGCCCGGGCCGGAGACGACGGGGCCGGCTGCCGCGCCCGGAGGTGACCCGGGCCGGGACCGCTGGCTCCGGTCCAACTTCCGCGGGCGCAGTGTCACGCTCCAGGAGGGGCCCGCCCTGGCCTCGGGCGTGTGCGCCGCGAGCCTGTTCACGCCGGGCCTGGCCCCGCGGGTGCGGGCCGCCAGCGCGCTGGCCGCCGCCGGGGCCGCCGCCTTCGGTGCCTATGACGACCTGGCCGGATCCGTGCGGGCCCGGGGGCTGCGCGGCCACCTGGGTGCGCTGGCCCGGGGCCGGGTGACCACCGGCGCGGTCAAGGTGCTGGGCATCGGAGTCACGGGGGTGGCGGCCGCCGCGCTCCTGCGTCGCCCGTTCGTGGACACGGTCCTGGACGGCGCCCTGATCGCGGCCAGCGCGAACCTGGTCAACCTCTTCGACCTGCGCCCGGGCCGGGCGGCCAAGGTGTGCCTGATCGCCGCCGCCCCCGCGCTGGCCTCGCCCGCCGCGCCCCTGCTGGGGCCGGTCGTGGGCGCCGCCGCCGTGCTGTTGCCCGACGATCTCGCCGAGCGCTCGATGCTGGGTGACACCGGGGCCAACGCGCTGGGTGCGGCCCTGGGGGTGGCCGCGGTCGCCCGCGCGCCGCGTCCGGTGCGGCTGGCCCTGTTGGGCGGCGCCGTCGCGTTGACCCTGGCCAGCGAGCGCGTGAGTTTCTCCCGGTGCATCGACCGTGTTCCGGCCCTGCGCCGACTCGATCAGTGGGGCAGGAGTGCCCCGGAGTCGCCCATTGGGGACGCTGGTGGGCAACACACGGACAGGACCGATCCGACGCCGGTCGAGAGCGGACACACAGGCCGGGACCGTGGGCAGGGGTCTTCTGTCCCCGAGCAGGTGCGCCGGGAAGGTGTCCAGGGGTCTTCTGCCGGGGAGCGGCTGGGCCGGTCGGCACCGGAGGCGCCGATCGGGGCCGGTGGTGGGCGAGGGCCGCGCGGGTCCGGGTCGACGCCGGTCGAGGGTGGACGTCTGGGCCGGGACGGCGACTCGGGGGCGCTGCCGGGAGGCCGGGCGGGCCGGTCCGGTTCGGGGGCCTCTGCCGAGGGCGGTGGCGGGTGAGCCCGCCCCCCGGCCCGGTCGCGGAGTGACGCGCGGGGTCGGTGCGGCGGCGGCGCTCATCGCGGTGGTCACCGTCGGGGCCCGTCTGGCGGGGTTCGGCCGTACCGTGGTCTTCTCCCAGACCGTGGGCGACACCTGCCTGGGCACCGCCTACGTCACCGCCAACCAGTTGCCCGCCGTGCTGTTCGAGATCGTCATCGGCGGTGCCCTGACCGCCGTGGTGGTGCCGGTTCTGGCCGCGGCCGCGCACCGGGGCGACCACGAGCAGGTGCGCTGGACGGTCTCGGCCCTGGTCACCTGGGTGCTGGTGCTCGCTGTACCGCTGTCGGCCCTGATCGCCCTGGTCTCGGTACCCGCGATGGCCCTCATGCTCGGCCAGGGCACCGGCTGCGACCACACCGCGCTGCTCGCGTTGGCCGCGCGCATGCTGGTGGTGTTCGCCCCGCAGGTGGTGTTCTACGGCCTGGCCGCGGTGCTCTACGGCGTGCTGCAGTCGCACCGCCGCTACCTGGCTCCGGCGCTGGCGCCCCTGGTGTCGAGCCTGGTGGTGATCGCCGTCTACCTGGTGTTCGTGCCCCTGGGCACCGACGACCGCCAGGACATCGGCGGCCTGTCGACCGCCGCGGAGCTGACGCTGTCGGTGGGCACCACGCTGGGGGTGTCCGCGCTCTTCCTCACGGTGGTGGGGCCCGCCGCCCGGCTGCGGATCCGTCCGCGACCGCGCCTGTCCTTCCCGCCGGGGGTGGGGGAGCGCGTGAGGGCGCTGGCCGCGGCCTCCCTGCTGCCGCTGGTGGCGATGCAGGTGAGCCTGCTGTTGTCGGTGGCGTTGGCGAACTGGGGCGGCGGCGCCGGGGCGGCGGTGCTCTACACCTACGCGTGGGCGCTGTTCACGCTGCCCTACGGGGTGATCGCCGTGCCCATCGCCACGAGTGCCTTCACCGCGCTGTCGGTGGCGCACGCCGAACGCGACCAGGCCCGGTTCGCGGCCCTGGTCTCGGGGTCGGCGCGGGCCTGCGTGGTGGTCACGGCCGGGCTGGGCACCGCCCTGGCCGCGGCGGCCGGACCGGTGTCCGCGGTCTTCGCCCAGCAGGACGCCCTGCCCCTGGAGCGCGCCCTGCTGGCCTACGCGCCGGGGGTCGTGGGCTTCGGCCTGGTGGCCCTGCTGAGCCGTACCCTGTTCGCCTCCCATCGCGGTCGCCCCGCCGCTCTCGCGCAGGTCGCGGGGTGGCTGGTGGTGATGGTGTGTGCGGTGGTACTGGTGTGGGCGAGTCCGCCGGACTGGTCCATCGCGGCCCTGGGCGCTGGGAGCACGATCGGTCTGAGCCTGGCCGCGGTCCTGCTGTGCGCGGCCGTGGTCCGCGCGCACGGGCGCGAGGCCCTGGGCGGGCTGCCGCGGTCCCTGGGGGCCGCGGCGGTGGGCGGGGCCGTGGGATGGTGCGCGGGATGGGCCCTGGTGCCGGTGCTGCCGGTCAACGGGGTGTGGTCGACGCTGGGGGCCGCGGTGGGGTCGGCCACGGTGGCGTTGGCGGGCTACGCGGTGGTCGCCGCGCTGGTGGACCACGGGGCGGTGCGGGCCGTCGTCGGCCGGGCCAGGAGCGCACTCGACAGTCGAAGGGGGAAGCGGTGAACGGCAGGATCGCGCTGGTCGTGGGGACCAGCACTGGAGGTGTCGGCCGGCACGTCCGCTCACTGGGCGCGGGGCTGGTCCGCCGGGGGATGCGGGTGGCCGTGCTCGGCCCGGCCTCGGCGGAGCGGGAGTTCGGCTTCACTCGGGAGGGGATGCGGTTCTCGCCGGTGCCGATCGGGCCCTCCCCGTCGTGGTCGGACCCGGGGGTGGTCATGCGGTTGCGCGCCCTGGTGCGCGGCGCGGACCTGGTCCACGCGCACGGCCTGCGGGCGGGGGCCCTGTGCGCGCTGGCCGGCCTGGCTCCGCTGGTGGTGACCGCGCACAACGCCCCGCCGCCGGTGCGCGGGCCGCTCGCGGCGGCCTATCCGGTACTGGAGCGCCTGGTGGCCCTGCGGGCCGAGGTGGTGCTGGGGGTGTCGGGGGACCTGGTGCGGCGTCTGCGCGCCGCCGGGGCCCGGGACGCGCGGATGGCCGTGGTCGCGGCTCCGTCCACGGGTGCGCCGTTCAACGGCCGCGAGGCCACCAGGGCCGATCTGGGTGTGCTCCCGGAGCGGCCACTGGTGCTGACCATCGCCCGACTGGCCCCGCAGAAGGGCCTGGACACCCTGTTGGAGGCGGTGCCGCTGATCGCGGACCGCCGTCCCGAGCCGGTGGTGGCGATCGCGGGGGACGGGCCGCTGTGGGGGGAGCTGCACGACACGGCGGCCGAGCTGCGCGGCGACGTGCGCATGCTGGGGCACCGCTCGGACGTGGCCGACCTGCTGGCGGCGGCCGACGTGTTCTGCCTGACCAGCCAGTGGGAGGGGCCTTCGCTGGTGATCATGGAGGCGCTGCGGGCGGGCCTGCCGGTGGTCTCCACGCGTGTGGGCGGCATCCCGGACCTGTACACCGGGACCGTGCTGATGGTGCCGCCGGGTGATCCGCGCGCGTTCGCCGCGGCGGTGGGGCGGGTGCTGGACGAGCCGGGGCTGGCCGAGGACCTGAGGTCGCGTTCGCGCCGGGCGGCGGCGGCCCTGCCCACCGAGGACGACGCCGTGGAGGCGGCGGCCGCCGTGTACAAGGCGGTGACGCAGGGGTGAGGGCCTTGGCGGGGGCCGGTGGGCCCGGGCTGGGGCCTACGGAGTGTGTCCCCGCGGTAGCGCATCTGTATCGCCCCGGTGCGGTGAACGCCACCGTGGCGGTGACTTCCCTGGAGAGGATTCTGCTGGCATGCTTGGTGACGTTCCGGTACGGACCGCTCAGCGGAGGGTACCGGTATCCTTGCATGTCACGTGAGGGGAGTATCCCTGTCGCGACGGTGCCGTCATCACGGAGGACGACGACGTACTCCCGGTTCCGTCGGTCCGCGCCCTCCGGGTGCGGGCGGGAGAGACCTCCGGTACTCGAACGTGCGCGCGCCACGTCCGCGCGCGCCTACCGGAGGAGAATCCACCCGTGAACGTTCCCTTGTGGGTCTGGGCTGCCACGATCGGGGCCATGGTCCTGATCCTGGTCATCGACCTGGCCATCGTCGACCACCCCTGGAGCAAGAAGAGCGGTCCCAAGGAGTTCGGGATCCGCCAGGCGGCCTGGTGGGCCGCGTTCTACGTCGGCATCGCCATCCTGTTCGGCTTCGGGGTGATGTATTTCGGCGGTTCGACCGCCGGCGCCGAGTACTTCGCCGGGTTCATCACCGAGAAGAGCCTGAGCATCGACAACCTCTTCGTGTTCTACCTGCTCATGGGCTCGTTCGCGGTGCCCAAGAAGTACCAGCACGAGGTCCTGCTCGTCGGCATCGTCATCGCGCTGGTGATGCGCGGTATCTTCATCGTCCTGGGCGCGCAGGTCATCAACGCCTGGAGCGAGGTCTTCTACCTCTTCGGCGCCTTCCTGATCTACACCGGCTACAAGATCGTCCGTGACCACGTCAAGGGCGACGAGCACCAGACGGACTACACCCAGAACCCGGCCGTGAAGATGGTCGGCCGGTTCTTCCCGGTGACGAAGGACTACCACGGCGCGCACATGTTCGTGCGGCTCGACAACCGCCTGCACGTGACGCCGATGCTCATGGTCATCGTCGCCATCGGCGTGATCGACCTGGTCTTCGCCGTCGACTCCATCCCGGCGATCTTCGGTCTGACCCAGGACGCCTACATCGTGTTCACCGCCAACGCGTTCGCGCTGCTGGGCCTGCGCCAGCTGTACTTCCTGCTGGCCGGCCTCATGGACCGCCTGGCCTACATCAGCTGGGGCCTGTCGGCGATCATGCTGTTCATCGGTGTGAAGATGATCCTGCACGCGCTGCACGAGAACGGCGTCCACGTGATCGACATCGGGATCGGCGCCTCGCTGACGGTCATCATCGGCGTCATGACGATCACCATCGTCGGCAGCCTGGTCAAGTCCCGGGTGGACGACCGGCGCCGTGACGAGGTCGAGGCGGGCCGGGAAAGGGACACCACGGGCGACCGTTCCTGATACCGGACGGCACTCGCCGAACGGTCCCGAAGACATCTCCTGAAACAGCCCTGATCGAACACGCGTTCGTCTATAGTGGTGGTGCCCCGGCGCTGAGCCGTCGGGACACCACCACTTTCCCGTGTTGGAAGAAACCGACGTCGGCGGTCGTTAGTCTTGTCGGACGGGGTGGCGGACGGCTGTGCCCGCGCCCCCTCACCGGCCCGGATCCGCGGCCCCGTGCGGCCGCCGGAGGCCTGCGACCGCCACACCGCGAAGACACACGGGTCCAGCCGACGTCGCGCGACGCGGCCCGCCTCCTGTGCGCCCAAGCCGAAGGATGTCCTACTCGATGGTCGAACAACTGGTAGTCCGGGGAGCCCGCGAGCACAACCTCAAGGACGTCTCGCTGGACCTTCCGCGCGACTCCATGATCGTGTTCACCGGCCTGTCCGGTTCGGGCAAGTCGTCGCTCGCCTTCGACACGATCTTCGCCGAGGGCCAGCGGCGCTACGTGGAGTCCCTGTCCGCCTACGCCCGCCAGTTCCTGGGGCAGATGGACAAGCCGGACGTGGACTTCATCGAGGGCCTCTCGCCCGCGGTCTCCATCGACCAGAAGTCCACCAGCCGCAACCCTCGTTCCACGGTCGGCACGATCACCGAGGTGTACGACTACCTGCGTCTGCTGTGGTCGCGTGTCGGTGTGCCGCACTGTCCGGAGTGCCGCCGCGAGATCGCGCGGCAGACCCCTCAGCAGATCGTCGACCGCGTCCTGGAGATGACCGAGGGCACCCGCTTCCAGGTGCTGGCACCGGTCGTGCGCGGGCGCAAGGGCGAGTACCTCGAACTGTTCAAGGACCTGCAGTCCAAGGGCTACACCCGTGCCGTGGTCGACGGCGCGGCCGTGCGCCTGGACGAGGCGCCCAAGCTGGGCCGCTACGACAAGCACGACATCGCCGTGGTCGTGGACCGGCTCGCGGTCAAGGACACCGCGCGCGGACGCCTGACCGACTCGATCGAGACCGCCCTGAAGCTGGCGGGCGGCACCATCGTGCTCGACTTCGTCGACCTGGAGGCCGACGACCCCGAGCGCGAGAAGGTCTTCTCCGAGCACCTGTACTGCCCCTACGACGACCTGTCCTTCGAGCAGCTCGAACCGCGCTCGTTCTCCTTCAACGCCCCCTACGGCGCCTGCCCCGACTGCTCCGGGCTGGGCACGCGCATGGAGGTCGACGCCGAACTGCTGGTGCCCGACCCCGAGCGCACCCTGTCCGAGGGCGCGCTGGCGCCGTGGTCGAGCGGCTCCACCAGCGGCTACTGGGACCGCATCCTGCAGGCGCTGGGCGACGCCCTGGGCTTCGACCTGGACACGGCCTGGGAGCGGCTGCCCCGGCGCGCCCGCAAGGCGATCCTGGAAGGCCACGACACCCAGGTGCACGTGTCCTACCGCAACCGGTACGGGCGCAACCGCTCCTACTACACCGAGTTCGAGGGCGTCATCCCCTGGGTGAAGCGGCGCCACTCCGAGACCGAGAGCGACTACGGGCGCGAGCGGCTCGAGGGCTACATGCGCACGGTGCCCTGCCCCACCTGTGAGGGGACGCGGCTCAAGCCGGTCGTGCTGGCGGTGACGGTGGGCGGCAAGTCCATCGCCGAGGTCGCCCAGATGTCGCTCAGCGACAGCGCGGAGTTCCTGGCCGGGATCAAGCTCTCCGAGCGCGACATGGTCATCGCCGCCCAGGTGCTCAAGGAGATCAACGCCCGGCTCGGCTTCCTGCTCGACGTGGGGCTGGACTACCTGAGCCTGTCGCGCTCCTCGGGTTCGCTCTCCGGCGGTGAGGCCCAGCGCATCCGGCTCGCCACCCAGATCGGTTCCGGCCTGGTGGGTGTGCTCTACGTCCTGGACGAGCCCTCCATCGGCCTGCACCAGCGCGACAACGCCCGTCTGCTGGAGACCCTGCAGCGGCTGCGCGACATCGGCAACACGCTCATCGTCGTCGAGCACGACGAGGACACCATCCGCGCCGCCGACTGGGTGGTCGACATCGGCCCCGGCGCCGGCGAGCACGGCGGGCACGTGGTGGTGTCGGGCATCGTCGACGAGCTGCTCACCTCCGAGACCTCGCTGACCGGCGAGTACCTGTCCGGGCGGCGCGCGATCGCGGTGCCCGACACCCGCCGCCCGCTCACGCGGGGGCATGAGCTCGTGGTGCGCGGGGCCCGGGAGAACAACCTGGAGGGCATCGACGCCGCCTTCCCCCTGGGAGTCTTCACCGCGGTGACCGGGGTGTCCGGCTCGGGCAAGTCCACCCTGGTGAACGAGATCCTGTACAAGGCGCTGGCCAAGGAGCTCAACGGCGCCCGGGAGGTGCCCGGCCGCCACCTGCGGGTCAACGGCACCAGCAAGGTCGACAAGGTCGTGCACGTGGACCAGAGCCCCATCGGGCGGACCCCGCGCTCCAACCCGGCCACCTACTCCGGCGTGTTCGACCACATCCGCAAGCTGTTCGCCCAGACCACCGACGCCAAGACGCGCGGGTACCTGCCGGGCCGGTTCTCGTTCAACGTCAAGGGCGGCCGGTGCGAGGCGTGCTCGGGCGACGGCACGCTCAAGATCGAGATGCAGTTCCTGCCCGACGTGTACGTGCCCTGCGAGGTGTGCCACGGGGCCCGCTACAACCGCGAGACGCTGCAGGTGCGCTACAAGGGCAAGAACATCTCCGAGGTGCTGGAGATGCCGATCTCGGAGGCGCTGGAGTTCTTCGAGCCGATCAACGCCATCCGCCGCCACCTGCAGACGCTCACCGACGTCGGTCTGGGCTACGTGCGGCTGGGCCAGCCCGCCACGACCCTGTCCGGCGGTGAGGCCCAGCGGGTCAAGCTCGCCGCGGAGCTGCAGCGCCGCTCGACCGGCCGCACGGTCTACGTGCTCGACGAGCCCACCACGGGTCTGCACTTCGAGGACATCCGCAAGCTGCTGGGCGTGCTGAACCGGCTGGCCGACACCGGCAACACGGTGATCGTCATCGAGCACAACCTGGACGTCATCAAGACCGCCGACCACGTCATCGACATGGGTCCCGAGGGCGGTTCCGGCGGCGGTCAGGTCATCGCGCAGGGCACGCCGGAGGAGGTCGCCGCGGTCGCGGAGTCCTACACCGGGCGGTTCCTCGCCAAGATGCTGTGAGGCCTCGCCCCACCGTCGAGCCGGCGGTGGGGCGACGGCGACGACGAAGGGCCCCGCCGGGTTTGAACTGCTCCCTGGAAGTTCGACCGGCGGGGCCCTTCGGGTTGTCGTGCTACCCCTCCGCACGCACCCGGGCGAGCAGGGCCACCCACTCCGTGCCGGGAACCGTGAGATGGCCGAGGTCCCGGTTCTGCGTGTCCCGGACGTCCGCACCCGCAACATGCTCGCGCACCTCGACACACTGCCCGCCCGTGCTGCTGTAGCTGGACTTGTGCCAATCATTCATTGCTGAGACCTTCCAGAATTCTGCGGGACTCCCTGACGGGCAGGGCGGAAGACAAGGCGCCCTTGACCAGCGCAGTGAGCCGGGGGTGAGACTCGTCGTCATGTATGAAGTTGCCGCTGACGTGGTCGGAACTGGCCGCCATAGTCCCGTCCTGCAATGTGAAGACCAGAAGGGGGGACGTGATACCGGCCAGCACGGAACCTTCCGGTACCAACAGCACTGTTACCCTACCGGTCGCAATCCACGAGAGCAGATGCGCGGCCTGCTCCTGTTGGATCCCCCTGCCGAAAGCACGGATGCCCAGGACTGGGAACACCGCCGACACCGACAGGCTGTGGAGTTGCTCCAGGCGCTCACACCGTAGCTTGACCAGGTTCGCGATGTCCTTTTCCGGCAACAGCGGTTGCCCGGCTCGGAATACCTGCCGGGCGTAGGACGGGCTCTGTAGGTAGCCCGGAACGAGCACGGGCGAGAGAAACTCCAGGAACCTGGCCACGATCTCGATGTCGGCAAGCCCGCGTGCCCATTCGGGCAGAGTTGTCCCGTTCGCGACCATCCTCCAAGCAGACATCAGACGGCCACCGGCGTTCAGATGCTCGTCCAGGAGTTCCGCAGTGGGTTTGTGCGGTATGCCGTGCCCGTTCGCCCACCTGGACACAGAGGCGGGAGAGGCCCGAACCCGGGCCGCGAGTTGCTGCTGCGTGAGGCCTTGGAGTTCGCGGAACCTTTTGAGGAGCTCGTTGAATGGAGGGTCAGCCATGCGCGAAACATTACGCTTGGCTTCCACACGCTGTCAGAGGTTTCCCGGAAGATCTCACTGTATGGCGATACCCGCACGCTCCCGGTGACGATCGGAGCATGGAAGAACTCAGGAATCTCGGTGCGGCCTTCACTCACCGGCAACTGCTCAACTACCGCCGAGGCGACACGCTGGTCGTCAACGACCCCTACCTGGGTACCGTGGTGGAGGTGACCGCGTACGGGGGCTGGTACCGGTGGACCGGCCCGAGCGGGGAACCCCAGTACGGCGACGTCCACGCCCCCGGACCCGCGGTCGACACGATCATCCGCCAGTACGCCGGTCTCAACGTGGTGGCAGGGGGCCCGTCGTGACGCAGCGGCCCCGTCCGGACGTGCCCAGGGCGAGGACGCTCGCCGAGGTCGCCCGCCTCGTCCAGCCGCGCCGCCCGGAACCGCCGTGGCGGGCACCCGCCGTTCCTCCACCCTTGCCGAGGCGTCGGGGCGGGTCCAGGCGTCGGGGCACGGACTAGCCCGGAGGGTCCGTCGTTCACGCCCGTTCCGGGACACAGGGCGCGTGCTGCCCGCTCTGGTGGATCTACTACAGTTCGTAGTGATTCCCAGCGCAGGTGAGGAGCGTTCTGTCGTGTCTGGTCAGAGGACGTGCGGGTGCGGAGTGAGCAGGCGTCGCCTGCTCGGAACGGCGGGAGCGGCGGCGACCGTGACCGCCGTGAGCGCCTGTGGCGGTGAGCCGCCCGATCCGCAGGAGGTCCGGCGCGGGCAGGTGGTCGGCCAGACCACGGACGTGCCCGTGGGCGGGGGAGCGGTCTTCAGCGACAGCAAACTGGTGGTCACCCAGCCGCAGGAGGGCGACTTCCGCGCCTTCAGCGCCGCCTGCACGCACGGCGGGTGCACGGTCCAGGAGGTCACCGAGGTGATCGGCTGCCTGTGCCACGGCAGCGAGTTCGACGTCACCACCGGCGAGGCGGTCAAGGGACCGGCGACCGAGCCGCTGGAGGGCTTCACCGTCACCATCGACGGCACCGACATCATCCTCGACTGAGCCCGCCACGGGACGGGAGCACTCATGCCGCGGCGCCCGGAGCGGAATCCGCTCCGGGCGCCGCGGCATGTTCGACGGGTGTAGCGCGAGCCTGCTCAGACCTCGCCGGGGTCGCCGCCGGGCGGACCCGTGGCGCCGTTGCGCGGGGCCGCGGCGGGCTCCTGGGAGGAGCGGCCCCGCCGGAAGGCGGACGTGGGGAACTGCGCGGCGTAGGGCGACTCCTCGCCGGAGGAGAAGAACTCGGTGCGGTTGCGCGGCAGCGACTCGGGGTAGTGCTGGACGAGCCAGGCGATGAGGTGCTCGCGGATCTCGCACGCGATGTTCCACTGCGCGCCGGTGTCGGCGGCGGTGGCCACCACCCGCACCATGACGTCCCCGGCCTCGGTGATGTCCACGACCTGGCAGGACCAGCTGCGCCCGTCCCAGTTGGGGCTGGCCGTGATCAGCCGGCCGGCCTCCTCGCGCAGCTCCGCGACCGGCACCTCCCAGTCCAGCGGCAGCACGACCTTGGCGGTGATCGCGGTCCCCTGCTTGGTCCAGTTCTCGAAGCTGGTGATGGTGAAGTTGGCGACGGGGACCACCAGGCGGCGCTCGTCCCAGATCTTGATGGTGACGTTGACGAGGCTGAGCTCCTCGACGCGCCCCCACTCGCCCTCGACCACGACCACGTCGCCGATGCGCAGCGAGTCGCTGAAGGCGAGCTGGAGCCCGGCGAACAGGTTGGCCAGGGTGGACTGGGCGGCCACACCGGCGACGATGCCGATGACACCGGCCGAGGCCAGCAGCCCGGCGCCGAGCGCCTGGACCTGGGGGAAGGTGAACAGTATGGCGGCGATCGCCAGAACGACGATGACCGAGGTGACCACGCGCCGCAGCAGGCGGACCTGGGTCTGGTAGCGCCGAGCCCTGCGGTCGGCGTCGCCGTTGGACACCGACAGCCGGTCCAGGATCATGTCCGTGGCGGCGTAGGCCAGGCTGATGCCCAGACCGGTCAGCGTGCCGATCATGAGGATGCGCATCAGGTGCTGGATGGCCTGGTAGGTGGTCCAGCCGACGTCGGCGGGGCTGGGCAGCGCCAGGTTGGCGCCGACCACGGCGGCGGCGAGGTAGGCGGTGACGGCCGAGCGCGAGACGAGGTGGCGCGCCATCGGCCAGACCCTGCCCAGCTGGTGGTTCAGGAGCCAGTGGACCACGAACACCAACGACAGGGCGAGGGCGATCACGATGCCGAGGGTGATCCATTGAGAGGGGCTCACAGGGAAGGTCCCCCTTGTCGTCAAGACGGTCAGATGGTTCGTACCCGCCCAACCTAGAGCATGGAGAAATCCAATCGTGACGTTTGGGGTGAGGCGTGCGCGACGGTGCCCTGTGACACCGGGGTCTCGGGTGGCCGGATGTCGTGGGGACGCACCAGAATGGGGGTATGGCTGCGACTCCTCACCTGCGCCCGGCGCCCGGTTCCATCCCGACCTCCCCCGGTGTGTACCGGTTCCGGGACCAGGCGGGCCGCGTCATCTACGTGGGCAAGGCCAAGAACCTGCGGTCGCGGCTCTCCTCCTACTTCCGCGACTTCGCCGGGCTGCACCCGCGGACCCAGCAGATGGTCTCCACCGCCGCCGACGTGGACTGGACGATCGTCGGCACCGAGGTGGAGGCGCTCCAGCTGGAGTACTCCTGGATCAAGCAGTACGACCCGCGCTTCAACGTCAAGTACCGCGACGACAAGAGCTACCCCTACCTCGCCGTCACGCTCAACGAGGAGTTCCCGCGCGTGCAGGTGATGCGGGGGGCCAAGCGCAAGGGCGTGCGCTACTTCGGCCCCTACTCCCACGCCTGGGCCATCCGTGAGACCGTCGACCTCCTCCTGCGCGTCTTTCCCGTGCGCACCTGCTCCCCGGGCGTCTTCCGGGGGGCCCGTAACAGCGGGCGCCCGTGCCTGCTCGGCTACATCGGCAAGTGCGTGGCCCCCTGTGTGGGCAAGGCCACACCGCAGGAGCACAGGGACCTGGTCGACGACTTCTGCTCCTTCCTGGCCGGCGACACCGGCCGCTTCATCCGTCGGCTGGAGGCGCGGATGACCGAGGCGGCCCAGGAGATGGAGTACGAGCGCGCCGCGCGGCTGCGCGACGACATCGAGGCGCTCAAGGCCGCCCTGGAGAAGCAGGCCGTCGTCCTGCCCGACTCCACCGACTGCGACGTCATCGCCATGGCCGACGACCCACTGGAGGCGGCCCTCCAGATCTTCCACGTGCGCGGCGGCCGGATCCGCGGCCGGCGCGGCTACGTCGTGGACAAGGTCACCGACGCCGGTCCGGGCGAGCTGATGGAGACCTTCCTCGGGCAGCTCTACGGGGCCGCGGAGGGCACCGACGAGACCGCCGGGACCGGCACGGCCGTCCCGCGCGAGGTCCTGGTCTCGCACGCCCCCGAGGACATCGGAGCCGTGGCGTCGTGGCTGTCGGAGCACCGGGGTTCGGCCGTGGACGTGCGGGTGCCGCAGCGCGGGGACAAGAAGGCGCTCATGGAGACCGTGGACAAGAACGCCCGCGAGTCGCTGGCCCGGCACAAGACCCACCGGGCGGGCGACCTGAGCACGCGCGGGCGCGCCCTCAACGAGATCCAGGAGGCGCTGGACCTGCCCGAGGCGCCGCTGCGCATCGAGTGCTACGACATCTCCAACCTCCAGGGCGAGCACGTGGTGGCGTCCATGGTGGTGTTCGAGGACGGGCTGGCGCGCAAGTCGGAGTACCGGCGCTTCGCCATCCGCGGCAGCGGGCCGGGCGGGGCCGAGCAGCACGACGTCGCGGCCATGTACGAGGTCATCACCCGCCGCTTCCGCCGCTACCTGGAGGAGAGCTCGCGCAGCGGGGAGGTGGCGCGGATGGGCGAGACCGGCGACCACGGGGGTCACCAAAGCGACTCCGAGCCGTCACCCGGTAAGTTCGCCTATCCCCCTAACCTTGTGGTGGTGGACGGCGCGCGGCCCCAGGCCGAGGCGGCGCGCCGGGCACTGGACGAGCTCGGTATCGAGGACGTGGCCGTGTGCGGGTTGGCCAAGCGCCTGGAGGAGGTGTGGTTGCCCGACGACGAGGACCCGGTCATCCTGCCGCGGACGGGGGAGGGCCTGTACCTGTTGCAGCGGGTCCGCGACGAGGCCCACCGGTTCGCCATCACCTACCACCGGCAGATGCGGGCCAAGGCGCTCACGGGCAGCAGCCTGGACGAACTGGCCGGACTGGGCCCGGCCCGCCGGTCCGCGCTGATCAAGGAGTTCGGTTCGGTGAAACGACTGGCCTCGGCCACGGCCGAGGAGATCGCGGCGGTGCCGGGCATCGGCCCCAAACTGGCGGAGGCCGTGCACGCGCACCTGACGGGAGGGCCCGCCGGAGGGGACACCGACCGGGCGCCGGGACAGCAGAGTACTGACGGGGGAGGAGACACATGACGGTCGAACTGGGCGGCGAGCTGCCGCCCGAGGTGGTCATCGTCACCGGGATGTCCGGTGCGGGCCGGAGCACGGCGGCCAGGGCGCTGGAGGACCTGGACTGGTTCGTGGTGGACAATCTGCCGCCCGGGCTCCTGCCGACGATGATCGAGCTGGCCGGGCGCACGCACGGGGCGGTGCCCCGGGTCGCGGTGGTGGTGGACGTGCGTTCGCTGGCCTTCACCGAGGACCTGCTGTCCACGGTGGAGGAGCTGCGCAAGCGCGACATCGTCGCGCGCGTGCTCTACCTGGAGGCGAGCGACGAGGCCCTGGTCCGCCGGTTCGAGGGGGTGCGCCGCCCCCACCCGCTGCAGGGCGACGGGCGCCTGACCGAGGGCATCGACCGTGAACGCCAGACGCTGCGGGCGGTACGCGGGGAGGCCGACCTGGTCATCGACACCTCGCAGCTCAACGTGCACCAGCTCAAGGCGCGCGTGATCGGGTTCTTCGGTGAGACCGACGAGGCCCGTCCCCGCGCCAACGTGGTCTCGTTCGGGTTCAAGCACGGCCTGCCGGTCGACGCCGACCTGGTCCTGGACTGCCGCTTCCTGCCCAACCCCCACTGGGTGCCCGACCTGCGGCCGATGGACGGGCGCGACGAGCCGGTGCGCGACTTCGTGCTGGCCCAGGACGGGGCCAAGGAGATGATCGAGACCTACGCGGAGGTCCTCAAGCTGACCATCGCCGGGTACCAGCGCGAGGGCAAGCACTACATGACGCTCGCGGTGGGCTGTACCGGCGGCCGGCACCGCAGCGTGGCCATGGCCGAGCAGTTCGCCGAACAACTGCGCGCCCAGGAGGTCGACGTGCACGTGGTGCACCGGGACGTGGGTCGCGAGTAGCCGCCGCTGCGCCGGCGGGGGGACGGAATCGCCAAGCGGGGCGTCTTGGCTTACATTGGCCCGGTCACCGCCGGTCCCGGTTCCTCCACGGACGGGTACCCGGCGGTCCGGGGGCGCGGGCGCCCGCAGTTCCGCCGTGGGCGGTGCGGTCGGCCGCGCTTGCTGCACACGGGACGAGGGGGCAGGCCACAGCCATGTCGAACAGCACCGCACCGGACGAGGAGGGCCGACGCCCGCCCCGGGTGGTCGCCCTGGGTGGCGGGCACGGCCTGCACGCCTCCCTGTCCGCGCTGCGCCGGGTGACCACCGACGTGACGGCGATCGTCACGGTCGCCGACGACGGCGGGTCCAGCGGCCGGCTCCGCGAGGAGCTGGGCGTCCTGCCCCCCGGCGACCTGCGGATGGCCCTGGCGGCCCTGTGCGGTGACGACGAGTGGGGCCACACCTGGAGCGAGGTCATCCAGCACCGGTTCCGGTCCGAGGGGGACCTGCACGGCCATGCGGTGGGCAACCTGCTCATCGTGGCGCTGTGGGAGCTGCTGGGCGACTCCGTGGCGGGCCTGGACTGGGTGGGCCAGCTCCTGGGCGCGCACGGGCGGGTCCTGCCGATGTCGTCGGTGCCGCTGGACATCGCGGCCGAGGTGGCGGGGATCGATCCGCTGCGGCCGGAGGAGACCACGGTCGTGCGGGGCCAGGTGGCGTGCGCCAGCACCAGCGGCCGGGTGCGGTCCATCTCGCTCATCCCCGAGGAGCCCCCGGCCAGCCCGCAGGCGGTCAAGGCGGTGCGCGAGGCGGACTGGGTGGTCTTCGGCCCCGGGTCGTGGTTCACCAGTGTGCTGCCCCACCTGCTGGTCCCCGAGCTGGCCGACGCCCTGGTCAGCACCCGCGCCCAGCGCATGGTCACATTGAACCTGTCCCCGCAGCGCGGGGAGACCGACCACTTCCGGCCGGAGACCTATCTGGAGGTGCTGCACGAGCACGCCCCCAAGCTCGGGGTGGACGTGGTGCTGGCCGACCGTGGGACCGTGGACGACGTCGAACCGCTCACGAGCGTGGTCCGCCGACTGGGCGGGCGCCTGGAACTGGACGACCTGAACCGGGGCGACGGCACGCCCCGGCACGACCCGGAGCGGCTGGCGGCGGCCCTGGAGCGCATCCTGACCGAGTGAGCGCGCGGACGATCATGGCGGGCGCGGCCCGGGCTCGCCGCCCGCGACACCGAGCACGACCACGCGCTCGTGCCGCGCGAGCACGTGGTGGACGTGTTCGCCGGGTGGAGCAACTGAACGCACATCGCCATGAAGGCCCACAGAGCCCCCGGCCAGCGGGAACGGTGGCTCGGCAACACGCCGTGAAGGGGTCGGCCCCGAGCCGCCGGTGACGTAGTCTGCCACGGAGACAGCCGTACGCGGCGGGGCCGCGGCGGCGCACACCGGCGTCAGGCGCGCGACGCCGGTGCAAGCCAGTTCAAGGGGAGGTTCGCGGCGATGGCGATGACCGGCGTGGTGAAGGACGAGTTGAGCCGACTGGCGATTCTCAAGCCATGCTGCCGCAAGGCGGAGGTGTCCACCATCCTGCGTTTCACCGGAGGACTGCACCTGGTGGGCGGACGGATCGTGATCGAGGCCGAACTCGACACCGGTGCCGCGGCGCGACGGCTCCGCAAGGACATCTCGGAGGTCTTCGGGCACGAGTCCGAGGTCGTCGTGCTCTCCCCGAGCGGTCTGCGCAAGGGCAACCGGTACGTGGTGCGGGTGATCAAGGACGGCGAGTCGCTGGCCCGCCAGACGGGTCTGGTGGACAACCACGGGCGGCCGGTCCGCGGACTGCCCCGGCACGTGGTGGCGGGCGGGGCCTGTGACTCGGAGTCGGCCTGGCGCGGCGCGTTCATCGCGCACGGGTCGCTGACCGAGCCCGGCCGGTCGATGTCGCTGGAGGTCACCTGCCCGGGGCCGGAGGCGGCGCTGGCGCTGGTGGGGGCCGCGCGGAGGCTGAAGGTGCACGCCAAGGCGCGCGAGGTGCGCGGTGTGGACCGGGTGGTCGTGCGCGACGGCGACTCCATCGGGGCGCTGCTGACGCTCCTGGGCGCCCACCAGAGTGTGCTGGCGTGGGAGGAGCGGCGGATGCGCCGGGAGGTGCGCGCCACGGCGAACCGGCTGGCGAACTTCGACGACGCGAACCTGCGCCGCAGCGCGCGGGCCGCGGTCGCGGCCGGCGCGCGGGTGGAGCGGGCGTTGGAGATCCTGGGGGAGGACGCCCCGGAGCACCTGGTGGCCGCCGGGCAGCTGCGGCTGGCGCACAAGCAGGCGTCGCTGGAGGAGCTCGGACAGCTGTCGTCGCCGCCGCTGACCAAGGACGCCATCGCGGGGCGCATACGGCGTCTGCTGGCGATGGCCGACAAACGGGCGAGCGATCTGGGGATCGAGGGAACAGAGGCGAACCTCACTCCCGACATGCTCGTGCCCTGACGGTGCGCGTCGGCGGTCCGGGGTGCCCGCGCGCCCGGTGGTCGCCGAAATCCCCCCGCCACAACGATGTTCGACTTTGTTAACAGCACGAACACGTCGATAACTTCCGACAATGGTATAGACCTCTTCGCCGAGCAGTGCCAGGATGGTTCACGAATCCACGAGGCCTGGTGAGCGTGGCGGACGTGGGTCGAGAACGGCTCGCCGCCGGTGCTCCGCTAGGCTCTTCGTCAACACCCGGCGCGTGTTAACCCTGTTCAATGTCGTCACTCGGGTTCACACCTGGGTGCATCGTCCCAGGCGGGGGGAATGCGCGGGTGACATTGATGTGCGACATATGAGGAGATTGGTTCCGTGACCATCCGTGTAGGCGTCAACGGCTTCGGTCGTATCGGCCGCAATTTCTGGCGCGCGGTCGCCGCTGGCGGCAGCGACATCGAAATCGTCGCGGTCAACGACCTCACCGACACCAAGACGCTCGCGCACCTGCTCAAGTACGACACGGTGCTCGGCACCCTCGCCGGCGACGTCGAGGTGGGCGAGGACTTCATCCGCGTCGGTGACAAGAGCATCAAGGTGCTCGCCGAGCGCGACCCGGCCAAGCTGCCCTGGTCCGACCTGAACGTGGACGTCGTCATCGAGTCCACCGGTCGCTTCACCAAGGCCGAGGACGCCAAGAAGCACCTCGCCGCCGGCGCCAAGAAGGTCATCATCTCCGCCCCGGCCAAGGGCGAGGACCTGACCGTCGTCATGGGCGTCAACGACGACAAGTACGACGCGGCCAACCACCACGTCGTCTCCAACGCCTCCTGCACCACCAACTGTGTGGCGCCGATGGCCAAGGTCCTGCTGGACAACTTCGGTATCCAGCAGGGTCTGATGACGACCGTGCACGCGTACACCAACGACCAGGTCATCCTGGACTTCCCGCACTCGGACCTGCGCCGTGCCCGCGCGGCCGCGCAGAACATCATCCCGACCACGACCGGTGCCGCCAAGGCCACCGCGCTGGTCCTGCCCGAGCTCCAGGGCAAGCTGGACGGCATGGCCATGCGCGTGCCCGTCCCGGACGGCTCCGTGACCGACCTGGTCGTCACCCTGGACCGCGAGGTCACCAAGGACGAGGTCAACGCCGCGTTCAAGGACGCCGCCGAGGGTCCCCTCAAGGGCGTCCTGGTCTACACCGAGGACCCGATCGTGTCCTCGGACATCGTGGGCACCTCGCCCTCCTGCACCCTGGACTCCAGCCTGACCATGGTCTTCGGCAACCAGGTCAAGATCGTCGGCTGGTACGACAACGAGTGGGGCTACTCCAACCGCCTGGTGGACTGCGCCAAGCTGGTCGGTTCCGGCCTCTAGGGAGTCGGCGCCATCGGCACCGCACCCCCTCGCCCGCAGCGCGCGCGAGGGGGTGCCGTCGTGGACACCCCGTACGCCGCGTACGCCCCCACGTTCCGACCGACCACCGCCCGGGCCGGCGCCCGGGCCCCCAGACCCTTCCGAGGAGACCCGCATGCGGACGATCGACGACCTCGACGTCTCCGGTAAGCGCGTGTTCGTCCGAGCCGACCTCAACGTGCCCCTGGACGGCGACCGCATCACCGACGACGGCCGGATCCGCGCCGCCCTGCCCACCATCGAGAAGCTGCGCGAGCGCGGCGCCCGCGTCATCGTCGCCGCCCACCTGGGCCGCCCCAAGGGCGCGCCGGAGCCGCGCTACTCGCTGCGCCCGGTCGCGGCCCGCCTGGGCGAGCTGCTCGGCGCCGACGTGGCCTTCGCCGCCGACACCGCCGGGGAGTCCGCCCGCGCCACCTCGGCCGCGCTCGCCGACGGCCAGGTCGCGCTCCTGGAGAACGTGCGCTTCGAGCCGGGCGAGACCAGCAAGGACGACGCCGAGCGCGGCGAACTCGCCGACCGCTTCGCCCAGCTCGCCGACCTCTACGTCGGCGACGCCTTCGGCGCGGTGCACCGCAGGCACGCCAGCGTCTTCGACCTGCCCGGCAAGCTGCCCCACGCCGTCGGCGGCCTCGTCCTGACCGAGGTCGAGGTGCTGCGCAAGCTCACCGACGCGCCCGAGCGCCCCTACGCCGTGGTCCTGGGCGGGTCCAAGGTCTCCGACAAGCTCGGCGTCATCGACAACCTCCTCGGCGCCGCGGACCGCCTGCTCATCGGCGGCGGCATGGTCTTCACCTTCCTCAAGGCCAAGGGCTACGAGGTCGGCTCCAGCCTGCTGGAGGCCGACCAGCTCGACACCGTGCGCGGCTACCTGGAGCGCGCCGAGCGCGAGGGCGTGGAGATCGTCCTGCCCGTCGACGTCGTGGCCGCGGAGAAGTTCGCCGCCGACGCCCCCCACGCGCCGGTCGACGTCCAGGCCATCCCGGCCGACCGCATGGGCCTGGACATCGGCCCCCGCAGCCAGGAGCTGTTCGCCGCCAAGCTCGCCGACACCAGGACGGTCTTCTGGAACGGGCCCATGGGCGTGTTCGAGATGGAGCCCTACGCCGGCGGTACCCGGGCGCTGGCCCAGTCCCTGATCGACTCCGGCGCCTTCACCGTGGTGGGCGGCGGCGACTCCGCCGCGGCCGTGCGCGCGCTGGGCTTCGACGAGGCGGCCTTCGGCCACATCTCCACCGGCGGCGGTGCCAGCCTGGAGTACCTGGAGGGCAAGGACCTGCCCGGTATCGACGCCCTCGCCTGACGCAGCGGCCGGGGCGCCCCGCCCCGGCCGCGCCATCGTCCGACCGACCTGACGGGAAGTACACACATGTCCAAGCGCCTGCCGCTGATCGCGGGCAACTGGAAGATGAACAACAACCACCTGGAGGCCATCGCCCTCGTCCAGAAGCTGGCGTTCGGCCTGAACGACAAGGACTACGACAACGCCGAGGTCGTCGTCCTGCCGCCGTTCACGGACCTGCGCAGCGTGCAGACGCTGGTCGACGGCGACAAGCTGCGGATCGGCTACGGCGCCCAGGACATCTCCGCCCACTCCATTGGCGCCTACACCGGCGAGATCTCCGGTGCGATGCTGGCCAAGCTGGACTGCGGCTACGTCCTGGTGGGCCACTCCGAGCGCCGTGAGTACCACCAGGAGGACGACGCCCTGGTCAACGCGAAGGTCCAGGCGGCCTTCAAGAACGACATCGTGCCGATCCTGTGCGTGGGCGAGGGCCTGGAGGTGCGCAAGCAGGGCCGCCAGGTCGAGCACGTCCTGGCGCAGCTCGACGGCGCGCTCAAGGGCGTGCCGGCCGAGCAGGCCGAGCGGATCGTCGTGGCCTACGAGCCGGTGTGGGCGATCGGTACGGGCGAGGTCGCGACCCCCGAGGACGCCCAGGAGGTGTGCGCGGCCGTGCGCGTGCGCCTGTCGGAGCTGTACTCGCCCGAGGTCGCGGGCGCGGTGCGCGTGCTCTACGGCGGTTCGGTCAAGGGCGACAACGCCCCCGGCATCATGGCCAAGGACGACGTCGACGGCGCCCTGGTCGGCGGCGCCTGCCTGAAGGCGGACGAGTTCGTCAAGATCATCCGGTTCGGCGACAAGTAGTTTCGCCGACAGGCCGCCGTGACCTGCGACACCGCCCTTCCCGGACCGGAGTCCGGGGAGGGCGGGGCCCGACGAGTGCCGTGGTCGGGCTAGACTTCGCTGAGGGGATGGCCGTGCCTCGCGGTTTCCCCTCCCGTGTCGCCATGGGCACGGTAAAATCCGAAAACGTCCCCGGTCTCCTCCTTCCGTGATCCGAGCCGGCCAGGCCGGTGCCGAGCACCGCCGCTGGTACGGGTGGTGAATGGGGGGCCGAGGTGTCCATTCCCCCGCTGCGGGGTCGAGCTACGGGTGAGCGTGTGATCCTCGGTCTGTCCATCTTCGTGATGCTTCTCAGCGCGCTGCTGATCTTCCTGGTGCTCATGCACAAGGGGAAGGGCGGCGGCCTGTCCGACATGTTCGGCGGAGGCGTCATGTCCTCCCTCGGGGGTTCGTCGGTCGTCGAGCGCAACCTCGACCGCATGACCATCGCTGTCGGGGTCGTCTGGATCCTCGCCATCGTCGCCCTCGGCCTGTTGATCAACCGGGGCATGTAGCCGGCGATACGCAGGCACCCCCCGTCCACAGTCAAGCTCGCCCGAGTGTCGGTGAGCGAGTTCGCCGAAGGAGTTTTTCGTGGGTAGTGGCAGTGCCATCCGTGGCAGCCGAGTCGGAGCCGGCCCCATGGGCGAGGCGGAGCGGGGCGAGGCCGCCCCGCGCGTGCGGGTTCCGTTCTACTGTGCGAACTTGCACGAGGTCGTGCCCAGCTTCGCGAGCGAAGCCGCGGTCCCCGACGAGTGGGACTGCCCCCGTTGCGGATTCCCCGCGGGCAAGGACAAGGCGAACCCCCCGTCGCCGCCGCGTACCGAGCCCTACAAGACGCACCTGGCCTACGTGAAGGAGCGCCGCAGCGAGGAGGAGGGCAAGCTCATCCTGGATGAGGCCCTGGCCAAGCTGCGCGCCGACCGCGCGGCCGTGGAGGCCCACATGAAGGCCGCCCAGAACTAGGGCCAGGGCCGGCTCTGCCGGTCCGGCCCGTACCGGGGCCCGTCGCGTCCACCGCGGCGGGCCCCGGTCGTGCGTCGGGCGGGCCGGGCGACGTGCGGGTACGCGCACGGACATGAAAGCTGACCGGTAGTTCCTCATTCGCGGGACTGGTGTGGCGGGAGCGAATTAGGGTGATCGCCACGCACCCCCAACAGCCCCTCATGAGGAGATGGTGTCGATGTCCACGTGCCCGACCGGCGGCGACCACGACTGGATTCTCGGTGACGACCGCAAGTTCCAGTGCGCCAAGTGCGGGGCTCAGAGCGCGCGCAGGTTCTGAGAGCCGGGGCCGGGCTGGACGGTCCCGCGTGCGGCCAGATCGCCCTTGAGGGAGGCGCGCCAGGTCACCGGCTCTCCCAGGACCTCGGCCACCCCCTTGGCCCAGCGTTCGAGGGGTGCGAACGCGTCCGGTCCCTCCCGCAGGACGGTCCGTCCCTGGTAGTGGACCCCGTCCAGGACCACGATCTCGCCGTCGACTCGCAGCTCGGTGTCGTACTCCCTCGTATTGCGCCTCATGGACGGGACTCTAGCGGGGCGGGTCGGGCGATGCCCCGCCTTCGGCGCGATCGTCCGAAGACGGACACGGGGCCGGACCGCGCGGCACCGACCACACCGGGGAGTTGGAACAATGGGGACATGGCTTCCCCCGAACCCTCGGACGACCCCCCGGTCCTGCGGGGCGTCCCCTCGGACCTGACACACACCTCCGGCAGTGTCTCCCACCTGCGCCGGTACGTGAGCCTGCGCGGCCCCAACGCGCGGATGTGGATGGCGGCGGCCTACCTCTCGGGTGCCCTCACCGTGGGCTTCCTCGTCGTGGTGGGCTCGCTGCTGTGGAACCTGCTGCGCCAGGACTACACGGTCGGATCGGTGACGCTGTGGTCGGCGGCGGCCCTGACCATGGCCTTCGTCGGCCCGGGCAGCAACATCGTCCTGCTGCGCGGCCTCCCGCAGCGCATCACCCGCCAGGGCATCAGCGCCGACAGCGACGGCGTCATCGTGCTCCAGGAACGCAAGTGGTGGTTCCCCGGCGAGGGCACGTTCATCGGATGGAACGAGATCCGCCGCGTCCGCGAGGACCACACCGGTGACCGCCGCCGCACCTACTTCATCGAGTTCGTCCTGGACACCTACCGCACGGACGAGGAACTGCCCACCTGGGCCGAGTCCGCCGAGAGCCTGGGCCTGACCTCGGTGGAGGCCCCCACGCAGTTCTACGTCCAGGTCCCACGGGACCACAAGGAGAAGATCCTGCGGATGATCGAGCGGACGGCGCCGCTGCCCTCGGTCGTGGAGCGCTCACCGCTGAGCCTGGACTGAGCGCCTGCCGCCGAGCCGGCGGGTCAGCTCCGCCGCGGCGTCGCGCACCCGCCCGGCCAGCGCCATCGGGGTGACCGGCCGGGCGCTGGGCACGGTGAGGCTGATGGCCGCGGCGGGCCGGCCGTTGTGGTCCAGCGCGGCCGCCGCCACCGACACGAAGCCGTCGGTCACCTGGCCGGCCTCGATCGACCAGCCCTGGCGGGCCTCCTCCTCCAGGACCCGTCGCAGCTCCCCGGGGTCGGCGGGCCCCCGGCCGGTGCGGTCGGTGAACGCCGCCCTGTCGGGGTAGAGGGCGCGCACCTGCGCACGGGGGAGCCGGGCGAGCATGGCCCGCCCCGACGCGGTCAGGTGCGCGGGCAGGCGGACCCCCACACCCGTGATGAGCGTGGGCGCGTGCGGCGGCTGCTCCTTGAGCAGGTACAGGGTGTCGGCGCCGTGCAGCACGCCCAGGTGCGCGGTGGCGCCGGTGGCCTCCATCAGCTGGTGCAGCAGCGGCCGGGCCAACCGCTCGACGCCGTCATGGCGCAGGTAGGCCGAACCGATCTCGAACGCGGCCACCCCCAGGCCCCAGCGGCGCTCCTCGGGCAGGTGGGTGACGAAGCCCTCCTGGGCCATCGCCTCCAGCAGCTGGTAGACGCTGGAACGGGGCACGTCCACTTCCAGGGCGATCGCCGAGGCCGACACCGGGCCGGGGCGGGAGGCCAGGAACCGCAGAACGCGCAGGGCGCGTGTGGCCGCCGGCACGAAACTCATACCCCGATTGTTCCACGGAATCGGTGTCCGCCCAGGTCCGGGCGCTGGCCGGGGTGGGCCACGATCGCGGTCCCGGTCCGGCGCCGGCCGTCGGCACGGCCGGTGGGGTGATGTCTGAAATCCCAGACGGAACCCTCGTGTCAGGGCTTCTGCGGCGGGTCCGGTGGAGGTGGAATGGGGCCATGTCCACAGCAGCCCCTTCCGTCAACGTCGGCGGTGCCCCGCTCACCCCGGCCCAGGTCCTCGACGTCGCCCGCAACGGCGCCCGCGTCATCATCGGAGAGGAGACCCGCAAGGCCGTCCGGCACGGCCGCGAGCGGGTCGAGTCGCTGGCCCGGGGCGAGGTCCCCGCCTACGGCGTCAGCACCGGCTTCGGCGCCCTGGCCACCCGCCACATCGCACCCGACCTGCGCGCCCGCCTGCAGCGCTCGCTCATCCGCTCCCACGCCGCCGGGGCCGGCCCCGAGGTCGAGCGCGAGGTCGTGCGCGCCCTCATGCTGCTGCGCCTGCGCACGCTGGCCTCCGGCAACACCGGCGTGGAGGTCGCCACGGTCGACACCCTCGCGGCCATGCTCAACGCCGGGATCACGCCCGTCGTGCACGAGTACGGCAGCCTGGGCTGCTCCGGCGACCTGGCGCCGCTGTCGCACGTGGCCCTGGCGCTCATGGGCGAGGGACAGGTCCGTGACGCCGCCGGTGAGTTCCTGCCCGCCTACACCGCCCTGCACGCCGCCGGGATCCGCCCGGTCGAGCTGGGCGCCAAGGAGGGCCTGGCACTGATCAACGGCACCGACGGCATGCTCGGCATGCTCGCCATCGCCTGCCAGGACCTGACCCGCCTGCTCAAGGTCGCCGACATCACCGCCGCCATGAGCGTCGAGGCGCTCCTGGGCACCGACCGGGTCTTCGCCGACGAACTCCAGCGGCTGCGGCCCCACCCCGGCCAGGCGGCCTCCGCCGCCAACCTGACCGCGCTGCTGGCCGACTCGCCGATCGTCGCCTCCCACCGCGGCCCCGACTGCAACCGGGTCCAGGACGCCTACTCGCTGCGCTGCGCCCCGCAGGTCGCCGGCGCCGCCCGCGACACCCTGGACCACGCGCTCCTGGTCGCCGGGCGCGAACTCGACAGCGTGATCGACAACCCCGTGGTCCTCGACGACGGCCGTGTGGAGTCCAACGGCAACTTCCACGGCGCGCCCGTGGCCTACGTCCTGGACTTCCTGGCGATCGCGGTCGCCGACACCGCCTCCATCGCCGAGCGGCGCACCGACCGCATGCTCGACGTGTCGCGCTCCCACGGCCTGCCGGCCTTCCTGGCCGACGACCCCGGCGTGGACTCCGGGCACATGATCGCCCAGTACACCCAGGCCGCGATCGTCTCCGAGCTCAAGCGCCTGGCCGTGCCGGCCAGCGTCGACTCCATCCCCAGCTCCGCCATGCAGGAGGACCACGTGTCCATGGGCTGGTCGGCCGCGCGCAAGCTGCGCCGCGCCGTGGACGGGCTCACCACCGTGCTGGCCGTGGAACTGCTGACCGCCGCCCGCGCCCTGGACCTGCGCTCGCCGCTGCAGCCCGGGCCCGCCACCGGAGCCGTCGTGCGCGCCCTGCGCGAGCACGTCGAGGGCCCCGGCCCCGACCGCCACCTGTCGCCCGAGATCGCCGCCGTCGCCGCCCTGGTCAGCGACGGGACGGTCGTCGAGGCGGCCGAGTCGGTCACCCCCCTGTCCTGACCCCCGGTTCGCACCACCCCAGGAGACGCCCATGAGCACCCCGCGTACCGTCCGTGCCGCCCGCGGCACCACCCTGTCGGCCAAGGGCTGGCCGCAGGAGGCCGCCCTGCGCATGTTCCACAACAACCTCGACCCCGAGGTGGCCGAGCACCCCGAGGACCTGGTCGTCTACGGCGGCACCGGCAAGGCCGCCCGCGACTGGCGCAGTTTCGACCGGATCACCGCCTCGCTGCGCGACCTGGAGGGCGACGAGACCCTGCTCGTGCAGTCGGGGCGCCCGGTGGGGATCATGCGCACCCACGAGTGGGCGCCGCGGGTGCTCATCGCCAACAGCAACCTCGTGGGGGACTGGGCGAACTGGCCCGAGTTCCGGCGCCTGGAGGCGCAGGGCCTGACCATGTACGGGCAGATGACCGCCGGTTCGTGGATCTACATCGGCACCCAGGGCATCCTCCAGGGGACCTACGAGACCTTCGCCGCGGTGGCGGCCAAACGGTTCGGGGGCAGCCTGGCCGGGACCATCACCCTCACGGCGGGCCTGGGCGGCATGGGCGGCGCCCAGCCGCTGGCCGTCACCATGAACGGCGGTGTGGCGATCGTCGTGGAGTGCGACTCCAGCCGCATCGACCGCCGGATCGAGCACCGCTACCTGGACGTGCGCGCCCACGGCCTGGACCACGCGCTGGAGCTGGCGGCCAGGGCCCGCGACGAGCGGCGCGCCCTGTCCATCGGCGTGCTGGGCAACGCCGCCGAGGTCTTCCCCGACCTGCTCGCCCGCTCCGCGCCGATCGACATCGTCACCGACCAGACCTCCGCCCACGACCCGCTGGCCTACCTGCCCGCGGGGGTCGCGTTCGAGGACTGGAAGGCCCTGGCCGCCGCCAAGCCCGAGGACTTCACTCAGCGGGCGCGCGCGTCCATGGCCGCGCACGTGGAGGCCATGGTGGGCTTCCAGGACGGGGGCGCCGAGGTCTTCGACTACGGCAACTCCATCCGTGACGAGGCCCGTGAGGGCGGCTACTCCCGCGCCTTCGACTTCCCCGGGTTCGTGCCCGCCTACATCCGCCCGCTCTTCTGCGAGGGCAAGGGACCGTTCCGGTGGGCCGCTCTGTCCGGCGACCCCGCCGACATCGCGCGCACCGACCGGGCCGTCCTGGACCTGTTCCCCGACAACGACCACCTCGCCCGGTGGATCCGCATGGCGGGCGAGCGGGTCGCCTTCCAGGGGCTGCCCGCCCGCATCTGCTGGCTGGGCCAGGGCGAGCGGGCCGCCGCGGGCGAGCGCTTCAACGAGCTCGTCGCGTCGGGGGAGATCTCCGCGCCCCTGGCGATCGGGCGCGACCACCTGGACACCGGATCGGTGGCCTCGCCCTACCGCGAGACCGAGGCGATGAAGGACGGCTCGGACGCGATCGCCGACTGGCCGCTGCTCAACGCCCTGGTCAACACCTCCTCGGGGGCCTCGTGGGTGTCGATCCACCACGGCGGCGGCGTCGGCATGGGCCGTTCCCTGCACGCGGGCCAGGTGAGCGTTGCCGACGGCACCGAGCTGGCCGCCGCCAAGCTGGAACGGGTGCTCACCAACGACCCCGCCATGGGCGTGGTCCGGCACGTGGACGCGGGCTACGAGGAGGCCGAGCGCGTGGCCGAGGCGCAGGGCATCCGCGTTCCCATGCGCGAGGGCGACGGGGAGCACGTGTGAGCACACCGAACCCCGTCCCCGATGCCGGGGCGTTCGACCGCCTCTGGGCCGACCTGGCCCCCGTGGGCCGCGACGCCGGCAGCGGCGGCTACCACCGCTTCTCCTGGACCGGCGCCGACACCGACGCGCGCGCCTGGTTCACCGAGGCGGCCGCCGCCCGCGGCCTGGACGTGCGCACCGACCGCAACGGCAACCTGTGGGCCTGGTGGGGCACCCCGGGGCCCGGCGCCGTGGCGACCGGCTCCCACCTGGACAGCGTCCCCGACGGGGGCGCCTTCGACGGCCCCCTCGGTGTGGCCTCGGCCCTGGCGGCCGTGGACGAGCTGCGCCGGCGCGGTGTCACCCCCGCGCGCCCGCTGGCCGTGGTCGTGTTCGTGGAGGAGGAGGGCGGCCGCTTCGGTGTCCCCTGTCTGGGCAGCCGCCTGGCCACCGGGGAGATCGCGCCCGAGCGGGCCCGGGGCCTGACCGACGCCGCGGGCGTGACGTGGGAGCGGGCGATGGAGGAGGCCGGGCTCGACCCGCTGGGCCTCGGCGCCGACCCCGACACCCTCGGACTGCTCGACGCGTTCGTCGAACTGCACGTGGAGCAGGGCCGTGCCCTGGCCGACACTCCGCACCCGGTGGGCGTGGCCGGTTCGATCTGGCCGCACGGGCGGTGGCGGATGGACTTCACCGGCCGCGCCGACCACGCGGGGACCACCCGCCTGGCCGACCGCAACGACCCGATGCCCCCGTTCGCGCACGCGATCCTGGCCGCCCGGTCACTGGCCGAGGCGCACGACGCCCGGGCCACCGTCGCCAAGGCCGTCATCACGCCCAACGGCACCAACGCCATTCCCTCGCTGGTGCGTGCCTGGCTGGACGCCCGCGCCGCCGACGAGGACGCGCTGGGGGCCGTGGTCGAGGGTGTGCGCGAGGCGGCGGAGAAGGCGGCCCGCGAGCACGGTGTGGGTCTGGCGATGACCAACGAGTCCCACACCCCGCTGGTGTCGTTCGCCCACGACCTGCGCGACCGGCTCGCCGCGGTCGTCGCCGCCGGAAGCGCGCGGGGGGAAGGGCTACCGCCCTCAACGGACACTGGCGTGCCTGTCCTTCCTACTGGGGCGGGGCACGACGCCGGGGTGCTCGCGGCGCACGTGCCCACCGCGATGCTCTACGTCCGCAACCCGACCGGGGTGTCGCACTCGCCCGAGGAGTGGGCGAGCCCCGACGACTGCCACGCGGGCGTGGCCGCCCTGGCCGACGTCCTCCAGGACCTGCTCGCCCGGCCCGCCGGGGCGGTGGCGCCGTGACCGCCCCGACCACCGCGCGCCTGTGGTGCGAGTGGGCCTGGACCGGCTCGGGCGGCGGCGCCCCCGAGCACGGCGTCCTGCTGGAGGTCGGTGCCGACGGACGCCTCACCCGCGTCGAGTCCGGCACCCCTCGCCCCCCGGACGCGGAGCACCTCGCCGGCCTGACCCTGCCGGGTCTGGCCAACGCCCACTCCCACGCCTTCCACCGGGCGCTGCGCGGGCGCACACACACCGGCTCCGGGTCCTTCTGGACCTGGCGCGAGGTCATGTACCGCGCCGCCGACCGGCTCGACCCCGACCGCTACCTCCGGCTGGCCCGCGCCGCCTACGCGGAGATGGCGCTGTCCGGGGTGACCTGTGTGGGCGAGTTCCACTACCTGCACCACGGTCCCGGCGGCGTCCGCTACGACGATCCCAACGCCATGGGCCGCGCCCTGGTCGCGGCGGCGGCCGACGCCGGGGTCCGCCTGACCCTGTTGGACGTGTGCTACCTGTCCGGGGGCCTGGACGCCCGGGGCGAGCACCTCCCGCTCGCCGGCCCGCAGCTGCGGTTCGGCGACGGGTCGGTGGACGCCTGGGCGGAGCGCGTGGCGGCCCTGGACCTGGCGGACGCCCACGCGAGGCCGGGCGCCGCCGCCCACTCGGTGCGCGCGGTCCCCGCCGACCGCCTGCCGCGTGTGGCCGCCCTCGCCGAGGAGCGCGACCTGCCCCTGCACGTCCACGTCTCCGAGCAGCCCGCGGAGAACTCGGCCTGCCTGGCCGCCTACGGCCGGACACCGGTCGCCCTGCTCGCCGACTCCGGCGCGCTGACCGAGCGCACCAGCCTGGTGCACGCCACCCACCTGACCGACGACGACGTCGCCGCCGTGCGCCGGTCCGGTGCGACCGTGTGCCTGTGCCCCACCACCGAACGCGACCTCGCCGACGGCCTGCCCCGCACCGGCGACCTGGTCCCGGCCCCGCTGAGCCTGGGCACCGACCAGCACGCGCAGCTGGACATGTTCGCCGAGGCCAGGGGCGTGGAGCTGCACGAAAGGCTGCGCACCCACCGGCGCGGGGTCCTGGGCACCGGCATCCTGCTGCGCGCGGCCACGGTCCAGGGGCACGCCTCCCTGGGCTGGCCGGACGCGGGCAGCCTCACCCCGGGCGCCCGCGCCGACCTGGCCAACGTCGCCCTGGACGGCGTGCGCCTGGCCGGGGCCGACCCCGCCCACAGCACGGACGCCGTGCTCTTCGCGGCCACCGCCGCGGACGTGCGCCACGTCATGGCCGACGGTCGGTGGACCGTCCGCGACGGCGTCCACACGGCGGTGCCCGACACCGCCGGCGAACTCGACACGGCGATCAAGGAGCTACTGCGATGAGCGACCTGCCCTCGACGATCCTCGTCGACGACATCGGCACCCTCGTGACCAACGACCCGGCGCTGGGCCGGGGCGCGGTCGGTGAGATCGAGGACGCGGCGCTGGTGATCGAGGACGGCCGGATCGCCTGGACCGGGCCGTCCGGCCGCGCGCCCGCCGCCGACGCCCGGATCGGCGCGGCCGGGCGGTGCGTGCTGCCCGGGTTCGTCGACAGCCACTCGCACATCGTCTTCGCGGGCGACCGCAGCCGCGAGTTCGCCGCTCGGATGAGCGGACGCCCCTACTCCGCCGGGGGCATCCGCACGACCGTGGCCGCCACCCGGGAGGCCTCCGACGCCGCGCTGCTCGACGGTGCCCGCCGGCTGGTGCGCGAGGCCGCCACCCAGGGCACCACCACCCTGGAGGTCAAGTCCGGGTACGGCCTCACCGTCGCCGACGAGGAGCGCAGCCTCGCCGTGGCCGCGCGGGTCACCGACGAGGTCACCTTCCTGGGCGCGCACGTGGTCGCCCCCGAGTACGCCGACGACCCGCAGGGCTACGTCGACCTGGTCACCGGGCCCATGTTGGACGCCTGCGCGCCGCACGCCCGGTGGATCGACGTCTTCTGTGAGCGCGGCGCCTTCGACGAGGAGGCCTCGCGGCGCGTCCTGACCGCCGGGATGTCGCGCGGGCTGCTGCCGCGTGTGCACGGCAACCAGCTGGGGCACGGGCCGGGGGTGCGGCTCGCGGTGGAGCTGGGGGCGGCCTCGGTCGACCACTGCACCTACCTGGCGCCCGAGGACGTCGACGCCCTGGCCCAGGCCGCCGCGCGTCCCGAGCCCACGGTCGCCACCCTGCTGCCGGGCGTGGACTTCTCCACCCGCCAGCCCTACCCCGACGCCCGGGCGCTGGTCGACGCGGGCGCCGTGGTCGCCCTGGCCAGTGACTGCAACCCCGGGTCGTGCTTCACCTCCAGCCTCGCCTTCTGCGTGGCGGTGGCCGTGCGCGACATGGGCCTGACCCCCGACGAGGCGGTCTGGGCGGCCACGGCCGGGGGTGCGCGGGCCCTGCGCCGCACCGACGTCGGCCACCTGGCGCCGGGCGCCCGGGCCGATTTGACGCTGCTGGAGGCGCCCAACCACCTGTACTTGGCCTACCGGCCCGGGGTCCCGCAGGTCGCGGCGGTGTGGAAGGACGGGGAGCTGGTCGCCGGAACGCCGTGACGGCCGCGAGCCCTCACCGCGCGAGCTGTTCCGGGAGCCCTCGGACACGCGCGCTGGTCCGCGAGCCCTGAGCACGTGCGTTGCTCCGCGAACCCCGCGCGCGTGCGTTGACCCGCCGGTAACCGGGCCTGTGCGCGAACTCAACGGCGGGTTGACACCGCCGAAACGCGGCGGCCCGATCCTGGAATCACGTCGGTGCGCGTCCGTCGCCGCGGGACAGCGTGGTCCCGCGGCGACGGGGGCACCTTCCCTCCAGGAGGTCTCGTTGGCTCTGTGGCGGATCAGGACCGCGGTCGAGGACCGCCCCGGCGGTCTGGCGGGCGTGGTCGGCGTCCTGGCGGACCACGGCGGCGACATCGTCGGCCTGTCCGTCCACACGGACGTGTCCGGTGTCGTCGACGAGTTCGTGGTCGACCTCCCGGGCGGTCACACCGAGGCCGTCCGGGCGCTGGCCGAGCACTGCCCGTCCGGCACGGTGACCGCCGTTCCCGCCCAGAGGCGCGAGGTCGGGGACGACGTCACCCGGGCGCTGCTGCTGACCGCGCGGCTGCGCGCGCACCCCAACGCCCTGCCGGACGCGCTGGGGGAGCTGCTGTTGGCCGACGACGCCCGCTGGACCAACCTCACGCGGGCCGAGAGCGCGGTCGAGAGCGCGGACGGCACGGCCGCCGGAACCGCGATGCTGGTGCCGGTCGGCCCCCTGCGCGGCGTGCTGGTCGTGCGCTCCTCACGCCCCTTCACCTGGACCGAGTCGAGCCGGGCCGACGCCCTGGTGCGCTCGGTCATGCCCTCCACCGGGCCGGTGCCCACCGACCGCGTCGTCCGTACGCCCCAGGGGCTGGGCCTGGCCCTGCGCCAGGTGCGCGAGGCGGACGCGCCGGCTCTGCGCGACCTGCACCGCCGCTGCTCCGAGGAGACCGTGCGCAACCGCTACCTCGCGGGCGTGAACGAGCTGAGCCCGCGCATGCTGCGGGTGTTCTGTGACGCCGAACGTGGGCTGACCCTGGCGGTGCGGCCGCAGGGCCGGGAGGAGCCGGTCGCCCTGGGCCACCTGATGTACACGCTCGACCCGGGCGTGGGCGAGATCGCCTTCCTGGTGGAGGACGCCTGGCAGGGCAGCGGGGTGGGGACGGCGCTCACCCGGGCGCTGACGGTGATCGCCGCGGACTGGGGGCTGGCCGAGGTCCGGGCCGAGACCACTCTGGGCAACACCGGGATGCTGAGGATCATGCGTCGTTTCGGCGCGTCCGTGCAGACGCGGAGCGGCACCTGGGTGCACGCCCGGCTGCCGGTCGCCGAGGCGCTCCAGACGGATCCGGGCGAGCAGGCGCGGCGCGTCGGGCGGTTCGCGCGCCTGATGAAGCGGGGCTGAGGCCCATGGGAACGCGGGTGTCGGCGGCCACTGAGGGTGTCGCCGACACCCGCTCGGCCCTACTGGTCGGCGGACTCGTCGCCGGAGGCGGCACCGCCGTTGTCGGCCGCCGCCTTCTTGGTGGCGCGGCGCTTCTTGACCGGGCGCGAGTAGTCGACGAGGGGCTCCAGCTTGACCTGGTGCTCCTTGAAGCACTCCTCGCAGGCGTCCACCTCGCGGACGGCGCCCTCCCAGGCGAACTGGATGACCTCAGACGCCTCGACCTTCTCCTCGCGGACGGCGTGGGGGTCGCAGTACTTGCGCGTGAAGACCTCGGTGACCACGGCGGGGATTTCCCTTCGGTATGGCGTGAACAGGCGGACCCCTGATCATACACGTGTACGAACGCGGTACCCCGGACATGCTCCGGGATTCCGTCATGGGTTCGGGGTCGCCCCGAAGCCTAGCGAAGACGGAGGGTCGTTGGGCCCACGCGCGACGCGTGCGCCCGGGGTGACCTGGGGGTCCGAAGGGGTGTCGGTGCCGTCGCGGCCGCCGGAACCGGCCGAAATTCCGGTGCCGGGTATTTCGCGCCGGGTTCCCTTTGACCGATTCCCGCGGAACAACGCAACGTATTCGCGCGTATCGATTTCCTTGTTCGACGAACAGGGGCGCGGTCGGATGGTTATCGTGTGCCCTGTCTCCACTGACGGCGGTCCGACCGCATGACCGCCTCGTGGAAACCGGGAAGCCGCGCCCGTCCGGCGCGCCCCGGCGCAGGACGGAGTCCGTGGGGGACGGAATCCGGGACTCGAATCAGGGGGAGAGCTGTGGTCGAGTATATGGAGGGAACCTACAGAAGCCGTGGTGGCGGCCCAGGGGAGGGTGTCGTCGCCGACGTGACCTGGTCGGACTCGGCCAGGCGCCGGGAGCGGGCCGACACGGCCTACGCCTGGGAACGGCTGTCGGTCGATCCGCGCTTCGTGAAACTCCGCCGGAGGTTCGCGCTCCAAGTCGCCGTTCTGGTGTCATTGTTCCTTTTGAGTTACCTCACCTACCTTCTGCTGTCCGCCTATGCGCGGGACGTGATGAGCTACCAGGTGGCCGACTCCGTCAACGTCGCCCTGCTGATGGGAATCGGGCAGTTCCTGCTGACTTTCGTGCTGGCGTGGGCGTTCGGCCGTTTCTCCACGCGCGCGATCGACCCACTGGCCGCGGAGATCCGTGACCGCGCCCGCGCCGACGGCACCCTCACCGGGCGGGTGTCGCGGCGATGAACCCCACGGCCCCACCGATCCCGGAATCCCTCGTCAGCGCACTGGAGGGCCAGTTCGGCCCCGCGCACGCCTGGACGCTGGCCCTGTTCGCCCTCTTCGTCCTGGTGACCCTGGTCATCTCGATCCGTGTGCGCCGCACCACACGCGGGGCCGTCGACTACTTCGCCGGCGGGCGCGGCTTCTCCAGTACCCAGAACGGGCTGGCGCTGACCGGTGACTACCTCTCGGCGGCCTCGTTCCTGGGCATCGCGGGGATGATCGCCCTGCAGGGCTACGACGGCTTCCTGTACTCCATCGGTTTCCTGGTCGCCTGGCTGCTCGTCCTGCCGATGGCCCAGCTGATGCGCAACACCGGCCGGTTCACCATGGCCGACCTGCCCGCGTTCCGGATGCGCCGGATGCGCGTGCGCCTGGCGTGCGCGGTCTCCACCGTCACGGTGTGCGTGTTCTACCTGGTCGCGCAGATGGTCGGTGCGGGCGCCCTGGTCGCGGTCCTGCTCGGCCTGCACGACGGCGGATCCTTCCTGGGCCTGAGCGCGGACCAGGCCCGCACCGGCGCGATCGTCCTGGTCGGCATCCTGATGATCGTCTACGTCATGTACGGCGGGATGAAGGCGGCCACGTGGCTGCAGATCATCAAGGCGATCCTGCTGCTGACCGTCACCGGGCTGCTGACCGCGCTGGTGCTGTCGCTGTTCTCCTTCGACCCGCGCGCGCTGCTCGGGGCGGCGGCCGACGCCAGCGGACACGGCTCGGCGTTCCTGGAGCCCGGCCTGCGCCTGGGCGTCGAGGTGCCCGGCGACCCCGTGCAGACCGCGTTCAACAAGCTCGACCTCATCAGCCTGGGCCTGGCGCTGGTCCTGGGCACGGTCGCCCTGCCGCACATCCTCATCCGCTTCTACACGGTCCCGGACGGGCGCTCGGCGCGTACCTCGGTCAACCGCACGATCGTGATGATCGGCGCCTTCTACCTCATGACGCTGGCGCTGGGCTTCGGCGCCGCGGCCCTGGTCGGGTCCGAGCGCATCCTGGCCGCCGACGCCTCGGGGAACACGGCCGTGCCGCTGCTCGCCGAGGAGGTGGGGCGGCTGACCGCCGGACCGGTGGGCGCCGCGGTCATGCTGGCGCTGGTGTCGGCGGTGGCCCTGGCGACCATCCTGGCCGTCATCGCCAGCCTCACGCTGGCCTCGTCCTCCTCCATCGCGCACGACGTGTTCGGGCACATTCTCATGTGGGGGCGCCCGCGCGAGTCGCAGGAGGTGGGCGTGGCGCGCTTCTCGGCCTGCCTGGTCGGCGCGGTCGCGATCGTGCTGGCGGTCCAGGCCCAGAACCAGAACGTCGCCTTCCTCGTCGGGCTGGCCTTCGCCATCGCCGCGGCGGCCAACCTGCCCGTCATCGTGCTCACCATGTTCTGGCGGCGGTTCAACACCCAGGGCGTGGAGTGGGGGGTCTACGGCGGGCTGTCGGCCACGCTGGTGCTGATGGCGCTCTCGCCCGTGGTGTCGGGCCGGACCCACCCGGTGACCGGGGAGAGCCTGTCGGTGCTGCCCGCCTGGATCGACATCCAGGTGTTCCCGATGGAGAACCCGGCGCTGGTCGCGGTGCCGATCGGGTTCGCGTGCGCGATCGTCGGGAGCCTGCTCTCCCCGGAGCGCGACTCCGCCCGCTTCACCGAACTGCGGGTGCGCTCGCTCACCGGCTGGGGAGCGGAGCAGGACTAGGGCGTGTGCGGCGGGTACCCGCCCGAGGGCTTGGGCCGTGCCGCGGCCAGGGCCTTGGCGACCTCGCGCAGGTAGTCCGGCAGGCGCGGCGCGTTGGCCGCGACGCGGTCCCACGCCCGGACCGCCTCGGCCAGCTGCCGGCGCGGGGTCGGCCGGTCCGGGTGCCCGGCCGCGGCCTTCTCCTCGCGGCGGAACGAGGTCCGCAGCGCCCAGAAGACCATCGCCATGAACGGCCGGAACGGACCGCGGCCGCGCGCGTCCAGGACCGCCTCGACCGACCACCGGCCGTCGGGGGTGAGGGAGGGCGACAGCCAGGCGGTGATGTCGACCAGGCGGTGGGCGGCCTCCAACCGCGCGGGCGGGGCCGCCCCGGTGTCGCCCGTCCCCTCCAGGGCGGCGTACCAGGCGTGGGTGTCGACGGTCAGGGAGCCCTCGGCCGAGCGCAGCCAGGCACCGCGGCCTGGCAGCCGGATCGAGGCGGTCGCGGTGAGCAGCCCGGCCGCGGCGTCGTGCGTCACCGTGCCCGAGGTGACGGGGGGCTCGTCGGAGCCGACGGTGTCGGGCATGGCGTACTCCACCCGCGAGGTGCCGTGCTCGTCCCAGGAGAGCAGAGTCACCCCGGTGCCGCTCCAGCCCTGATCCGCGTACACCGGCTCCAGGGGCACACCCTCGGCGGTGAGTTCGGCCAGGTGGTAGTGCGTGCGGGGGGCGAGGTGGCGGCCGGACTGCAACTGCAGGGCCAGGACGGAGGAGCGCACCCGCAGGGTCTCGGCCTCCTCGGCGTCGAGGCCGGTGGCGTTCCGCAGGCGCTCGGCGGCTTCCCGGCGCTCGCGGCGGGCCTCCCGGAGCGCCTCGCGGTCCACGAGGCCCAGGCTCTCGGCGTGCTCGTCCAACCGGTCGCGGGTCGCCTCGTCCGGCGTCAACAGCCAGCCCCGGCCGTCGAACCGGCAGGAGCGCGCGACCTCGTACGCGGCGGCGACCGTCTCCCCGACCACCTCACGGGCCACCGGGGTGATGTCGAAGGTGTGGCTCAGACGGGGCACGGTGTCTCCGGTCTCCATGGTCGTACGGGTCGGTGAGGCCATTGTGGTGCACGGGCCGGGGCGGACGCCACGGGCACCGGCCGAATCGTGGTTGCCGGTGCCCCGGCGGCACGGCAGGATGGCGGCCATGCAGATCAGAGACGCGCGCACCGACGACTGGCCCGGAATCTGGGCCTTCCTCAGCGGCATCGTCGCCGCGGGCGACACCTTCACCTGGGACCCCGACATCGACGAGGAGCGGGCCCGCCGGACGTGGATGAAGCAGGCGCCGGGGCGCACGTTCGTCGCCGTCGACGAGGACGGCACCGTCGTCGGCACCGCGGAGAGCCACCCCAACCAGGCGGGCGGGGGCTCCCACGTGGCCAACGCCGGGTTCATGGTCCACCCCGACCACAGCGGTCGGGGCATCGGCCGCGCCCTGTGCGAGCACACCGTCGAGCAGGCGCGCGCCGACGGCTTCCGGGCCATGCAGTTCAACGCGGTGGTGGAGACCAACACGCGGGCCGTCGCGCTGTGGCGCTCGCTCGGCTTCGAGATCCTGACCACCGTCCCCGAGGCGTTCCGGCACCCGACCAAGGGCTTCGTCGGCCTGCACGTGATGTACCGGAGGCTGCGGTGACCAGGTACGTCGTGCTGCTGCGCGGGATCAACGTCGGGGGCCACCGGCGCCTGCCCATGGCCGACCTGCGGGAACTCCTCGGCGGACTCGGGTACACGAACGCGGCCACCTACGTCCAGAGCGGCAACGCGGTCCTGGACGCCGACACCGACGACGGCGGGGCCGTCGCCGCGGCGGTCTCCGCGGCGATCCGGGAGCGGTTCGGATTCGACGTGCCGACCGTCGTGCGCTCCGCCGAGCGGATGCGGGCCGTCGTGGCGGACAATCCGCTGGAGGTGTCCGACCCCGCGCGGTTCCTGGTCCTGTTCGGCACCGCCCCGTTCGACACCGGGGCCCTGGGCGCCCTGGACCTGTCCGCCTACCCGCGCGAGCGCCTGGCGGTCACCGGCACCGAGGTCTACACGTGCCACGAGGACGGCATCCGCTTCGCCAAGCTGCCGGAGGTGGTGGGCCGGTACACGGACGGAACGGTCACCGCGCGCAACTGGCGCACCGTGCTGCGGATGCTGGAGATGGCCGAGCGCTGATGCCCGCTCGCCGTGCGCCACTGTCCGAGAGTGGTCCTCGGTGATCCGAGGGCGGTGCACGTCCGCCCGCACGAGCAGGGGAGAGGGGTGTTGCCCGTGCCGAGACGGTGGACGGCGATCCTGCGCGACCTGGCCGACACGGCGCGGCCGATCCGGCCGGAGGACTGCCACGGACTGCTCAACCGCTGGTGGCCGCAGCCGCCGGAGGAGCACGCCGCGGCCAAGCGCTGGTCGATGAACGGCTGGCCGGTCCCGCTGGGCGACCACCTGTACCACTGGACCCTGACCTGGTTGGACGACGACGTGCCGCCCCCGGTGGACCCCGTGGACCTGGTGGGCGAGCCCCAGCGGATCGGCGACCACCTGCTGGAGCCGCTGTCGGTGACCCGGACCTTCGACCACACCTACGAGCAGGTCCTGACCGCGCCGCGCGGCCCCTCCGTGCTCCGTTCGGCCGAAGTGCGCAGCCGGACCCCCGTGGTGATGACCACCCGCGACGCCTCCGGGGAGCGCATCCCGCACATCTGGCCGCACCCGCGCCGCCTGTTCGGCGCGGTGCACCGGTCCGGCGGCGGGATCGTCGGCGGCAGCGGCGCCGTGGGCGCGGTCGCGCGCTTCGCGCCGCCGGACCTGGCCGAACACTGGCTCGACCTGGTCCTGGAGGGGCTGGCGCAGGTGCGCCGATCGCCGCTGCAGGGGCAGGACCTGCGGCTGGCGGAGCACCGCCACGCCGAGAACCGGACCGTCCTGGGCTGGCAGGGCGGGTTCGTCCTGGACCTGGTCGGCGGCGACCGCGGCCACGCCGACGCCTTCGCCGCCCTGCTCGAACTCCTGGAGTTGGCCGGCGCGGGCAAGTACACGGCCCAGGGGTTCGGGTCCCTGCGGGTGGACACCGTGACCAGCGACCGCTTCGCCACCGGGGTCCCGGTGGCGCGGGCGCGCCGGTCACCGCACCGGGTGGCGCGGCCGGCCGGGTCCCGGCGCCCCGCCGAGCCCCGTTCGCACGCGGTGGCCGAGGCCGAGGAGTTCGGCGGAACGCTGTTCGACTGATCCCCACGACCGCCGGTTCCCGCTCGAGGACGGGAGCGGGGACCGGTGCCGGTCCGTCGCCGTCCCGGACGCGCGCTCCGGCGTCACCCGCCCCGTGGACGGGGGCGGGAGGCGCCGACGCGCGCTCACCCGTGCCGTGACCGGTCGGGTGGGCCCGCGTCCTGGTCGCGCAGTGCGCGGGCGAGTCCGCGCAGGTGCGGTACCAGGTCCTGGACGGTCAGCGGCGGTGCCGCCGGTGCCTGGGGGTCGGTCAGGTCGCGGCCGCGGCGGGCGACCGGCTCGGCTGGGCGCTGGACCACCATGGGAACCTCCGTAGCGGGGTGGGGTGTGCATCCAGCTCTCTCGGACAGCCGGTCGGAGGCGGTGGCCAGAACGGGACACACCGGGCGAAAGGGATGTGCGGGAGGGGTGCGGACTGGTATCCGTGGTGTTCTGCTCGAGGCCCGGCGCCCGCCATCGTCCGAGAGAGACCAGGAGAGAGCCCTTCGCGCGTGCGGCCCCCGCTGCGCGCGAAGGGTGCCACGCACGCACCCGGCCCGGTGGGCCGGGACCGACCAACCGGACCAGCCGGACCCGACGACGAGGAGCCCGACACTGTGACGCGCGCCAGCGAGCAGCGACCCCGCCGCCGGGGCGGGACCACTCCCGCCCGGCCGCCGGAGCGCGGCGTGGTCGTCGGTGTCGACCTGCGCGGGATCCAGGCCTACGTCTACAGCGGCCGCCGCATCCTGGACGCGGTGGGGCGGGCCGCGCTGGTCGCCGAGCTCACCGACACCTCCGACCGCCACCACGGCATCGCCGACCTGGTCCCCGAGGACTGCGTCGTCCTGCGCGACGCGGGCGGGGCGCTCACGGTCGTCCTGCCCGACCCCGCGGCGGCGCGCGCCTTCACCGCCCGGTACACGCGACTGCTGCGCGACCGGGCCGGCGACCTCACCCCGGTCGTGGCGCACGTGCCCTACGGGCCGGACGCGCCGGCCGGGGAGCGGGAGACGGCGGGTGACGCGGGGGAGGAGGTGTCGTCGGTGGCCCGCGGGATTGATGAGACGGCGGAGGCACCCCGAGGTGTGGACGCGGTGAGAGCGGCGGCCCGTGGGGTGGATGAGGCGGCGGAGGCACCCCGAGGTGTGGACGCGGTGAGAGCGGCGGCCCGTGGGGTGGATGAGGCGGCGGTGGCCCGCGGGGTGGATGAGGCGTTGGAACGGCTCCCCGCGCGCCTGCGGGCGGCCCGGCGGCGGATGTCGGCGCTGCACACCCCCGCGCACGGCTACGGGATCACCGCTGTGTGCTCCGTCGGCGGCGGACCGGCGGAGTCGGTCGACAGCAGCCGCGCCCAGGACGACCGCGCCGGGGTCCCCGAGCGCGTCGCAGCCGACGTCGCCCGGGCCCGGGGGATCGGCCGCCGCTGGCACCGCGCGCACAGTGCCGCCTGGCTGGCGGGCGCGGCCACCGCCACCGGTCGGCCCCGCCTGGAACTGCCGATGGAGATCGACCGCCTCGGCCGCGACCACGGCGACCTCAGCCGAATCGCGGTCGTGCACATCGACGTCAACGGGCTCGGCGCCATCCTGGGCGAGTACCGCGACCGCGCCGGGGACCCGGCGGTTCCCGGCTCCGGGGCGGCCGCCCAGCGGGGCCTGTCCACGCGTATCGCGGGCCTGACCGAGGGGTTGGCCCGCGCCCTGGTCCGGGCGGTGGCCACCACCGTGCGCGCCGATCCGGGCCGGCCGGCCACCGTGCCCGGCTCCGGGGCGGCAGCGCCGCTCACCCTGCACCGGTCGCCGACCGGGACCGTGCGCCTGCCGGTGCGCCCGATCGTGGTCGCGGGCGACGACCTCACCGTGCTCTGCGACGCCCGCCTGGCACTGAGCCTGACCCGTTACGCGCTGGACTGGCTGGACGCCGACCCCGAGCGGATCGGCGCCGCCGGAGACCCCCGGGTGGCTCTGCACCGGGAGCTGGCCCGCGCGCACGGCGGGGTGGGCGCCCGGACGGTCGCCGGTGCGCGCGGGACGCATACGGCGCACACCACGTTCGTGCCGACGGTCGGCGTGGGCATCGCGGTCCAGCCCGTCGGCGCCCCCCTGTCCCTGGGCTACGACCTGTGCGAGGCCATGTGCCGCCGCGCCAAGGACCACAGGGTCGAACTCATGGAGCACGGCGCCCCCGACGACCACGCCGTGGCCTGGACGACCCGCTTCGACGGTGTGGACCGCGTCCTGCGCCGCCTGGACCGTGCGCGCTCGGCCGCGCCGCCGCGCACCGCCCTGCCGATGACCGGGACCGCCTTCGCCGACTTCCTGGACCGGTACCTGTCCGCGGGGGCTCCGGACAGCCTGCTCGCCGACGGCGACACCCGCCACCGGAGCTGGCTGGTGTCGTCCCTGGTCCCGCTCCTGAAGTCGGGAGGCGACCCCTCCGCCGAACTCCACCGCCGCACCCGGGTGACCGGAGTGCCCGCGGCGCTGCCCCGGGACTGGACCCCCGGCGCGTTGCTCGACGCCGTCGAGGTGCTGGACCTGTACCTGGACCCGGGCCTGGCGGCGGCCCTCGAACCCCACCGGCCCCATGACCGAGGGCGGACAGGGGTCGGTGGCCCTCTTCCCGGTCCGACGGGCGCGCCGGCATGAGCGCTCCGGACCGGATCGTCGTCCGCCTGGCCGCACCGGCGCTCTTCGTCGGGGCCAGCGCGGACGGCACGGGCGCCGACACCGACATCGTCACCGACGCCCACGGGCTGCCCTACCTGCCGCGGCACCGCCTGGCGGCCCGGCTGTCCGAGGGCGCCGGCCGCGCGCTGACGGTCGCCGCGGACCTGGCGGGCCCGGCCGGGCAGGTCTTCGGGCGCAGCCGCTCGCACGGCTCCGGCCGCCTCCTGCGCCTGGGGCACGCGGTACTCGACGACGACGTGCGCGCCGCGGTCGCCCGAGCCCTGGCCGGGCGCGCCGAACCCGAGCGCTCCACACTGCGCCGTGCGGTCACCGACGCCTTCACGGCGCTGGAGTCGGGCACGGCGGTCGGCCCCGACGGCGCGCCCGTCCCCGGCGGACTGCGCACCCACCGGATCCTCCTGCCCGGACCGGTCCTGACCGCCGCGCTCACCTGGTCGGTCCCGCCCGGCCCCGAGCACTGGCGGATCCTGGCCCGCGCCTGCCTGGCGACCACCCAGATCGGCTTGAAGGCCACCCGCGGACGGGGCAGGGTGGACGTACGGCTGGCCGGGCCCGACGGCGCCGACCCGCACGCCGAGACACTGCGCCTGGCCGCGCCACCGGGTCCGGTGGCGTCCGACGAGCGGGAGGAGGCGCGCGCGTGAACACGAGTCCGAACCGACGGCGGCCGCGCCGCCCGCCCGTTCCGGGGGCGGCGAGGTGAACGACCCCGATGTCGCCGTGGGCGCCTACCTCCCCCTCCGGTTCGTGCTCACCGGCTCCGTGGCCGTGCGCACGTCCTTCGACCCGCTGCGGGTGGACTCCGAGCACACCATCGGCGGGCGCGCCCAGCGCGGCATGCTCGCCGCCGCCCTCCGAGCGGCCGGACGCACCCGGGAGCTCCAGGAGTGGGTCGCCAGGGGCCGACGGGTGCGCTTCGCTCCCGCCTACCCCCGGCTCGAACCCGAGGCGGCGGCGCCGGACCGGCCGCGCCCGCGCGCGGCGGCGGCCTACCCGCCCCCGGCCTACCTCTACACACCCGGCAAGCAGGGCCGGACCACGGTCGACGTCTTCGGCGAGACCGATCCCGACACCCCCTACCGTGCCGTACGCGAGCTCATCACCCTGGACCGCTCGCTGCGCGCCGAGGTCCGCACGACCGCCGAGCGCTACCTCGGACGGAGCAGGACCGGGGACCCGGGGCAGGGCCTGCCCTTCTTCACCACCGGCATCGATCCGGGCCAGGTGTTCGAGGCGCGCTGGCAACTGCGCGCCCCCGACCACGCGGCGCTGGCCGACCTGGCCGAACGCCTGGTCGGCGCGCTCGCCGAGGCGGAGGGGACCCTCACGCTCGGCTCGGGTGGAACGCGCGCGCACGGCGACGTGAGCGTGGCACCCGTCGACCCGGCGCAGCCGCTCTCGCCCGACCGCGCCGACCCGCTGGGCGGCCCGCGCTCCTGGGCAGCGGGCGAGCCCGTCGACCTGCTCCTGCTCTCCCCGGCGCTGGTCGTGGGCGCCGACGGACAGGCCCGCCCCCAGGCCCTGACCCGGGCGGTGCTCGACCTCCTGGACCGCCTGTGGCCGGGCGTCACCGCGCGGGTCCTGGCCGAGCACGTCGAGGCGGGTCTGGTCGGCGCCTACCACCGGGGCTACCGGGGGCCGATGGCCCAGCGGTGGGCGGCCCGCCCCGGCTCGGTCGTGCGCCTGTGCCTGGACCGCGAGCTGACCACCGACCGCGTCCGAGACCTGGAGGCGCACACCCTGGGCGAACGCGCCGTGGACGGCCACGGGCAGTTCACCCTGCTGGCCCCGCCCCCGGGCGGCCCCGCGCCGCTCGCCCCCGTGGCCGCGCCCCGCGCCGCCCCGGCACCGGGGACCGTCGCCCTGCCCGACGGCCGTCCCGTCCCGGCCACGGCGCCCCTGGAACCGACCGGCCAGCTGCGCACCCTCGACGACGCCCTGCTGTGGAACGCGGCCGCCGCACCCGTCCGCGCCCACGCGCGGTCGCTGGCCCGCGCCGCCGCGGCCGGGCTCGCACCCCTCACCCCCGGCCTGCTGGGCCGCCTGCGCGAGGTCCTGGCCACCCACCCCGGCCAGGACTGCGGGCTCGCGCTGGCCGAACTCGTGGCCACGGTGGCGGTGCGGCCGGGCGGCACCCCGCCCGCACACCGACCCCTGCACGAGAAGGCCCTGCGCGTGCTGGACCGCGCCGTCCTGGTCCGGCCCGGCCACGGCGACCGCGTCACCGTGCGCGCGTGGCTGGCCGGGCTGGCCGATCCCGTGACCTGGTGGTCGACCCACCGGCCCGACCCCCGCTCCGCCCCCGCCTACGCCAGGGCGCTCTGCGCCGTCGACCTGGCCAGCGCCGACGGGCGCCCCGCTTCGACCCACCCCAGTGGTCTCACCGAGCACGCGCTGGCCTGGGAACGGCGTACCGCCGACCGGCTGTGCGTGCTCCTGGTGTCCTCCTGGCTGGCCGAGGCCGCCCGGGTGGTGCGCCGGGACCCGGGGCGGCCCGCCCCCGGCGAGCGGGAACCGGTGCGGTGAGCGAGTACAGCGACGCGGGGCGGCCGGACACCCTCCGGGCGCCGCGGATCGTGTGGGAGTTCGGCCTGCGCCTGCTCCTGCTCACCGACACCCATATCGGTGCGGCGCAGACCCTCCCGCGCCACGCCGCCGAGAGCGACGTCGACCTGCAGGTGGACCGCGATCCGGGCACGGGGGTGCCGCGGTTGCGCGCCACCACCCTGGCCGGGCTGCTGCGGCACGAGCTGGTCGGGCGCACCGGCGGTGCGGGACCGGCGCGGGCCCTGCTGGGTTCGGCCGCGCCGGCCGACGGATCCGGCTCCGGTCCCAGCGCACTGGACGTCGACGACGCGCACGCCGAGCTTCCCGACGGCACCGGCGTCACCGTCCGTACCGGCACGCGCGTCGATCCGGCGACCGGCGCGGTCCGGCCGGGACGGACGTGGCAGTGGGAGGTCCTGCCGGCGGGCACGGTGTTCACCGTCCCGCTGCGGCTGCACGTCCCCGGGCCGGAGGACGAGGCGGAGCTGCTCGGACTCCTGCTGCTGGCCGCGGCCGGACTCGACGGCACCGGACCGGGCCGGCACGTCGGCGGCCGGACCGGGCGCGGGTACGGGCGGACGCGGGCCGCCCGCTGGACCGCCCGCCGCCACGACCTCACCGAGGAACGGGGCTGGTTCGCCTACCACGCCCGCACCTGGGAGGAACGCTGGGCGGAGGCCGCCGGGTCCGTCGGCCCGGGTGCCTCCGACGACCTGGCCGAGGTGCTCGCACGGTGCCTGGACACCGTCGGCCTCGCCCCGGTGGCGGCCCGCGCGAGAGCCGTCGCCGCCGACCACCCCGACCGCCGCCGCCGGGCCGAGCTCCGGCTGCGGCTGGCCGTGGCCGAGCGACCGGGCGCGCCGGACGCCGGTGCCGCGGACCCCGACGGGACCGGACTGCGCCCCGGGCTGCTGATGATCGGCGACGCACCCGCCGACGCGCGGCTCGGGGAGGCCGACCGCGCCCACCGGCACCGCCCGGCCCCGCCCGACCGCGGGGCCCCGGAGGGCGGAACCGAGGTGGACCTCGTGCCCGTCCTGGGCGACACCGCGCTGTTCGCCCTGGTCAAGCGGATCGGCGGGCGCCTGGTCAGGGACGCCGCCGAGCACCTGGGTGGCGAGCCGGACCGGTGGCGTGCCTGGAACGCGTGCTGGTGGGGCTCCGACGCCGAGGACGCCGAGCTACCGCCCTCATCGGAGGGCCTGCGGCCCCAGCCTCCCCGCCCGTCGCCCGCCATCGCTCAGGGGGGCGCTGCGCGCGGGGCTGAGCTACCGCCCTCATTGGAGGGCCTTCGGCCCCAGCCTTCCAGGATCCGGTTGAGGGGCGTGCCGGCGCTCACCGGGGGCGCGCCCCTGACCACCACCCGGCTGACCGTCGACGCCCTGTTCGGCGACGCCGTCGACGGCCGCCTGTACACGAGCGACCTGCACTGCGGCGGCACCGCCGACGTCGTGCTGGACGTACGCGACCCCGACGACGCCGTACGCGGCATGCTGGCGCTGGTCGTGCGCGAACTCGCCACGGTCCCCTTCGACACCCTCGGCTCCGGCGGCGGCAGCGGCAACGGCCGCCTCACCGCCACCCGCGCGGTCCTGACGACCGTGCCCGGCGACGGCGGCCCCGAGCACACCGTCGACGTCATGGCGGCCCTCCGCGACCCCGACACCCGGGACGGCCGCACCGCCCGGCGCTGGCTGGCCGCGCTCCGCGCCCGGCTCGGCCCGGACCGCGTGGACCTTCCGGAGCACCCCGAACACCCGGGCGGCCCCGACCGTCCGGAGCCCACCCGCCCAGCCCACACCGCATCGGAGGAGGAGCCGCACCGGTGAGCCACGATCCCCCACGCCCTGCCGGTCTCACCGTCCGTGCCCTGACCGGCCCCCAGATCGACGAGGTCCTGAACGACGTCTTCGTGCGCGGCGTCCGCTGCCGACTGCTCGACACCGGGGCCGACGGCGTCTCCGGCGCCCCCGCGGCCCCCCAGTGGCTGCTCGCCGAACTCGGCGACGGCCGCGTCACCGGCGCCTGCCCGCACGAGCACTGGCGCCGATCCGACGAGGAGCCCACCGCCCACCTGTCCGCGCCCGCCCTGGACCCCGACACCGACCGCTGGCGGATCCTGGAGGTGCTGGTGTTCGGTCCCCACGCCCAGATCCGGCTGGGCGAGGGCGCCGCGGCGGGCTGGATCAGCGCCGACGCCCCCGGCGCGCCCGTCGCCCCGGGCCACCCGCTCCGGCCGCGCGACCGGTCCTTCCTCCTCCAGGGCTGGAACGGCCCCGAGCACAGCCGCACCCTGCCGGGCGAAGTGCCCGTGTCGGTGACCGCCGAACCCTCCGGCTCGCAGGCCGTCCTCCCGGTGCGCTGGCACGACTTCTCCGGCCGGACGCGCCCGGAGGCCGGCGGCCGGAGCGCGCTGGAGAGCACCGGCACCTGGCTGACCGTCCGCGAGTACTGGGCGGGCGATCCCGGGACCGGCGCGGTGGGTGTGGCCTTCCACCGCCTGACCGGCCTGCGCACGGGTACCAAGCCCACAGGGCCGGAGTTCGACGCCGGCACCGGAGACCAGATCCAGGAAGCGGACCGTTGATGGCCGACCCCCGCGATCTCGCCGCCCGTCTCGGCGACACATCCCGATCCCCGACCGCCGCCGGCCACCGGTCCGGCTTCCGCGCCACGGCCCCCTACGGGCTCGTCCGCCTCGCGGACACCCCCATGCCCGCCGCCGACCTGCACACCGGACACCGCACCGCCGACCTGCTGCGCAGCCACGACCGCACGGTCGACGGCACCCGCACCGGGTGGATCGAACTCACCGCGACCACGCTCACGCCGACGTTCGTCGGGCAGAGCCTGGACCGGACGGGCGTGAGCCGCTCCACCCGCTTCCCGCACGGGGACCGCGCGCTGCCCGCCATCCCGGGGTCGACCCTGCGCGGCCTGGTCCGCAACACCGTCCGCATGCTCACCAGTGGTGAGACGGGTCCGGTCAACACCCCGATGCTGTTCTTCCGCGCGCCCGTGCGCATCGACCCCCACAGCACCGACAGCGCCCTGTCGACCCGGGCCCGCAAGGTCATGGCCCACCAGCACGCCCACTACCGCAAGCGCCGCGCGGGACTGCGCACCAAGCAGGGCTTCCTGTTCCAGTCCGCGGCCGACGCCCGCTGGTACGTGGTCGAGGTTCCCGCGACCTCCCTGTCCGGCGAGTCCGGCCAGGCCCTCAAGGTCACCTTCGGGGTCCTGCGCGAGAGCCTGCGCACCTGGGACTTCGGGGTGGAGGAGTTCCCCGACCCGCCGCGGGGCGGCGGCTACGTGCCCACCACCCACGAGCAGCACGCGCACCTGCAGTACCGGTGGGTGTACGCCGTCCACCTGCCCGGCCAGCGGCGGATCGCGGCGGTCGCCCCCACCGAGCACCAGGCCAGGGCCTACCTGCGGGCGCACACGCCCCGGGCGCATCCCGGCCGGGGCCGCGAGGGCGGGATCGTCGGCGCACTGGTCGTCCTGACCGGGGTCGCGGCGGGCGAGCGCCGCAACGCCTACCTCTTCCCCCGGCCCGCGAACCTGGACGTCGGCCGCCTGCCCGTCTCCGACGCCATGGTCGAGCTCTTCGAGTCCGCGGAACAGGTCACCGGCTACCAGCGGGCCGCCTTCCCCGACACCCTGGGCGCCGGGCACGAGGACCCCGAACGCCCGCCCGTCGCGGGCGCCGGCGGCGGCGGGCTGCCCCGGCGCGGCCCCGAACCGGTCTGGTTCGACGTGGACCTGGCCGGCCGGGTGGACTCGTTCGGTCGCTCGGGCGGCTACCGCATCGCGGTCAGCGACGACAGCCCCATCCGGCGGGCGGTGCCCGGACCGGTCCTGGGGCCGCAACAGGGCGATCCCGACCGGGCGGAGCGGGCCGGGCGGCCCGTGGACGTGTGCCGCGCCCTGTTCGGCGACACCGACACCTTCGCGGGCGAGGCGGGCGCGTCCAAGGGGCGGGTCTCCTTCGGCAACGCGCTCAGCACCGACCCCGACCCGGACTACCCCGACGGGTCGGCCCTGCGGGTGCAGCTGCTCTCGCCGCAGCGCGGCTGCTTCGCCAACTACCTCGTCCAGGGCCCGGACACGGCCGCGGGGGACCGGCCCGACGTCGTCACCTGGTCGCACGAGGGTCACGTGCGCCTGGGGGGTTACAAGGCCTACCTGCACCGACACCGCGCCGACCTGGGCTCGCCGGTGCGCTACGACGCGCGCGCCCAGGAGGAGCTCGGTCTGACCGTCCTGCCCGCGGGGCACCAGGGCGAGCCGCCCCGGGACACCCAGCGCGACATCATCCCGCTGCGCGACGGACTCACCTTCCACTCCAGGATCACCTTCACCAACCTCACCGACGCCGAACTCGGAGTGCTGCTGCGCGCCCTGCTGCTGGACAACCCGGTCGACGGCGGCGACCCGACCGACCCGGAGTACGCCCACAAGCTCGGCATGGGCAAGTCGCTGGGCATGGGCAGCGTGCACCTGCGCCCCGAGCTGTACCTGGTGGACCGCCGGGCCCGTGCGGTGGACCTCGCGCCCGACGCCGGGGTCACCCGGGCCGGCGTCGACCAGGTGCGCGAGCTGCTGGACGGGTTCGGCCTGGCCCTCGTGGCCCGGCGCCTGGGGGGACGGGCCGATCCCCGGCGGTGGCGGGAGGTCGACCAGGCCGTGGACGTGTGCCTGGCCGGTCGCTGGCGGGGCCGCCTGCCCTGGGATCGCACGCGGGTGATGTCGTTGCGCGAGTTCGCGGAGTACCCGGTCCTGCCTCCGCTCACGACTCGCTTCGGCGTCGGTGAGGGCCCGACGGTCGAAGGCTGAGCCGCCGCGCTCCGCCAGGCCGAACATCCGCCCACGGGTGGGGGAGGAGCCGCCGGGCTCCCGTACGGTGGTGCCGGTCGCCGTCGGGTCGGGCGCCGGTGAGCCGCCGGAGCCACCTGGGGCGAGGGGGTCGGCCGGGAACCCGGCGGAAGGTGTCGGTCTCACCCGTCGATGGCCTCGGCCAGCGCCTCCAACAGGTCGGCGCGCAGGTCGGCGTCGTCCTGGGCGCCGATCCACCGCGCGGGCACCTCCGGGTCCGCGTCCGCCGACCTGATTCCGTCCGGCCCGCCGCGGCGGCACCCCTCGTCGAGCAGGTCGCGCAGCAGGCCGTCGAGCGCGCCCTGCGGGTCGGCGTCGAAGACCTCGCGCTCCCGCTGGGCCCGGTCGGCGAGGGCGCGCGCGGTGCGGGCCAGCCAGTCCCGTTCGACCGTGTCCAGGACCTCCCGCCGCGTCCGCGCGTCCGGCTGCGCCGCGGAGGTGTCGGGGACCGGGGTGTAGGGCGCGCTGCGGGCCCGGCCGCGCGCCTGCTGCACCAGCCGGAAGTGGTCGGGCATGTCCACCGCCATTCGGCCCAGCACGCCCGTGAGCCGGCGGGCGACGTCCTCGCCGCTGATGGTCGGCAGCACCTGGCGCAGCAGCAGCCGTCGGCGCTGGTCGGGGGTGCGCCCAGGGTCGGCGTCGCGGCCGGAGGCCAGTTCGGCGAGCTTGCGCAGGAGGTAGTCGCCGGTGGCGGTGGAGACCATGGGCGGTTCCTTGACCGCGCTGAGGGCGCGCCCGTGCAGGTCGGCGACGGGCACGGCGCTGCCGTCCTCGGTGAAGGAGGCGTTCTCGCCCTGGTGGATCTCCTCGGGCAGGTCGGCGGCCGGGTTGCCCCAGCCCGCGGTGAGCACCAGCATGGCCAGCGCCTCCTGCTCGACCACGTCGGTGGCCACGCGGGCGACGTCCCGGCGCTGGGCCCACCGCCGGGGGCGCTCGGAGAAGGCGCAGCGCACGGTCCCGTTGGTGGCGTGCTGGGGGTAGACGCGGCGCAGGTTCTTGTAGGAGCGGTCGCGGCGGACGTCGTCCAGGGCATCACGAAGGCGGTGGGCCGCGGTGCGGTCCACCATGCCGTCCCTCGGTACCGCGCGGCTCATGCGCACGGCGAGGACGCTCTCGGCGTCGCCCTGGTGGACCGGGCACGGGCAGTGCTCGGCGCACAGGTCGACGTAGTCGCAGAACTGTTCGGAATGGCCCGCGCAGCCCTGGGCGGTTCCGTCCGTGGAGCAGGGGCCGCACCCCATCACACGCGTGAAGGCGCGCAGGAACGAGGTGGAACCGAACAGCTCCCAGGCGGAGCAGTGGTGCGTGCTCACGAACTCTTCTCCCCGGTGTGATCCGGGGCCGGGTCGCTTTCCCAGCCCTCCGGGAAAGCGCGTGAAAGAGCCGCGAGAACTCAGCTGACACCCCCGCTCGCACGGGAGGTCACCCGCCAAAATAGTTCCGTCGTGAGGAAACTGTCAATTGCCCCCGGGGTGGAAGAAGTGCGGCTCACTCCAGTGAATCGGGCATACGCAACAACGGCCACACGGAATGCCCTTCGGTGCGTCGAACACGCTCGTGCGCCTGTGTCCGAGAGACTGCGGTGAGACCCCCCGGGCAGGGGGTGACCCAGGTGGCCGCGGCACACCGAACGCGGGCACGCGCCGAGAGGAACGGAGGTCGCCGGATGCCGGTGGTCAACCTGACGCCGCATGTGGTGACAGTCGTCGACGCCCGCTCGCGTGTCATCCAGCGCTGGCCGCGGGCCCCCGAACCGGCGCGGGTCGAGGCCGTCCGCGTCCCGGTGCGCGGCGCGGCGGGGGTCCCCGCGGGTGTGCCCCTGGTCGCGGAGAGACGCACCCGCGCCAACCTGCCCGAACCGCAGGAGGGCGTGTGGTTCATCGTCTCGTCCGTGGTCGGATCGGCCCACCCCGAGCGCCGGGACCTGCTCGTGCCCTCGGACCTCGTCCGCGACGGCAAGGGCGTGGTGACCGCGTGCCGGTCCTTCGTGATCAGCGGCACCCCCGTCCGGGCCGGGCCGGACCAGGCCAGGACGGCGCCGGACCCGGGGCGGGGGAGCGGCCGGGACCAGGCCCAGGGCACGGCCGGGGGCCATGGCAGGGCCAAGGGCGGCGAGCGGGCGGGCGACAAGAAGGACATGGTGCGCTCGTGACCGGTCGGCACGGACCGCCCGGGCCCGTCGCGGCCCGGTACCGTGGACCCGCGCACACGCCCCGGACCGAGAGGGAGGCCGTGGACAGCCCCCGTGCCGCCGTGGTGCTCGTCGGGCGGAGTCCGACCCCCGCCCTGTTGTCCGCGCTCACCCTGGGAGCCGAGCGGCTCGTCCTGGTGGCCAGCGACGGCACCCTGCCGGTGGCGCGCCGGGTGGCCGCGGCCGTGGAGCCGCTGACCGACACCGCCTCGGTGCGGGTGCTCAGCGTGGGCCCGGACCCGCACGACTTCCGGGCGGCCGAGGACGCGCTGGCCGCCGTCCACCGCTCGTTGGGCGGACGCCCCTGGTTCCTGGACTACACGGGCGGGACGAAGGTCATGAGCGTGGCGGCGGCGCTCTTCCACGACGGCGCGCTGCCCGCGGACCGCCACCCGTCGACCCGCCAGTGGCGCCACTACCTCGACGCCGGCCGCGACGCCCTGCGCACCCACGATCCCGCCTGGCCCGAACGCCCGGTCGTGACCGGCCGCGTGGACCTGCGCACCCTGGCGCGCGTGCACGGCGCCGAGTGGTGCGAGGACCGCGATCCCGAACCCGTGCGCCTGGTCGCCCAGGGCGGCCGACAGGCCCTCGACGCCCGGTACCCGAACCTGTCGCCCGCGGTGCGCCGTGGTGTGGTCGCCGAGGGGCGCGTGCTGTCGCACCTGCGCCGCCACCTGGCCGCCGCGCCCGACACCGAGGTGCTCGGACCCCGCCGCGTCGCCGACCCCTTCCACGCCGACGGCTCGATCGCCGACTTCGACGCGCTCGTGCGGCACGGCCACCGGGTGCTGTGCGTGGAGGCCAAGACCCGGCCCGGCGACGTCGTGGCCCGCGCCGGGTGGACCGTGGCCAAGGCGCGCCGGGTCTTCGGAACGGCCGCCCAGGTGCTCTTCGTCCACACCGGGCCCGCCGTGCCGAGCCTGCGCGAGCAGGTCACCGCGGTCAACCCCGCGCTGACCGCCCGCCAGGTCCACGTGTGGAGCATGGCCGACTTCCTCGGCCGCCTCACGTCCTTCGACGACCTGCGGAAGGCCTTCTTCCCTCCGCCGGCGCCGGTGCGCGCGCCCGCGCGGCAGGGCGCCGGGCCCGGTCCGGAACCCGCGCCGCCGGCCGCCCGGCCCCGCCCGCCGGCGCGCCACCCCGGTCCCGGCGCACGCCCCCTCCTGGTCACCTCGCTCGGCGGCAGCCGCCTGGGCACCCTCACCGCCCTGCACGCCCACCGTCCCGGCCGGGCTCTCGTCCTGCCCTCGCGGCAGAGCGTGCGCGACCACGTCCGCGAGTCCGCCGCGCGTACGCTCCACGCCGCCGAGCGCCCCGACGACCCGCGGCCGGACGCGGCCCGTCTCAAGGAGGCCGGCTACCGCGACCGGGTCCGCTTCACGGCCGACCCCGTGGAGGGCTCCGACGCGGACGCGGTCGCTGCCGTGGCCCTGGAGTGGCTGGCGGCCGAGGAGGCCAGAGCAGAGGGGGCCGGGGCAGAGGGGGCCGGAGCCGCTGCCGCCGGGGACGGGGAGGCGCCTTCGCCGGTGATCGCCGACATCACCACCGGTACCAAGGCGATGAGCCTGGGCCTGGCCCTGGCGGCGCGGGAGGTCGGCGCCTGCGTCACCTACCAGGTGGTCCACCGGCGCTCCATCGTGTGCATGGCCCACGGCGAGACCGCCCTGAGGGGCCGGGCCGCGGTGGACTGGCCCCTGGTCCTGCCCGGATACGCGCCCCTGGAGGGACCACTGGACGCACGGGTCGGCCCGGTGGCGCGCACCCAGGTGGACACCGAACTGCTGGACGCGGCCCGGGCCGAACTCATTCGGGCCGCCTCCGGGCCGGTCCGCGTGTGGATGGACGCCTCCCTGCCCGACCCCGACGCCTCCGTCACCGCGCACGAGCGCCCCAGCCTCGTCCTCACCTTCGGCGACCGTGCCGTGGGCCTGGCCGCCCCCGCCTGGCGGCGCCTGCGCTCACCGGGGGCCGAGCCCCGCCCGGTCTCGCGCGGGGCGTGGGCGCAGAGCGTCTTCGCCGCCACCACGCACCTGGGCGTCCGCTGCGACGTGGCGGGCACGGTCCTGGCGCTCAGCCGGCCGGGTGCGGACCTGGGTCGGGCCGGCGAGCTCGTGGAGTGGATCGCCCACGCCGACCCGCGCGAGCGGGAGCCCGGGGCGGGCCTGGTGTTCGGCGATCCGCTGCGGCCGCTCCTGGTGGCCGCGGCCCCCGGCGACCTGCCCCCGCTCCTGTCCACGGACGTCAGCCGGCTCTGAACGCGGACCGCCCGCCGCGGTCCGTCCGCCGCGGACCGTCCACAGGGGGCCGATGGCGGCCCGGGAGGGCCGTCCCGGTACCGTGTCGCGGTCGTGACACGCGGCGCGCCAACCGCATCCGGTTCGTGCCCGTCCTTGTCGGCGACATCCCCGCTCGGCTCGCCCCGGAGCCGCGCACGAAGGAACGGAGCCGCCGCATGCGGTACGGCGCAAGGGCCCTGGCGGCCGGTCTGGCCATGGTCGTGGTGAGCGGGTGCACCGCCGTCCTCGACCTCCTCCCGACGGCCGGAGGCCCGTCGCAGGCGGGGTCGACGGACACGCCGGCCGAGCCGGAGCGGTTCGCGGGCCAGGACGTCGAGTGGGCGGCCTGCCACACCGGGGAGGACCTGGACGCGGCGGTCGAGGAGGGCGGGGAGCGCGACTGGCTGGCGGCCCTGGAGTGCGGCACCGTCGCCGTGCCGCTCGACTACCGCGAGCCCGACGGCCGCACCATCGACCTCCACCTCGTCCGCGCCCCCGCCACCGGCGACGGCGAACGGATCGGCTCCCTGGTCATCAACCCCGGCGGACCCGGGGTGACCGGCTCGGAGGCCCTGTTCTGGGAGACGCTCAGCCCCCGCGTGCGCGCCTCGTTCGACCTGGTCTCCTTCGACCCGCGCGGCGTGGGCGAGAGCGAGGGACTGGAGTGCGGGAACTGGGACGCCATCGACCAGGCCATGGTCACGATGGCCGGCACCGAACCCGAGGACCTGGTCCCCGAGCAGCTGGCGCCGCTGGAGGAGGCCGCGCGCGAGTACGCCGACGCCTGCGCCGACACCGCGGGGGAGGACTTCCTCCGCAACATCGGCACCGTGAACGTCGTGCGCGACCTCGACATCATCCGCGACGCGCTCGGCGACGACGCGCTCACCTTCCTCGGCTTCTCCTACGGCACGTACGTCGGCGCCCTGTACGCCGAGACCTTCCCGCACCACACCCGCGCCCTGGTGCTCGACGGCGCGGTCGAGACCGACCACAGCAACGCCGAGTCCGCCTACGAGCAGGCCGTGGGCTTCCAGGAGGCGTGGGAGTTCTTCGTCGAGTACTGCGTGTCCGACATGGCCGAGTGCCCCTTCGACAGCTTGGGGGGCGCGGAGGCGGACATGGACGAGGTCCTCGCCCGCCTGGACGCCGATCCCCCCATGGTCGACGAGCAGCCCGTCGCCTCCGGCGACTTCTCGTGGATGGTCATGATGGCGCTCTATGACGAGTTCCTGTGGGAGGACATCGCCCAGGCGGTCCTGGCCGTGCAGCGGGAGGACGACGAGGCGATCGACACCTGGTTCCCCGACCTGTACGACTACGCCTTCGAGACCGCCGGCACCGCGGCCGCCCCCCGCGCCGACGAGGACGCGCCGGTGGACGACACCGCGGCCATGACCGCGATCAACTGCGCCGACCGCGACGACCCCGAGGACATCGAGGCCTACCGCGAGGCCACCGTGCGCGAGGCCGAGGCCACGCCCCACTTCGGCGGCGGGGTGTGGGCCGTGGTCCCGTGCGCCTACTGGACCGAGACGGAGGAGGCCCCCACGGGGTTCACCGCCCCCGACGCGCCGCCGATCGTGGTCGTCGGCACGCTCGGCGACCCGGCGACGCCGTACGTGTGGGCACAGGAGCTGGCGGAACAGCTGGAGACGGCGAGCCTGGTGACCTACGAGGGCGGCGGCCACACGATCTACGGCTACGGCATCAGCGCGTGCGTGGACGACGCGGTCGACGACTACCTCATCGACCTGACCGTGCCCGAGGAGGGGCTGTCCTGCCCCGGCGAGCTGTAGGGGCCCGGAGGGAGCGCGCCGCCTTTCCGCGCGACCCGTCCGCGCCATCCTCCCGTGCCCCGCGCCATCCCTCCGCGCGACCGTCCCGCCGCGCTCCCTCCGGGGAGGGAGCGTCGTCCCCCGGCGGGGGGAGGCGCGGCCGCGCCGTTCCGGCCAGGCTGGAGGGTGACGGAAGGGGAACCATGACGGACACGCGGCTCGGTTACGCGGCGGCGGGGGCGGCTCTCCTTCTGGGGTGCGCCCACGTGGCGGTCGTCTCGGCCACGGCCCAGGGGCCGTTCGGCGCGGGCCTGGCGGCCTGGATCGCCGTGCCGTCCCTGATGGCCCTCGGCTTCGCCGCCGCGGCGGTCGCCCTCGCGCGGCACGGGGACCGGCCGGCCCGGCCGCGCTGGGCGGTGTGGACGGCGGGGGCGGCCGCGGTGGTCACGGCGCTGCTGGTCCCGGCGGGGATCGCCCCGCTGTTGACGGGCGACCCCCTCGGGGTGTTCCTGGGACCGGCCCCCTACGCTCTGGTGTGCGTGCCGCCGTTCGCCGCGCTCACGTGGCGTTCGAGGTCCTCCGGCGGCGCGCCCGCGCGGTAGCGTCCCGGCGCCACGCCGAACTCGCGCTTGAACGCGTTGGCGAAGGCGAACTGCGACCGGTAGCCGACCTTCGCCGCGATCGCGCCGAGCGGCAGCTCTCCCTCCCGCAGCAGGTGTGCGGCGGTCGTCAGCCGCCACCAGGTGACATAGGCGAGCGGGGACTGGCCGACCATGCCCGTGAAGCGCTTGGAGAAGGCCGCGCGGGAGAGCCCCGCGCGCTCGCCCAGCTCCGCGACCGACCACGGGTGCGCCGGGTCCTCGTGCACCGCGCGGACCGCCGCGCTCACCGCCGGGTCACGCAGTGCGCCCACCCACCCGCAGGTGCGCTCCGGGCCCTGCTCCTCCAGGTACGCACGCAGGATGAACAGCAGCAGCATGTCCAGCAGGGAGGGGATGACCGCGTCGCTGCCCTGCCGCGGCCGGTCCAGTTCGCCGCCCAGCAGGTCCACGGCCGCCGCCAGCTCCGCGCGCGCCCCCACCCGGTGCGGCAGGTGCACCACCCGGGGGAGCTCGGTGAGCAGCGGATGCCGCCGGGCCGGACGTGAGTGGTAGGAGCCGCCGACCGTGACGCAGGCGGGCGGGCCGCCTGCGTCACGGTCGCCGAGCGCGGCCGTCCGGAACGGCCGCAGGCCCCCGCGTCCGCAGACGAGTTCGGCCACGGGCGCGCCGGGACGGCCCCCGCCGCGGCCCGCCCCGTCCCCGCCCTCGCCCGGGCGCAGCGCCTCGTGCAGGTCGGTGACGGGGGTGTCGGGGGAGTCGGCCAGTGTGTGGCCCTGCCCGTGCGGGAGGAGCACCACGTCGCCCACGGCCAGCCGGCGGGGTTCCTCACCCTCCACGAACAGCCAGGACGCGCCCTGGAGGACGACCTGGAACGACCCGCCGCCGCTCCCGGGCAGGTGCAGGCCCCAGGGTGCGTACCACTCGACCCGGGCCGCGACCGGCCGTCCGGTCCGCACGGTGGTGATCACGTCGCTGAGCACGTCCATGCCGTGATCGTATCCCAGGGACTCACCCCGGTGGACGATCGAGTATAGAAGGGATCGCCTCACGCATTGGAAGTCTCTCCGCACGTGAGTACGGTCGGTGGCCTACCTACCAGAGGCAGGACTGACGAACATGACCACGACCACGACCTCCCCCACGACCGCACGCCGCGCCTGGCCCCTCAGGCTGGGCGCCGTCGCCGCCGCGACCGTCGCCAACGCCCTGATCGGCGCCCTGGCCCCGCTGGCGGGCGTCAGCATGGTGATCGCCATGCCCGGCATGGACCCCGGCCCGGTCCCGGTGGCCGCCTTCGCCCTGTGGACCGCCGTCTTCGGGCTCCTCGGATGGGGCACACTCGCCCTGGCCGAACTCGTCCTGGGCGACCGCGCCCGCGCGGTGTGGACCACCGTCGCGGCGGTCGTCCTCCTGCTGTCCTTCCTGCCCTCGATGTCCGTCGGCGGGGACGCCGCCACCGAGGCCGTCCTGCTGTCCACGCACGTCGTGGCGGCCGCGATCCTCGTCCCGGTGTTCTGGCGCTCCGCGCGGAGCGCCTGACCCCGAACGGGCGGCGGGCCGGTCCCCGGTGGTACTCCGGGGCCCGGCCCGCCCCTGTGCGCTGGGCATGCGCGTACACTCCGGGTATGGACGACGCACACGCGGTGAAGCAGGGCCCCCTCCGGGCCTCCCGCGTGATGCTCGCGCCCGCCCGCCCCGCCGCGGCGGTCAGCCGGTCCACCTCCGTCGTGCCGGAGGCCCCCCGTACCGGCCTGCGGGCCCTGCACGGCCACGGCTAGCGACCTCACCGCCCCTCCTCCGGCCCCGCCCGCCGTTCCGGCGGCCCCTCCGCGGCACCCGCGATCCCGATCCGCGCGGTCCGCCCCACCCCTCGCCGGCCCGCGGTGACCCCGTCGGCCGCGCCCACCGGTGCAGGCCCTCCGACGGCCGCGCCACTCCCGAAGGGACCGCTGTGAAACTCAGTGAACTGCTGAACGGCCACGACCACCAGGTCCTGCGCGGCGACCGGGACGTCCTGGTCACCGCGCCGCCCTGCCTGGACGCCGACCGGGTGACGGCCGGATCCCTCTACGTCGCCCTGCCGGGGCACCCGGCCGGCGGCACGGAGGGCCTCGACACCGCGATCGCCCGGGGCGCCGTCGCCGTCCTGGTGGAGGGGGAGGCACCCGTCGGCGCCCGACCCGGCGCCGCCGGCGTGTGCGTGGTGCGCGTGCCCGACGCCCGTACCGCCGTCGCGTTCGTGTCGGTGCGCTACCACGGCGAGCCGGGGCGCGGCATGGACGTCGTCGCCGTGACCGGCACCAACGGCAAGACGTCGGTGTCCTCCATGTTCGAGTCGCTGCTCAGGATCGCCGAACGCGCCCGGGTCGGCGTCATCGGGACCTCCGGCGCGCGGACCGGCGACGACCGGATCCCCATGCCCCCGTCGGTGCTGAGCACGCCCGAGGCCCCGGACCTGCAGTACCTCCTGGCGCGGATGCGCGCACGGGGCTGCGACAGCGTCGTCCTGGAAGCGACCTCCATGGGGCTGCTCGGCCACCGGGTGGACGGGTCGTTCGTGGACGTGGGCGTGTTCACCAACCTGTCCCAGGACCACCTGGACGACCACGGCACGATGGAGAGCTACCGGGACGCCAAACTGCTGCTGTTCGGCGGCATGTGCCGCCGCGCGGTGGTCAACGCCGACGACCCCGTCGGCGCCGGGATCCCCGCCCTGATGCCGGGCGCGGTGACCACCTACGCCATCGACGCGCGGGCCGACTACCGGGCCACCGACCTGGTCGTCGACGCCTCGGGGACACGCTTCGTCCTGCACCACGACGGCCGCAAGTACCCGGCGGCCGTACCCGTGCCGGGCCGCTTCTCGGTGTCCAACGCCCTGGCCGCCCTCGCCGCCTGCCACCTGCTCGGACACGAGCTCGGGGCCCTGCTGGCGGCGCTGGAGCGGATGCCGCAGATCCCGGGCCGGTTCGAGCACTTCGCCGCGCCCGGCGGCGTCTCGGTCATCGTGGACTACGCCCACTCACCGGACTCGCTGGACAAGGTCCTGGCCACGATCCGCGGCTTCGCCCCCGGCCGCGTCATCACCGTCTTCGGCTGCGGCGGGGACCGCGACACCACCAAGCGCGCCTGGATGGGCGAGATCGCGGGCACCCACTCCGACCTGTGCGTCCTCACCTCGGACAACCCGCGCCACGAGGACCCCGAGGCGATCATGGACCAGGTCGCCCACGGGCTCCGGCGGACGGGCACGCCCTTCGAGCGGGTCGGGGACCGGCACGGGGCGATCGCCCTGGCGCTCTCCGGCGCCCGCGAGGGCGACGTCGTCCTGGTCGCGGGTAAGGGCAGCGAGACCCACCAGATCGTCGGCGACGACCGGCTGCCCTTCGACGACATGGCCACCGTGCGCGAGCTCTCCCCGGCCTGATCCCCGCGCCGCCGACCGCCCCGGGCGCACCCGGGGCGGCCCGCGGTCAGATCCGCGCGGCGGCGGCCTCGTCGACCCAGAACAGGGTGCGCTCCCTGCCCCGCGCCCCGGCCACGGGGGCCTCGTCCGTGCTGCCCCCGGCCAGTCCCAGGCGGACCGGTTCGGCCTTGCCCTCGCCCGAGGCCAGGACCCACACCTCGCGTGCGGACCGCAGGGCGGGCATCGTCAGGGTGATCCGGCGGGGCGGCGGCTTGGGCGAGTTCCGCACCGCCGCCACCGACGCCTCGTCCTCGCGCACCTCCGGCAGGCCCGGGAACAGCGACGCCACGTGCGCGTCCGGCCCCACGCCGAGCAGGCACACGTCGAAGTCGGGCACCGACGCCTCGCCGTGGGCCGCCCGCGTCAGCTCGCGCTTGTAGCGCGTGGCCGCGTGCTCCACGTGGTCGCCGTCCATCCCGTCCGAGGCGGGCATGGGGTGCACGTGGTCGGACGGGATGCCGATGTGGTCGATCAGCGCCTCGCACGCCTGCGTCTCGTTGCGCTCGGCGTCCTTGGTGGGCAGGAAGCGCTCGTCCCCCCACCACAGGTGCACGCGCGACCAGTCCAGGCTCCCGCGCTCGGCGGCCAGGCGCAGCGACCGCAGCGCCGCGATCCCCATCCCGCCGCCCGTCAGCACCAGGTGGGCCACGCCCCGCTCGGCCAGCGCCGCGTTGGTCCGCTCCACCAGCGCGTCGGCGATCGCGTCGGCCAGCGCCCCGCCGTCGGGGCGGCGGACGACCTCCGGTTCACTCATGCTCATGCTCCGCTTCCGGTGAGCGAGGCCCCCAGGTGGCGGGCCGCGCTCTCGTAGATCTCGTCGGCGTCCAGTCGGCGCAGCTCCTCGGCCAGGGCCTGGGAGGCGCTGCGCCGGGCCAGCGCCACCGTCTGGTCCGGCTGCCCGAACCGGGACAGGGTGGCGACCCGGCCGTCCACGCGGGAGATGGTGATGTCCCCGTGCTCGGTGGTCAGCCGTACCTCGGTCAGCCCGGGGCCGTGGGAGGTGGCCCGCTCCACGGACACCTCCAGGCGGTCCGAGAGCCACGACGCCATGAGGTCGGCGCTCGGGTAGTGGTCCTCGGCCGTCACCCGGGCCGACGTCACCCAGCCGCAGGGCTGGTCCATGGCGCTGGCCAGCAGCGAGCGCCACGGGGTCAGCCGCGTCCAGGTGAGGTCGGTGTCCCCCGGCCGGTAGTTGGCCACGCGGTCGGCGAGGTCGCGCAGCGGGTCGGGGGCGCGCAGGGCGTCGGTGATCCGGCGCTGGGCCAGCCGGCCGACCGGGTCGTCGGCCGGGTCGACCGGGCCCACGCCCGGCCACCACGCCACGACCGGTGCGTCCGGCACCAGCAGCGGGGTGACCACGGAGTCGGCGTGCCGGCCCAGCGGCCCGTACAGGCGCAGCAGCACGGCCTCGCCCGGGCCGGACGTGCCCGGCCGGCGGATCTCGGCGTCGATCGCCGGCTCGGCGTCCGGATCGCGCCGGATCAGCGCGACCACGCGCGAGGGGTGCTCGTGCCCGGCCTCGGTCGCGGCGCGCACGGCGTCGTAGTGGTCGGCCTCGTCGGTGACGATGACCAGGGTCAGGACCATGTTCATGGCCCCGCCGCCGACGCTGTGCCGCTCGGCCATGAGCGCCTCGGTGATCTGCGCCGTGGTGGTACGCGGCAGATAGAGCGTCATCGAACCCTCCCGGTGGTGGTCACGGACGCCGCCAATGGCGGCCGTCCCTGGCGAGCAGCGCGTGGGCGGACTCCGGCCCCCACGTACCCGACCCGTACTGCTCGGGCCGGCCCTCCTTGGCCCAGAACTCCTCGACCGGGTCCAGGATGCGCCAGGACAGCTCGACCTCCTCCTGGCGCGGGAAGAGCGGCGGGTCGCCGATCAGCACGTCCAGGATGAGCCGTTCGTAGGCCTCGGGGCTCGCCTCGGTGAAGGACTGCCCGTAGGTGAAGTCCATGCTGACGTCGCGCACCTCCATGGTGGCGCCGGGGACCTTGGAACCGAACCGCAGCGTCACCCCCTCGTCGGGCTGGATGCGCAGGACCAGGGCGTTCTGCCCGAGTTCGCTGACGTCGGTGCGCGGGAACATCTGCTGCGGCGCCGCCTGGAACACCAGGGCCACCTCGGTGACCCGGCGGCCCAGCCGCTTTCCGGTGCGCAGGTAGAAGGGCACGCCCGACCAGCGCCGGGTGCCCACCGCCAGCTTCAGCGCCGCGTAGGTCTCGGTGACGGAGTCGGACGGGATTCCGTCCTCCTCCAGGTAGCCGGGAACCGCGGCGCCGCCCTGCCAGCCGGCCGCGTACTGGCCGCGCGCCGTTCCGGCGGCCAGGTCGTCGGGCAGCGACACCGCGGAGAGCACCTTCTCCTTCTCCGCGCGGATCGCGTCGGCGCTGTAGGAGACCGGCTCCTCCATGGCCACCAGCGCGAGCAGTTGCAGCAGGTGGTTCTGGATGACGTCGCGCGCCGCCCCGATGCCGTCGTAGTAGCCCGCGCGTCCGCCCACGCCGATGTCCTCGGCCATGGTGATCTGCACGTGGTCCACGTAGCTGCGGTTCCACAGCGGCTCGAACAGGGTGTTGGCGAAGCGCAGCGCCAGGATGTTCTGGACCGTCTCCTTGCCCAGGTAGTGGTCGATGCGGAACACCGACGACGGGGGGAAGACGTCGTCCACCACCGCGTTGAGCTCCTGGGCGCTCTCCAGGTCGTGGCCGAAGGGCTTCTCGATCACCACGCGCCGCCACGGCGTGACCCCGCCGGTGCCCCCGCCCTCCGGGGACTCGGCCAGGCCGCTGCGCTTGAGCTGGGTGACCACGGTCGGGAAGAGCTTGGGCGGCAGCGACAGGTAGAACGCGTAGTTGCCCCCCGTGCCGCGGGCGGCGTCGAGCTCGCGCACGGTCGCGGCCAGGCGGTCGAAGGCGTCGTCGTCGTCCAGGTCGCCCTGGACGAAGCGCACGCCCTCACTGAGCTGGCGCCACACGTCCTCGCGGAAGGGGGTCCGGGCGTGCTCCCGGACCGCCTCGTAGGCCTGCGCGGCGAAGTCCTGGTGCTCCCAGTCGCGCCGCGCGAACCCCACCAGGCCGAAGCCCGGCGGCAGCATCCCGCGGTTGGCGAGGTCGTAGATGGCGGGCAGGAGCTTCTTGCGGGCCAGGTCGCCCGTCACGCCGAACAGCACCAGGACACTGGGGCCGGCGATGCGGGGCAGTCGTCGGTCCAGGGCGTTGCGGAGCGGGTTGGGTACCGCTCCCGGCATCACCGGTTCTTTCACTGCGGACTCTTCCTCGTCGAGAGCGGCCGGTGGGTTCGTGGCCGGGGCCGGGGGGTGGAATGCCGCGCCCGGGCCCGCTCCAGGGGTGCGGGCCCGGGCCGGTGGTGTGGGCGCTCCGGGTCAGGAGAGCGCGTCGAGCTTGGCGGAGAGGCCCTTGAGCAGGCTCTCCCAGGAGTCGACGAACTTGGTGACGCCCTCCTCCTCCAGGAGCGCGAAGACCTCGGTGAGGTTCACGCCGGCGTTCTCCAGCGCGGCGAAGTCGGCCTGCGCCGCCTGGTAGGTGCCTAGGACGGTGTTGCCGGTGATCTCGCCGTGGTCGGCGGTCGCGTCCAGGGTCGCCTGCGGCATCGTGTTGACCGTGTTGCGCGCCACCAGTTCGGTGACGTAGCGGGTGTCCTCGAAGGCGGGGTCCTTCACACCGGTGGACGCCCACAGCGGACGCTGCGGCGCGGCGCCCCGAGCGGCCAGGGCCTCCCACTCCTTGGAGGAGAAGACCTCCTCGTAGGCCTGGTAGGCCAGTCGGGCGTTGGCCACGGCGGCCGTGCCCACCAGGGCCTTGGCCTCGTCGGTGCCGATCGCCTTCAGGCGCTTGTCCACCTCGGAGTCCACGCGGCTGACGAAGAAGGAGGCCACCGACTGGATCCGGGACAGGTCGTGGCCGTTGGTGCGGGCCAGCTCCATGCCCTCCAGGTAGGCGTCCATCACCTGGCGGTAGCGCTCCAGGGAGAAGATCAGCGTGACGTTGACGCTGATGCCCATGCCCAGCACGCGCGTGATCGCGGGCAGGCCCTCGGCGGTCGCGGGGATCTTGATCATCAGGTTGGGCCGGTCCACCAGCCACCACAGGGCCTTGGCCTCGGCGACGGTGCGCTCGGTCTCGCGGGCCAGGCGCGGGTCGACCTCCAGCGAGACGCGGCCGTCGACACGGTCGGTGGAGTCGTAGACCGGGCGCAGGGTGTCCGCGGCCCAGCGGATGTCGTAGGCGGTGAGCAGCCGGACGGCCTCGTCCACCGACACTCCGCGCACGGCCAGGTCGTGGACCTGCTCGTCGTAGGCGTCGCCCTCGGCGAGCGCCTTGTCGAAGATGGTGGGGTTGGAGGTGACGCCGACCACGTTGTGGGTCGACATCAGTTCGGCCAGGTTGCCCGTGCGCAGCCGCTCGCGGCTGATGTCGTCCAGCCAGACGGACACGCCCGCCTCGGACAGGGCCTTGAGTGCGTTGTTCATCTGATTCGCGCCTTCCTCACGGGGGCGTTGCCGCCCTCTCGCACACAGGGGGCGGGCCCCGCCGGATGTTCCGGCGGGGCCCGCGACGTCAGCGTCCGGCTCGGGCCGCGCTGTCGTGGACGGCGGCCACGACGGCGTCGGCGGTGAGGCCGAACTTCTCGTACAGGGTCTGGTAGGGCGCGGAGGCACCGAAGTGCTCCAGGCTCACCGAGGCGCCGGCGTCGCCGACGTAGGAGCGCCACCCCATGGCGATGCCCGCCTCGACCGAGACCCGGGTACGCACCGAGGACGGCAGGACCTGCTCCCGGTACTCCTCGCTCTGGGCCTCGAACCACTCCACGCAGGGCATGGACACCACGCGGGTGGGCGTGCCGTCGGCCTCCAGGGACCGGCGCGCCTCCAGGGCGATCGGCACCTCGCTGCCGGTGGCGATGATGATCGCCGCCGGGGTGCCGCCGTCGGCCTCGGCCAGGACGTAGCCGCCCTTGACGGCCTCCTCGGCCGGGGCGTACTCGCCGCGGTCCAGCACGGGCAGGTTCTGGCGGGTCAGGGCGAGCGCGGCCGGGCGGTCGGCGGTCTCCAGGACCTTGCGCCAGACGACGGCGGTCTCGTTGGCGTCGGCCGGCCGGACCACGTCCAGGCCGGGGATGGCGCGCAGCGACCACAGGTGCTCGACCGGCTGGTGCGTGGGACCGTCCTCGCCCAGGCCGATGGAGTCGTGCGTCCACACGTAGGTGACCGGCAGCTTCATCAGCGCCGCCAGGCGCACGGCCGGGCGCATGTAGTCGCTGAAGACCAGGAAGGTGCCGCCGTAGGGCCGGGTGGGACCGTGCAGGGCGATGCCGTTGAGGATCGAGCCCATGCCGTGCTCGCGCACGCCGAAGTGCAGCACGCGCCCGTACGGGTTGCCGGGGAACATGGTGCTGGCGCGGTCGAAGGGCAGGAACGACGGCTCGCCCTTGGGTGTGGTGTTGTTGGAGCCGGCCAGGTCGGCCGAACCGCCCCACAGCTCCGGCAGCACCGGGGCGACGGAGCTCAGGACCTCGCCGCTGGCCTTGCGGGTGGCCATGCCCTTCTCGCTGGCCTCGAAGGTCGGCAGGGACTCCTCCCAGCCCGCGGGGAGCTTGCCCGCCTGGAGGCGGTCGAACAGCTCGCCGTGCTCCTCGGCGCCGCGGCGCCAGGCCTGGAACGCCTTGTCCCACTCGGCGCGCGCCTCACGGCCCCGGTCCAGGGCGCGGCGGGTGTGCTCGATCACGCGGTCCTCGACGGCGAACGGCTCGTCGGGCAGGTCGAGGATCGCCTTGGTGGCGGAGATCTCGTCGGCGCCCATGGCCGCGCCGTGGATGGCGCCGGTGTTCTGCTTGTTCGGGGCGGGCCAGCCGATGACCGTGCGCAGCTTGATGAAGGTGGGGCGCTCGGTCTCGGCCTTGCCGCGCAGGATCGCCTGGTAGAGGGCGTCGATGTCCTCGGCGTACTCGCCGGTGGCGGTCCAGTCGACCTCCTCCACGTGCCAGCCGTAGGCGCGGTAGCGCTCCAACACGTTCTCGGAGTGCGCGATCCGGGTGTCGTCCTCGATGGAGATCTGGTTGTCGTCCCAGATCATGATGAGGTTGCCCAGGTTCTGGGTGGCGGCCAGGGCGCTGGCCTCGTGGCTCACCCCCTCCTGGACGTCGCCGTCGGAGCAGAAGGCGAAGACGTGGTGGTCGAAGGGGCTCGCGCCGGGGCCGGCCTCGGGGTTGAACAGCCCGCGCTCGCGGCGCGCGGCCATGGCCATGCCGACGGCGTTGCCCACGCCCTGGCCCAGGGGGCCGGTCGTGGTCTCGACGCCGGGAGTGTGGCCGACCTCGGGGTGGCCCGGGGTGAGGCTGTCCCACTGGCGCAGGGCCTTGAGGTCGTCCAGGCTCAGGCCGTACCCGGCCAGGTAGAGCTGGATGTACAGGGTGAGGCTGGAGTGACCGATCGACAGCACGAACCGGTCGCGGCCCACCCAGTCGGGGGTGGACGGGTCGTGCCGCATGACCTTCTGGAAGAGGAGGTAGGCGGCGGGAGCCAGGCTCATCGCGGTGCCGGGGTGTCCGTTACCCGACTTCTCGACGGCGTCCATCGCCAGGGCCCGAACGGTGTTGACGGCGCGGAGGTCGAGATCCGACCACTCCAGTGTCTGCGGGGTGTGGGCGTTCACGGACTTGCGTTCTCCTTTTCGGGCACCCGTCGTGCCCTGCTGGGCGCGAGGGGCGGCTGTTGTGGGCTTTCGTCATCGGGACCGGCGCCGGAGCCCTCGGGCCCGGTGGCCGTACGGCCCGCGGAGGGTGTGCGGGGCACGACACCGCCGACGCCGGATCCGGGACCCTGCGGTCCCTGCGTCATCATCCCGGACAACAGCCGCGGCGGTCTGGTAAGTCCCGACAGGGACGGCCAACCGCGAGCCTATCGTCCGAGGGTGGTGGTGTCGTTGCCCGACACCTCTCATTACCGCTGGGTAACCGCGTCGGCGCGGGCCGGTGGCGGTCGCCCGCGGGCGGCCGTGCCCGCACGGGGCGGGAGCGTGGCAGGCTGGAAGCGCGGCGGGGCGTGTGCGAACCTTCTGCTGCGCCCGGCGGTCGACGGCGGCACGGGGCCGCGGACCAGGACCCTTCGCCAGCGAGGGGGCCCGGGACCGGTTCGCGCGAGCTAGTACTACGATGTGTCGTTGACGGGGTTTTCGCTGATCCTGACGCACTGTCGGTCCGCTCGGCCCCGCGTGGCGAGTGTCGAAATTCCCTAGAGTCATCGAGGTATCCGCGTGTCAGATTCCGAGCCGGTACGCCCGACCCGGGCGCGAGCGAACCGTCCGGCCGAGGGGACGCGGTACTGATGGCCCTCGCAGACCGGGCCCCGCGCGCGGAGGCCGCGGACCAGACCGAGTCCCCCCGCAGGGCCACCCCGGGCCAGTACGTCCGCGCCTACGTCGCCCTCTCCAAGCCCCGTGTCATCGAGCTCCTGCTCATCACCACGATCCCGGTGATGTTCGTCGCCGCCGGCGGCGTCCCCCCGCTCTGGACCGCGGTCGCCACGCTGGTGTTCGGCACCATGTCGGCGGCCAGCGCCAACGCGATGAACTGCTACATCGACCGCGACATCGACCGTGAGATGCGTCGCACCCGCCAGCGCCCCGGCGCGATGGACCTGGTCACCCCGCGCGGAGCCCTCGCCTACGGCCTGGCCCTGGCGGTCGGGTCCACGCTCGGGTTCCTGCTGCTGGTCAACGTGCTGTCGGCCGTGCTGTCGGTCTTCGCGATCCTGTTCTACATCTTCGTCTACACGATGCTGCTCAAGCGGCGCACGGCGCAGAACGTGGTGTGGGGCGGCATCGCCGGGTGCATGCCGGTGCTGATCGGCTGGGCCGCGGTCACCAACAGCCTGGACTGGGCGCCCTTCGTGCTCTTCCTGGTCGTGTTCTTCTGGACGCCGCCGCACACGTGGACGCTGGCGATGCGCTACCGGGAGGACTACGCGGCCGCCAAGGTGCCGATGCTGCCCGTGGTCGCCGGCGACCGCCGGGTGCTGCTGGAGTGCGTGCTCTACAGCTGGGCCACCGCGATCGTCTCGCTCCTCTTCTGGCCGGTCGCCGGCACCACGGTCTTCTACGGCGCGGTCGCGCTGGTCCTGGGCGCGCTGCTGGTCGTCCAGGCGCACCGACTGCTCGGCCGCTCGCTCGCGGGGGTCAGCGGCGCCCGGCTGAAGACGATGGGCTTCTTCCACCTGTCCAACGCCTACCTGGCCCTGCTGTTCGTCGCGGTCACCATCGACCCGCTGATCGGTCGGCTGCTGGCCTGAGCGCACGGAAACGGACGGCGGCGGCACACCCGGGTGTGCCGCCGCCGTCCGTTTCCCGTCTCAGCGCAGCGGGCGGACCTCGGCCAGGAAGCAGCCGAAGACCACCGCGCGCACGTGGACCAGGGCCACCCCGGGTTCGGCGAACACCTCCGCCAGGATCCCGTCGACCTCCCCGGCCCGTTCCTCGGGCAGCTCCACCGCGCGGCCGCCCAGGATGCGTCCGTCGGCGCCGTAGGCGCGCAGGGCCCTGAGGGGGCCGTGCGTCCGTCGCGGATACCCGGTGCCGTCGGGCCCCGCGCACGGCCGCGCGTGCACGAAGACGGGGCCGACCTCGTCGTAGGGTCCGGGATCGACGCCCCGTTCCAGGGCCCAGCCCCGCAGGGGCGCGTAGGAGACCAGCACGAGCCGCTCGCCGACGCGGCTCCTGCGCAGGCAGCAGCGCAGCGGGGCGCCGCCCTCGCCGTCGGTGAAACCCTCGCGGACGCGACCGGCGTCGTCGCGCTCGCGCAGGCGTTCCAGGACGCGCGGGGGGATGGGACGTGTCTCGTGCGAGGGGGCCGTGCCCGTGTTCGTCGTCATGGGTGCAGCATCGCGTGTGCGCGCCGCCGGCACCGGCGGTCTTCGGACGTCGTCTTCCCGCCCGCGCCGGCGCTCAGAGGGCGCGCCTGGTCGAGGCCGCTCAGGCGCGTGTCGCCGGGCGGACCCAGGCGAGCGCGGCCGTCCACGCCACCAGGGCCATCAGCACCACGGCCAGGGGCACGTGGGCCTGCAGCGGCCCATAGGTGCCCAGCGCCGCCTGGAGGAAGCCCAGGCCGAACGCGACCAGGCTCAGCACGGCGAGCCCCAGCGCCGCCCGGCGTGCGCGCGACCACAGCCAGGCGGCCGCCAGCAGCTGGACCCCGGCGGCCGCGTGCACGCCGAACGCGCCGAAGTAGTGCAGCGGCAGCGCGTCGGTGTTGAACGTCACCAGCTGGCCCGCGGTGACGCCCTCCCACAGGATCGCGGCGAGGTGCAGGAGCACCGTGACGCGCAGGGCCGTCAGTGGCGCCCGGGCGGCGGGCTCCGTCGGGGTGGTGTGCACGGGCTGGTCCATGGGACGTCTCCAGGATTGGTTGAGACCTCAAGCAACAGATCCGATTCTGCCCTCCACCGAGGGGACACGCGACCCCCCTGGCCGAGCGGGCCCGTCCCCCATGGGGGAAGGCGCAGGCCGGGAGCGGCAACCGCTACCATCGGTGCCCATGCCCCGACTCGACAGCAAGGCCATCCTCCAGGGCCGCCGCTCGCGCTACTCGATGACCCTCATCCTCGGCACGACCGTCAGTGTCGTGTGTCTGCTCGGGATGCTCGCCTATCTGTGGCTGCTCGCCCTCGCCGGCGGGGCCGCGGCCGGGATCGACGGCGCGACCGGCTTCGTGGTCGCCGTCGGCGCCGCGGTCGTGCCGGTCACCATCCTGGTGCCGCTGATCCTCATGCTCGACCGCATCGAGCCGGAACCGGGCCAGGTCCTGTTCTTCGCGTTCGTCTGGGGCGCGGGCGTGGCCGTCGTGGTGTCCCTGGTGCTCAACACCTGGGGGCAGGTGAACGTCGCCGTCCCGCTCTTCGGCCAGGACCTGGGCGACTACCTGACCACCTCGCTCGTGGCGCCGGTGGTCGAGGAGAGCGCCAAGGGCGTGGTCCTGCTGATCCTGCTGTGGCGCCGCCGCCAGGAGCTGGACAGTTACACCGACGGTGTGATCTACGCCGGGATGGTGGCCACCGGATTCGCCTTCACCGAGAACATCCTGTACTTCCTCAGCGCGTTCTTCGACGGCACGCTGGTCGCCACGTTCGCCATCCGGGGCCTGGTCGCGCCCTTCGGCCACCCGCTCTACACCGCGATGATCGGGATCGGGGTCGCCTACGCCGCGACCCGCACCGGGGCGCTGCGCATGGCCGCCCCCTTCGTCGGATGGGTGGCGGCGGTCGCGCTGCACGGCATGTGGAACGGGTCGACCTTCTTCGGCTGGTACGGCCTCGGGGCGGCCTACCTGGTGCTGTTCGTCGTGCTCGTCGGCATCCTGGTGATCGCCCGCAACGACCGGCGCTCGCAGATCGGGGCGATCAGCCGCTACCTGCCGCCCTACATCTCCACCGGGCTGGTCACGCCCGCCGACATCACCATGCTCAGCTCGATGCCGGGCCGCCGCCGGGCGCGCGACTGGGCGGGCCGCAATGCCGGCCGCCGCGGGCGCGCGGCGATGAAGGAGTACCAGCTCGCGGCCACCGAGCTGGCGCTGCTGCACAGGAAGCTGGACACCGGCGTGCCCCGCGAGGACTGGAAGGTGCGCCGCGACTCCTTCCTCGCCCTCATGCACGTGGCCCGCGACGCCTTCCTCGGCCGCGCGCCCCAGCCGGTGGCGCCGGCCTGGACCGAGCGCCCCCACGACTCGGGGTTCCTGCGCCGGGCCGACTTCGCGCACGTCATCGCCCAGGCGCGGGCTCAACAGGACTACGTTCCCCGTCACGGCCAGCAGGGGACTCCGCGGCAGGGTCCGCGCTGATCGGCGTGCCCGCCGGCACCAGCCGGCTGGTGGAGAAGTACAGGCGCGCGATCGCCACCCACGTCACGGTCGAGCCGAGCACGTGCAGGACCACGAGCGACTCGGGCAGGGCCAGGGCGTACTGCGCGTAGCCCACCGCGCCCTGGAGCAGGACCACCACGAGCAGGGCCACGCTGCTCATCCGGGCCGGGCGCCGGGTGCCGGTGCGGAAGGCGATCACGGTCGCCGCGAGCGCGCCCAGTAGGGTCAGCCAGGCCAGGGACGAGTGGACGCGCGTGACCATGGCCAGGTCCATGCCCCAGCGGGGGGCCTCGGCGTCTCCGCCGTGCGGTCCGGTACCGGTGACCACCGTGCCCGCGATCAGCAGCAGGAAGCCCACCACGACCAGGCCGACGCTGACCGTGTGCAGCATGGGGCCGACGGAGATCCTCGGCGTGCCCTCCGGCTCCTGGCTGCGCACGTACAGCGCCACGGCGAGGAACGTGACCACCATGGACAGCAGGAAGTGCGTGCCGACGGAGGCGGGGTGCAGGTCGGTCCACACGGTGATGCCGCCGACCACGCCCTGGCCCAGGACACCGAAGGGGATGATCACGGCCAGCCGGGTCAGGTCGCGGCGGCGCGGCGCCATCCGCAGCACCGCGATCAGGGTGATGACGCCGACGGCGAGCACGAGGAAGGTCAGCGTCCGGTTGCCGAACTCGATCGCGGCGTTGAGCGCGGCGTGCCCGGTGTCGATCGGGACGAAGCTGTCCGGCGTGCACTTGGGCCACTCGGAGCAGCCCAGCCCGGAGGAGGTCACGCGCACGGTGGCGCCGGTGACGGCGATCCCGGCGTTGACGACGATGTTGCCCAGCGCCCAGGCCCGCAGCGAGCGGACGGTCGGGGTCCAGATCGTGCGCGCCAGGACGGCGAGCACCAGGACTCCGAGGACGGCCAGCGCGATCTGCCAGCCCCACAGGGGCACGCCGAGGAGGGCGATGTCCTCGGCCGCGAGCGGGGGAACCGTGGTCGTGGCCGTCGACGCTGCGGCCGGGGATGCAAACATACGACACAGCGTAGTACACGAGTCCGGCCGCTTCCGCGTACCCCCGCCGCCCGCCGCGACCTGCACCGACGGCGGGTCCCGGGGAGTGGTGTCAGCCGTCCCGGCGGGGTCTGCGCCCGGGCCGGGCCTCGGCGTCCTCCCGCTCGCGCCCGGCCGAGGTCCGCGTCGATCCGGCGCTGGCGGCGATGACGCACGCGACCGCGAGCCACTGCCACACCGTCAGCAGTTCGCCCAGCAGGACCAGGCCCACGAGCGCGGCGGCGGCCGGCTGCAGGCTCATGAGGACCCCGAACACGCGCGGGGGCATCCGGCGCAGCGCGCTCAGCTCCAGCGAGTAGGGGACCACCGACGACAGCACGCCCACCGCCAGCCCGAACGCCAGCAGCCGCGGATCCAGCAGCGCCGTTCCGCCCTCGGCCACGCCCAGCGGCGCCATGAGCACGACGCCCACGACGCTGGCGATGGCCAGTCCCGACGCGCCGCTGAACCTGCTCCCGGTGGCGGCGCTCAGCAGGATGTAGCCCGCCCAGGCGGCCGCGGCCAGGACCGCGAACACGATGCCCAGCGGGTCCATCTCGCCCGACTCCAGGCCCAGCGCCACCACGCCCAGTCCGGCCAGGCCGGCCCACAGCAGGTCGATACGGCGCCGCGAGCCCAGGATCGCGATGGCCAGCGGGCCCAGGTACTCGATGGTGACCGCGATACCCAGCGGGATCCGGGCGAAGGCCTGGTAGATGAAGAGGTTCATCGAGGCCAGCGCGACACCGTAGCCGACGACCACCATCCAGTCGCCGCGCGTGCGCGCGCGCAGGACGGGCCGCACGACCAGGACCAGCAGCACCGCCGAGGTCAGCAGGCGCAGCCACACGACCGCCGCCGGGGGCAGGACCTCGAACAGGTTCTTGGCCACGCCCGCGCCGGTCTGCACCGAGATGATGCCGACCATGACCAGCCAGGTCGGCGGGATCGCCTCGGCGGCCGTGCGGAGCGAGAACGTGGACGCGGGTGCGGTGCGGGGACTCATCGAAGTCATCCTATGTTTTCCGCGGCCCGGCCCGCCTCACCTCCTCCGTCCCCGGTCCGACCCGCGACCGCGTCCACCGCGGGGGCGTGCTCGGGGGCGGCCGGGGAAGCTTCCGGCCGCGGGAGGACGGCCGCCAGCAGCAGGAGCCAGGCCACCACGACCACGCCCGGCTGGAGGAGGGTCATCACCAGCCCGAACACCGTCCGCTCGGCCTGGTCGGTGAGGATCTGGAGCCCGATCCATCCGTAGGGCAGCGCCGCGGCGACCAGGTTGGCCACCAGCGCCGCCCACACCAGCCCCCGGCGCCGCGGCGGCCGCCAGGCCATGAGCGCGCAGCCGACCGCCAGCAGGAACAGCGGAGGCGCCAGTTGGCGGACCGCGACGAACCAGGGGACCCCGATGAACTCCATGGCCCGGACCCTACCGACCAGGATCCTTCCGCCACCGCCGGAGGTCGACATGCGGGAATCGGTCAAGTGGTGTGAAATAGTCCGGGGCCGCGGCGGACGCGGCCCCGGACCCGTCCCCGCTGGGAGTTCCCCTCATGTCCCGACGCCGCGCACGCGTCCCCCGCACGTACGACGAGGCGTTCGCGCCCCGGTGGCCACTGGTCGCCGGAGCCACGGCGCTGCTGCTCATCGTGCTCATCACCGGCTACGTCTCGGGCCGGTTCGTGGCGGACTCGGCCGAACAGGAGGAGTCCGCGCTGACCGTGGAGTCCGGCATCCTGGTCCAGCCCTCCGGGGCGCCCGACGAAGTGGCCGCGCCCGAGGAGGAGGAAGAACCGGAACCCGTCCACCCGGCCGGGATCGACCCGGAACTCGTCTACGTCCTGCAGAACGTGCACGGCGACCGCGTCCTGGACGTCGCCCAGGCCGCCACCGCCAACGGCGCCCCCACCCACCTGTGGGACCGCCACGACCAGGAGAACCAGCAGTGGCGGTTCGTTCCGGTGGAGGACGGCTACTACGAGATCGAGGGCGTGGGCAGCGGCAAGGTCCTGGAGATCGCCGCCGGCGGCGGCCCGGGGGCGACCCTGCTGTCCAGCACGGGCGACCCCCACCAGCACTGGGCGCCCGTCGAGGTCGGGGACGGCGTGGTCCGGCTCGTCAACCGGGCGACCTCCCAGGCGCTGGAGGCCCAGGGAGGTGCGCCGGACAACGGTACGGCGGTGGTGCAGGCGCCCGACGGCGGCCACGCCCACCAGCAGTGGCGCCTGCTGCCCCTGGGTTAGACCAGCAGGGAGCGGGCCGAGTCCCAGGTGGCGGGGTCGGCCGCGTCGAGCAGGCCCACGCGGTCGTCGTCGGGACGGTAGTCCGACCCGTCCGGGCGCCGGGCCACCCCGCCGGCCTCGGTGAGCAGCAGCGTTCCGGGGGCGTGGTCCCACGGCAGGGTCCGGTGGAACAGGATGAAGTCCAGACCGCCCTCGACCAGGCGCGGGTAGTCCACCCCCGCGCAGTGCGCCCCCGAGTCCAGTTCGGCGAACCTCGGCTCGGCGGCGGACACGCGCGCACGCGCGGCCGGTCCCAGGAACCGGCTGAGCACGGCGCCCCGCATCCGGGCGGGGTCGGCGGGCGCGGAGGCGCGGCGCAGCCGCGTGCCGTCGCACCAGGCGCCCGAGCCGAGCTCGGCGACGTAGGCGCGCCCCACGGTGGGGCGCACGATCCACGCGGCCACCGTCCGTCCCGCTCGGACCAGCGCGGCCATGACCGCGAAGTCGGTGCTGCCGCGCACGAAGTTGCGCGTCCCGTCCAGGGGGTCGACGAGCCAGGCCAGGGGCTCGGTCCGCAGGGCTTCGACCAGTGCGGGGTCGGCGGAGGCGGCCTCCTCGCCCACGACGGGGGCGTCGGCGATCGCACGCAGGCGCGGCGTGATCAGCTCCTCGGCCTCGCGGTCGGCCACCGTCACGATCTCGCCGGGGGACTTCTCCGTCACCTCGCCGTCGCTGAGGGAGCGGAAGCGGGGGAGGACGGCCGTCTCGGCGGCCTCACGCAGGACCTTGGTCACCGCGTCCATATCGATCGCCATGCGCTCCACCCTAGGCATTCCGCCGACGCGCCGGTGCGGCGGGGTCCTGGGGCGTCTATCCGCTACACGCGCCCTAGTCCCAGCGGAACAGGCGGCTGGCCAGGAGGCCCGTCACGAGCACCCACGCGGCGAGCACCGCGTACACGGCCGGACCGGGCAGGGAGCCGTCGGCCAGCGCGGTGCGCAGCCCCGAGCTCAGCGCGGTGATCGGCAGGAGCGCCACCGCGCTCTCCACGGGTGCGGGGAAGCTGCTGGTCGGGAAGAGCACCCCGCCCAGCCCCAGCATGAGCACGTACACCAGGTTCGCGCCCGCCAGCGTCGCCTCCGCCCGCAGGGTGCCCGCCATCAGCAGCGCCAGCGAGCTGAACGCCGCGGTGGCCAGCAGGACCAGGAGCACGGCCGCGGCGGCGGTGCCCGCGCCGAGCGCGGGCGACCAGCCCAGCGCCAGGGCCACCGCGCACAGCACGGTGATCTGGATGGCCTGGACCGCGAGCACCGCCAGTGTCTTGGCGGCCAGCAGGCCGAACCGGGACAGCGGCGTCGCGCCCAGGCGCTTGAGCACCCCGTAGCGGCGCTCGAACCCGGTGCCGATGGCCAGGCCGGTGAACGACGTCGACATGATCGCCAGCGCCAGCACGCCGGGGGTCAGGGCGTCCACCCGCGGGCCCTCGCCCACGTCCAGGACCGTGGTCAGGCTGAAGCCGACCAGGAGCAGGACGGGGATGACCATGGTGAGCAGGAACTGCTCGCCGTGGCGCAGCATGACCCGCAGTTCCAGGCCCGCCTGCGCGGCGACCATGCGCCACAGCGGCGCGGCCCCCGGAGCCGGTGTGAACAGCGCGGCGTCGTCCGTCGGGGAGCCGCCGTCCGACGCGGGGGTCGGAAGGGAGGTGCTGGAGGTGTGCTCGGTCATCAGTCCCGCAGTTCCCGGCCGGTGAGTTCGAGGAAGACGTCTTCGAGGGTACGCCGCCGCACGCGCAGGTCCTCGGCGAGCAGCCCGGCCGAGGCGCACCAGGCGGTGACCGTGGCCAGGAACTCCGGGCCCAGATCGGCGGGGTCGTCGGTGGTGATCACGTACTCCCGCCGTCCGTCGGCCGCCTCGGTGGCGTCCACCCGGCTGCCCGCGGGCAGCGCGGCGCCCAGCGACTCGGTGTCCACCGGGCCCGCCGCCTGGAAGCACACCTCGCGGCGGTCCTCGGTGAGCGCGGCGGGTGAGCCCTGGGCGACGACCGCGCCGCGGTCGATGACCACCACGTGGTCGGCCAGGCGCTCCGCCTCCTCCATGTGGTGCGTGGACAGGATCACCGCGACGCCGGCCGTCCGCAGGGCCGCTACCAGGTCCCAGGTGGCCCTGCGGGCCTGGGGGTCGAGCCCGGCGGTGGGCTCGTCCAGGAAGACCAGTTCGGGCCGTCCCACGACTGCGCAGGCCAGGGACAGGCGCTGCTGCTGGCCGCCGGACAGGCGCCGGAAGGGTGTGGAGGACACCGAGGTCAGGCCGAGCCGCTCCAGCAGCAGCCGGGGTTCGATCGGGCTCGCGTGGAAGGAGGCCAGCAGGCGCAGCCACTCGGCGGCGCGGGCGCCCGTGGGCACCCCGCCGGACTGGGGCATCACGCCGACCCGGGGCTTGAGCGCGGCGGCGTCGGCGACGGGGTCCAGGCCCAGCACGCGCACCTTCCCGCCGTCGCGGACGCGGAACCCCTCGCAGATCTCGATGGTGCTCGTCTTGCCCGCGCCGTTGGGGCCGAGCAGCGCCGTCACCGCGCCCCGGCGGGCGGTGAAGCTGAGGCCCGTCACGGCGGTGGTGGCGCCGTAGCGCTTGACCAGGTCGACGACCTCGACCGCGGCTGTGTCCATGGGCCCTGAGTGTACGTGCGTGCCGGGGTCCGGGCTCATCGGCCCGCGCGAACCGGCCGGTGCTCCGTGCGGCCGCCGCCGAATTCCGTCCGATCACTGGGACGGCGGTTCCATCATGTGGACACCGGGAATAGTCGCGGCCCCGGCGTCCGTTCGACCACCGATGTTGCGCGGGTGTGAACGCCCAGTTAGGCAAGCCTTTCCTTCGTGACGAATGGCATGAAGTGGGTCTCTGGCACGGGTTTGCCTCGGCGGACTTATTTAGGCCACACTGATGTTGTCTAAACCAGGAACCGTGTCCGGAGAAGGGAGGGGGGCACTGTGCCACACACGACCAGTGTGCCCAGCCCGCTGTCCGGCCCCGAACGCGGTGCCGAGACCGGCACCCGTGCCCGGGTCGCCCGTCTCATTCTGGAGAAGGGGCCGATCACCGCCTCCGACCTCGGAGAACGGCTCGGCCTCACCCCGGCGGGCATCCGCCGGCACCTGGACAACCTGACCAGCGAGGGCCTGGTCGAGGCCCGCGACGCCCGGCCCCACGGCGGACGCCGCCGCAGGGGACGGCCCGCGCGCGTCTTCGCCATCACCGAGGCGGGGCGGGACCACTTCGTCCACGCCTACGACGATCTCGCCTCCAGCGCCCTGCGCTTCCTGGCGGACACCGTCGGGCCCGAAGCCGTCGCCGAGTTCGCCCGCAGCCAGGTCGCCGACCTGGAGCGGCGCTACAAGCCCCAGCTGGACGCCGTCCCCCAGGAACAGCGGGTACGGCTGCTGGCCGAGGCGCTCTCCAATGACGGCTACGCCGCCACCGCGGGCCAGGCGCCCGCACCCGGGGGCGGCGACCAACTGTGCCAGCACCACTGCCCTGTCGCGCACGTGGCCGCGGAGTTCCCGCAACTCTGTGAGGCCGAGGTCGAGGCCTTCGCGCGGCTCCTGGGCACCCCGGTGCGCAGGTTGGCCACCATCGCCCATGGCGACGGTGTGTGCACCACGCACGTCACCCCTCGGGGAGACGGGGCGGGCGGGGAGACCGGCACCCCCGTGAGCAAGGCCATCCGCCAGGCGGCGGGTGGAGGATCGCAACACCAAACGGACGTCTGAGTCCAGGAGGAGTCCGCGCATGACGTCTATCGCGCACCCCGAACTCGAGGGGATCGGAACATATGAGTACGGCTGGTCCGACTCCGACGCCGCCGGGTCGAACGCCCGCCGGGGACTGAACGAGGACGTCGTCCTCGACATCTCGTCGAAGAAGAGCGAGCCGGAGTGGATGACCAAGCTCCGCCTCAAGTCGCTCAGGCTCTTCGACAAGAAGCCCATGCCCAACTGGGGCGCGGACCTGTCCAAGATCGACTTCGACAACATCAAGTACTTCGTGCGGTCCACGGAGAAGCAGGCCACCTCCTGGGAGGACCTGCCCGAGGACATCAAGAACACCTACGACCGGCTCGGCATCCCCGAAGCGGAGAAGCAGCGCCTGGTCGCCGGTGTCGCCGCGCAGTACGAGTCCGAGGTCGTCTACCACCAGATCCGCGAGGACCTGGAGGAGCAGGGCGTCCTCTTCCTGGACACCGACACCGCTCTCAAGGAGCACCCGGAGATCTTCGAGGAGTACTTCGGCTCGGTGATCCCGCCCGGTGACAACAAGTTCGCCGCGCTCAACACCGCCGTGTGGAGCGGTGGGTCCTTCATCTACGTTCCCAAGAACGTGCACGTGGAGATCCCGCTCCAGGCCTACTTCCGGATCAACACCGAGAACATGGGCCAGTTCGAGCGGACGCTGATCATCGTCGACGAGGGCGCCTACGTCCACTACGTCGAGGGCTGCACCGCGCCGATCTACAAGTCGGACTCGCTGCACTCCGCGGTCGTCGAGATCATCGTCAAGAAGAACGCCCGCTGCCGGTACACGACCATCCAGAACTGGTCGAACAACGTCTTCAACCTGGTCACCAAGCGCGCCGTCGCCGAAGAGGGCGCGACCATGGAGTGGATCGACGGCAACATCGGCTCGCAGGTCACCATGAAGTACCCGGCCGTCTACCTGATGGGCGAGCACGCCAAGGGCGAGACCCTGTCGATCGCCTTCGCCGGCGAGGGCCAGCACCAGGACACCGGTTCCAAGATGGTGCACTGCGCGCCCAACACCTCCTCCACCATCGTCTCCAAGTCGGTGGCACGCGGCGGGGGCCGCGCCTCCTACCGGGGTCTGGTCCAGGTCCAGGAAGGGGCCGACCACGCCAAGTCGTCGGTCAAGTGCGACGCGCTGCTGATCGACACCATCAGCCGCTCGGACACCTACCCCTACAACGACCTGCGCGAGGACGACGCCGAGCTCGCCCACGAGGCGACCGTCTCCAAGGTCAGCGAGGACCAGCTCTTCTACCTGATGAGCCGGGGCATGGACGAGGACGAGGCCATGGCCATGATCGTGCGCGGGTTCGTCGAGCCCATCGCGCGCGAGCTGCCCATGGAGTACGCGCTGGAACTGAACCGGCTGATCGAGCTGCAGATGGAAGGAGCGGTTGGTTAAGTTGACCAGCCCGAACACCGAATCCAAGGCCCACAGCCACGGCCTCGGGGACATCCCGTTCTCCAAGTTGGCGACCCACGGGTCCTTCGACGTGAACGACTTCCCCGTCCCCGGCGGCCGTGAGGAGGTGTGGCGGTTCACCCCGCTGCGCCGCCTCAAGGGCCTGCACGACGGCTCCGCGGTCGCCGACGGCACCGACAAGGTCGACATCGACGCCCCCGCGGGCGTCACCGTCGAGCAGGTCGGCCGCGACGACGCGCGCCTGGGCACCGCCGGCTTCCCCGCCGACCGCGTCACGGCGCAGGCCTACACCTCCTTCGAACAGGCCACCGTCGTCACGGTCGCGCAGAGCGCGACGCCCGAGCGCCCCGTCGTGATCAGCCGGGAGGCCCAGGGGGGCACCCGCTACGACCAGTTCGTCATCGACGTCAAGCCGCTGGCCGAGGCCGTCGTGGTCCTCAACCAGACCGGCGGCGGTGTGCGCGCGGGCAGCGTGGACGTCCACGTCGGCGAGGGCGCGCGGCTGACCCTGGTCAGCGTGCAGGACTGGGACCGCGACGCCGTCGACGTCTCCCAGCACAACACGCAGGTCGACAAGGACGGCACGTACAAGTCGATCGTGATCACGCTCGGCGGCGACCTGGTCCGCCTCTCCCCGAAGGTGGCCTACAAGGGGCGCGGCGCCAACGCCGAGCTCCACGGCCTGTACTTCACCGGCGACGGCCAGCACCACGAGCACCGTTCGCTCATCGACCACAACATGTCGCACACCCGCTCCCGCGTGGAGTACAAGGGCGCGCTGAGCGGCAAGGGCGCGCACGGCGTGTGGATCGGTGACGTGATCATCGGCGAGGGCACGACCGGGACCGACTCCTACGAGCACAACCGCAACCTCCAGCTCACCGACGACACCCGTGTCGACTCGGTGCCGAACCTGGAGATCTTCACCGGCGAGGTGGAGGGGGCCGGGCACGCCGCCGCCAGCGGCCGGCTCGACGACATCCACCTGTTCTACCTGCGCTCGCGCGGTATCCCGGAGGAGGAGGCCCGCCGCCTGGTCATCCGCGGCTACTTCCTGGAGCTCGTCAACCGGATCCCGGTCGAGGAGCTGCGTGAGGAGATCATGGCCAAGGTCGAGCAGAAGCTGGCCGCGCATGAGTGAGGGCGCGCGCTGGGTGAAGGTCGCGGCTCTCGACGAGATCCCCGACGACGGAGCGCTCGCCGTCGAGGTCGACGACGACACCCCGATCGCCCTGGTGCGCACCGAGGGCGAGGTGTTCGCCGTGCGGGACGTGTGCTCGCACGCCGAGGTCCGCCTGTCCGAGGGCGAGGTCGAGGACGGCACGATCGAGTGCTGGCTGCACGGCTCCTGCTTCGACCTGCGCTCGGGCGCGGCGATCAACCCGCCCGCGACCCAGCCGGTCCCCACCTATGACGTGAAGATCGACGGCGACGACGTGCTCGTCTCGTTGGATGAGAAGAATTCCTGAGGCTGAAATGACGAAGTTCGAAATCCGCGGTCTGCGTGCCGACGTCCTGATCAGTGAGGACGAGCGGCAGGAGATCCTCAAGGGCGTCGACCTCACCATCAACTCCGGTGAGACCCACGCCATCATGGGCCCCAACGGCTCCGGCAAGTCCACCCTCGCCTACGCGATCGCGGGCCACCCGCGCTACGAGGTCACCGAGGGCGAGGTCCTCGTCGACGGCGAGAACATCCTGGAGATGAGCGTCGACGAGCGCGCCCGCGCCGGCGTGTTCCTGGCCATGCAGTACCCGGTCGAGGTTCCGGGCGTGTCCATGTCCAACTTCCTGCGCAGCTCCGTGACGGCGGTCCGCGGCGAGGCCCCCAAGCTCCGCCAGTTCTCCAAGGAGCTGCAGGGCGCGATGAAGGACCTGTCCATCAGCTCCGACTTCGCCGCCCGCGGCGTCAACGAGGGCTTCTCCGGCGGTGAGAAGAAGCGCCACGAGATCCTCCAGATGGAGCTGCTCAAGCCGAAGGTCGCCATCCTGGACGAGACCGACTCCGGTCTGGACGTCGACGCTCTCAAGGTGGTCTCCGAGGGCGTCAACCGCGCCAAGGCGGGCGGCGAGATGGGCGTCATGCTCATCACGCACTACACCCGGATCCTCAACTACGTGAAGCCCGACTTCGTGCACGTCTTCGCCCAGGGGCGCATCGCCGAGTCCGGCGGCGCCGAGCTGGCCGACGTGCTGGAGGCCGAGGGCTACGAGCGTTTCGTGAAGGCGGGCGCATAACGTGACTGACCGCGAGTTCGGTGGGCCCGGCACGGTCCCGCTCGACACCAAGGCGATCCGGGAGGACTTCACCATCCTCTCCCGGACCGTCCGTGACGGGCGCCCGATGGTGTACCTGGACTCCGGGGCGACCTCACAGAAGCCCCGGCAGGTGCTCGACGCCGAGCGTGAGTTCTACGAGCGCCACAACGCGGCGGTGCACCGGGGAGCGCACCAGCTCGCGGAGGAGGCGACCGACGCCTACGAGTCGGCCCGGGAGACCATCGCCGGGTTCATCGGGGCGGACGCCGGCGAGGTGGTGTTCACCAAGAACGCCACCGAGGCGATCAACCTGGTGACCTACGCGATGAGCAACGCGGCCACCGCCGAGGAGGGGCTCCGCCGCTTCCAGGTGGGGCCGGGCGACGAGATCGTCGTCACCGAGATGGAGCACCACGCCAACCTGGTGCCCTGGCAGCAGCTGTGTCGGCGGACCGGCGCGACGCTGCGGTGGTTCCCGGTGACCGAGGAGGGCCGGCTGGACCTGTCCGACCTCGGCGGGCTGGTCAACGAGCGCACGCGCGTCGTGGCCTTCGCCCACCAGTCGAACGTGCTGGGCACCGTCAACCCGGTGGCGCCCATCGTGGCCCGGGCCCGCGAGGTCGGTGCCCTGGTCGTGCTGGACGCCTGCCAGTCCGTCCCGCACATGCCGGTGGACGTCGCCGACCTGGACGTGGACTTCCTGGCCTTCTCCGGGCACAAGATGCTCGGTCCCAACGGGATCGGGGTGCTCTGGGGGCGCCGGGAGCTGCTGGAGGCCATGCCGCCGTTCATCTCCGGCGGGTCCATGATCGGAGTGGTCCACATGGAGCACTCCACGTGGGCCGACCCGCCGCAGCGCTTCGAGGCCGGCGTGCCGATGGCGCCGCAGGCCGTCGGCCTGGCCGCGGCCTGCGACTACCTCACCGAGGTGGGGATGGACCGGGTCGCCGCGCACGAGCACGAGCTCGTGGAGTACGCGCTCAAGCGCGTGGGCGAGATCGAGGGCGTGCGGATCGTCGGCCCGACCGAGGCCGTGGACCGCGGCGGGGCGGTGTCGTTCGTCGTGGACGACATCCACCCGCACGACGTGGGCCAGGTCCTGGACGACAGGGGTGTGGAGGTCCGGGTGGGCCACCACTGCGCCTGGCCGCTGCACCGGAAGCTGGGTATCGTCGCGACCACGCGGGCGTCCTTCTACCTCTACAACACTCTGGAGGACGTGGACGCGCTCGTGGAGGCGATCCGGGACGCGCAGAAGTTCTTCGGAACCCGGCCCTAGAACGAGGAACAGCCAGACATGCAGTTGGACGCGATGTACCAGGAGATCATCCTGGACCACTATCGGAACCCGCACCACAAGGGGCTGCGGGATCCGCACGACGCGGAGGCGCACCACATCAACCCCACGTGCGGGGACGAGGTGACGCTCCGGGTGGCCCTGACCCCCGCCGAGGGGGACGCACTCGACGAGAAGGCCGTCGTCAGCGACGTCTCCTACGAGGGCATGGGCTGCTCGATCAGCCAGGCCAGCACCTCGGTGCTGACCGACCTCCTCATCGGCCACACGGTCGCGGAGGGCATGGCCACCCTGGACGCCTTCACGGAGATGATGCAGTCCAAGGGCAAGGGCGAGCCCGACGAGGACGTGCTGGAGGACGCGGTCGCCTTCGTGGGGGTGTCCAAGTACCCCGCGCGGATCAAGTGCGCCCTGTTGGGTTGGATGGCGTGGAAGGACGCGGTGTCGCAGTCCTTGGAGAGGGAAGGCGCCTGATGAGCGAGAACGAGACCACAACGACCGAGGCGGCCGAGAGCGCCGCCCCCGAGCAGGCCCCGCTGTCGCCCGAGGCACAGGAGCTGGTCGAGGAGATCGGCGAGGCGCTCAAGGACGTGATCGACCCCGAGCTGGGCGTGAACGTCGTCGACCTGGGGCTGCTGTACGGGGTGAACGCCGACAAGGACGTCATCACCCTGGACATGACGCTGACCAGTGCGGCGTGCCCGCTGACCGACGTGATCGAGGACCAGGCGGTCAGCGCTCTGGACGAGTTCGAGCGCGAGGTCAAGATCAACTGGGTCTGGATGCCGCCGTGGGGTCCGGACAAGATCACCGACGACGGTCGGGACCAGCTGCGCATGCTGGGCTTCAACGTCTGAGGGACGTCGAGGACACCCCGTCAGGGGAGTCCTCCCGTGTGGGCCGGGACCTTCGGGTCCCGGCCCACACGTGTGTCCGGGGCTGGGTAGGCGTACTCATCCGGATCGCGGGCCGCTGCCCCAGGCTGGAGCCATGGACACTCCGACACCCGTGCCCCGGCCCGTCCCTTCCCGCGGCGGCCCGTGGGTCATGGTCGCCGTCTGGTCGCTGAGCGCGGTGCTGCTGGCCCTGGTCGGGTCGAACGTCGCGCTCGGCGCGTTCCTTCTCCCCCTCTTCACATGGGAGGACTGGGAGCTCGCTCTCGTTCTGGCGGCCCTGTGGGCCGTGCCGGGGGCCGTCGCGCTCGTGCTGGCCCCGGCCCATCTGTGTTCGATGGTCTTCGACCGATCCGACCCCTGGCGGCGCCGGCTCACCCGGTGGATGTCCTGGTCGCTGGGCACGGCCTTCGGCGCCGCCCTGGCGATCATCGTCGTCTGCTACCTGGTGGGGCCGACGTTCTGAGTTCCGTTCGGGCGTCCGGAGGCGGGCGGGGTTCAGGGGAGGTCGGATCCGAAGGGGGCCAGGCCGGCCAGCCCGTGCACCTCGGCGGCGACGTCGTGTGCGGTGCGCGCGGGCCTGCGGAAGGCCAGCCGGACGTCGTGGTCGCCGTCGGCGCCCTCGACGCGCAGCCGCAGGCCGAAGCGGTCCACACCCAGGGGGCGGGGCGTTCCGGTGCGCAGGTGCGGCGGGATGCGCTCGGTCAGCGCTTCGAGCAGGTCGGGGTGGTCGGAGTCCACATGGCGCAGCCACGGCGCCTCCCACCGGCTGAAGGGGTCGGTGCGCGCGGCGGCGAACTCCTGGGGGTGGAGCAGGTGGGCGCCGTCGGGGTCGGAGTAGACCAGCAGCGTGGGGTGCAGCAGCGCCATCGCCCGGCCGTGGCCGATCTCCAGGAGCCGGTCGTCGGGGTCGGACCGGACCACGTCCAGCGCCCGTGTCCGGGCGGTGGGGGAGTCCAGGACGGTCAGCGTGCCGCTGAGCCACAGCATGGCACGGACGGGGTCGCGCAGTTCGACGGGGGCGAGGTCGGTGAACTCGACCATGACGACGGACCCGTCGGAGGCGGCGCCGGGCTCGGCGCTCAGGAGGGGGTGCCCGTCGGGCAGCAGCAGGCTCACCTCGCCGCCGGGATGGACGTGGCAGACGGTGTCGGGCAGGTGGAGGGGTTCGGACGCCGAGGGCCATGCGGAGGAGGCCACGGTGGCCGGCCCGCCCGAGACGAGGGTCGAGCGTGCCCGGTCGGCGGGGGAGGGCTGGGGAACGGAAGACGGCAAGGGGACCACCTCGTGATGATTAGGTAAGCCTAACCTACATCACTTCCGGGGTTCGGTGCCAGCCTCCCGGCGGGGTGGTCGGGCAGCGGCACGGTCAGTCCGGCCTTGACCGTCTCGACGGACGGCAGGGTCTCGAAGCGGGCGACGCGGCCCTGCTGGACGAACAGGCGCTTCGACAGCGCACGGTTCTCGGCGATGTCGGAGCTCAGCAGCACCACCACGTAGTCCCACTGTCCGACGATCCCGAAGCACTGCTGCACCCGCGGCTCGGCGCGCATGCGCGCGCGGAACGCCGCGTGGTGGTCGGGGTCGTCGTCGGCCAGCGCGACCAGCACGACGCAGGTGAGCCCGGCGCCCACCGAGGGCGGGTCCACGACCGCCACCTGAGCCCGGATCACTCCGGCGGCGCGCAGGCGTGCCAGACGGCGCTGGACGGCACTGGGGGAGAGTCCCACGCGGTCCCCCAGGTCGTGCAGCGGGCGGGTCGCGTCGGTCTGGACCAGGCCGAGCAGCAGGTGGTCGATCTCGTCGAGCAGCGGTGAAGTGTGCACGCAAGAATTGTGCGCGGACGCGGGAGAATCCACAATCGCCGCCACCGCCCCAGGGCCTAGCGTGAGGGCACACAGCCGCCGCACCGAAGGGGAACACACCCGATGACCATGGACACCACCGGTGCCGAGGACCTGGGCCTGGACCGGATCGCCGAGGCCGCCGCGACCGTCGACCCCGTCTTCCTCGGCACCCCGCAGTACGTGGACGAACAGCTCGCCGCGGCTCTCGGCCGACCCGTCCTGACCAAGATCGAGTCGCTCAACCCCCTGCGCAGCTTCAAGGGCCGCGGAGCCGACTTCCTGGTCGGCGGCCTTCCCGCGGGCGAGACCGTGGTGTGCGGGTCCGGCGGCGCGAACTTCGGCCAGGCGATCGCCTACGCCGCCCGGCGCCACGGCCTGAGCGCCGACGTCTTCGTCTCCGCCGACGCCTCACCCGTCAAGCTGCGCCGCATACGGACCTTCGGCGCCGACGTGCACCCGGTCGAGGGCGATCCCAAGGCCGCCGCCGAGGAGTACGCCGCCCAGGAGCGGGACCGCCACTACGTGGTCGACGGCCGCGAGGCCGCGATCTCCGAGGGCGCCGGCACCATCGGCGTCGAACTCGCCCGGAACGAGGACATCGACACGCTCCTGCTCCCCGTGGGCGACGGCGCCCTGATCACCGGGGTGGCACGGTGGCTGCGCGCGCACCGGCCCGGCGTCCGGATCGTGGGGGTCGGCGCCGCGGCGGCCCCGGCCATGGCGCACAGCTGGCGAGAGGGCCGGGCCGTCCCCATGGAGCGCCGCAGCGCCTTCGCCGCCGGAATCGCCATCAGTGCGCCCGTCCCGGAGGCGGTGCGCCGGATCCGCGCCCTGGTGGACGACATGCTGCTGGTCGAGGACCGGGAGCTGGCGGAGGCCATGCACCTGACCGCCCGGACCCTCGGCATCCTGCCCGAACCCGCCGCCGTGGCCGGCCTGGCCGCGCTCGCCGCGCACGACGTGCCCGGGGACCTGGTGGCCACCGTGCTGACCGGAGCCAACGCCGACCTGGAGGCCTACGCCGACCTGGGCACCGCCCCGGCCGACCGCGCGTCGGGCGGCGTCAGCGGGCCCGCTGGGTGACCACCACGCAGGTGAGCACCACGGCCGCCGTCAGCGGCGCGGCGGGGGTCAGGTGCTCACCGAGCAGCAGGACCGCCCACACCAGGGTCAGCAGCGGCTGGGCCAGCTGGAGCTGGCTGGCCCGCACCACGCCGATCAGCCCCATGCCCCCGTACCAGACCACGAATCCGCCGAACTGGCTGATCAGGGCCAGGTAGGCCAGGCCCGCCACGGCCGTGGCCGTGACGTGCGCGGGTTCCAGGGCCAGCGCGAGGGCCGACAGCGGCACGGTCAGCGGGAGCGCGATCAGCAGGGCCCACGAGATCACCTTCCGGCCCGGCAGGAGGCCCGCGAGGCGCCCGCCCTCGGCGTACCCGGCGGCGGCCCCGGCCAGGGCCAGGAACAGGTACAGGTCACCCGGCCCGGGCGCCCCGCCGGTGCGCAGCAGGGTGAACACCACGACCGCGAGGGCACCGGTGACCGCGGCCGCCCAGAACAGGGGCGAGTGGCGCGCTCCCGTGCGGACCGAGGCGTAGGAGGCCGTGGCGAGCGGCAGCGCGCCGATGACCACGGCGGCGTTGCCCGCGGACGTGGTCTGCAGGGCCAGCGCCGTGAACAGGGGGAACGCGATCACGCACCCGGTCGCGACCACGATCAGGGCCGGGAGGTGGCGGCGCGGGGGCACCAGGTCCGACGGCCGCCGCCGTTCGGCGTACAACAGGACGGCGGCCGCCACACCGGCCAGTGCGCAGCGCAGGGCCGTCGACGTCCACGGGCCGAAGCCCTCCAGCGACCACAGGGTCGCGGGGAAGGTGAAGGAGAAGGCCAGCACGCCCAGGGCCGCCAGCAGGGTTCCGCTACGCGCCGCTGTCCGATCGGGGACGATAGCGCTATTCTCTGTTCTCATGAAAAAGAGTAGCAGCGTGCGCGATCTCCGCGACCGCCTGCGCCGGGAGTTCGACCGCTACCCGGAAGGTGAGAAGCTCCCCTCCAGTCGCGACCTCGTCGACCGGTACGGCGTCAGCCCGGTGACGGTCTCGCGCGCGATCGCCGGTCTCGCGGCCGAGGGGTTCCTCGTCACCCGGCCCGGCGCCGGATCCTTCCGCGCCTCCCGGCGCCGGCCGCGCCGCCTGGAGGACACGTCCTGGCAGGAGGTCGCGCTGAGCGCCGAGGCCGCCCCGGGCGGCCCCCGGCGCACCGTCGACGACACGGGCCTGCTGGCCACCCTCTCCGCGCCCCCGTCCGGTGTGATCGGCCTGCACGGCGGCTATCCGCACGCCGACCTGCGCCCCGAACGCGCGCTCACCGCGGCGCTGGCCGGCGCGGCGCGCCGACCGGGCGCGTGGGACCTGCCGCCGGTCGAGGGCCTGGCGGAGCTGCGCGGCTGGTTCGCCCGCGAGATCGGCGGCCCCTCCGGACCCCTGACCGCCGCCGACGTCCTGGTCACCGGCGGTGGCCAGAGCGCCCTGACCACCGCCCTGCGCGCCCTCGCGCCGCCGGGGGCCTCCGTCCTGGTCGAGTCGCCCACCTACCCGGGCCTGCTGGCCGCGGCCCGCGCCTGCGGAGTCCGCCCGGTCCCCGTTCCGGTGGACGCCGACGGCCTGCGCACCGGCCTGCTGGCGGACGCCTTCGCCGCCACCGGCGCGCGCCTGCTCGTGTGCCAGCCGCTCTTCCACAACCCGACCGGTGCCGTGCTCGCCCCCGAGCGGCGCCGGGAGGTCCTGCGCATCGCCCGGAAGGCGGGGGCCTTCGTCGTGGAGGACGACTTCGCGCGGCGCCTCGCCCACACCGACAGCGCACCCCTGCCGCCCTCCCTGGCCTCCGAGGACGACCACGGCACGGTCGTGCACGTGTGCTCACTGACCAAGGCGACCTCGCCGAACCTGCGGGTGGGCGCGCTCGCGGCCCGCGGGCCGGTCCTGCGCCGACTGCGCGCCCTGCAGGTGGTGGACAGCTTCTTCGTCCCGCGCCCGCTCCAGGAGGCCACACTCGAACTCGTCGGCGCCCCGTCCTGGCCGCGGCACCTGCGCACCATGGCCGCCGGACTCACCGAGCGGCGCGCCGCCATGGCCGAGGCCCTGCTGCGCGAGCTGCCCGGGCTGGAACAGCCGGTCTCCCGGCGCGGCGGCTACCACCTGTGGCTGCGCCTGCCCGAGGGAGCCGACGAGTCCGAGGCCGCGGCGGAGGCGCTGCGCGAGGGCGTGGCGGTGGCGCCCGGCCGGGCCTACTTCGCGGCCGAGCCCCCCGCGCCGCACCTGCGGCTCTCCTTCGCCGGGACCTCCGGCCCCCGCGAGGTCGCCGAGGGCGTGCGGCGCCTGGCCCGCGCCCTGGGACAGGGGTGACGGGCCAGGGGCGCCGGGTCAGATGGTGACCGAGGTGCCGTCGAAGCGCCGGAGCGTGAAGTGGGCCGACTCGTTGCCCAGCCGAGTCTGCTCGCGCAGGAGGCCGATGGCGATCTCCTCGCCCAGCCGCACCGAGGCGGTGTAGTCGGTGCGCCAGTGCACGCCGGCCATGTTGCGGCCGATGGAGATGTTCGCGGCGAGCTTGTCCAGCTCACCGCCCACCGTCAGCACCGCGTCGCCGCTGTAGGGCACCAGCCGTCGGCCCCTGGCGTCGGGCACCACGGGGTCCTCCAGGACGGACGAGGTGTCGAACCAGGCCTTGAGGACCGTCACGCAGGCACCGGCGACGGTGGCGTGCCCGGCGCCGTAGGAGGGGTGGACGGGGGAGCCCTCGGGGAAGGCCTGCGGCAGCAGGGACACGCCCCAGCGGTGCTGCGCCTTCGCCAGGGCCCCCGACTCCAGGATCTCCTCGTCGATCATCGCGTACTCCACCGGCACGGAGTCGTCCAGGTGGGCGTGGATCCGGCCGCCGAAGGTCTCCGGGCGCAGCCGGCGGTGCACGTTCCACTTCTGGTACCAGACCGCCTTGAGGGCGCGGGTGGCGATCTCGGTGACCAGGGTCAGCAGGTGCGGCCCGCCATAGGTGCCGAACCCCTGCTGGTTGTCGGAGTGGTGGTACGGGTTGCCGCCGTCGAAGGGCGTCCGACGGCCGAGCAGGATGAGGGCGGCGTTGAGGTAGGCCTGGTAGAGCGCGTCGTGGTGGACGTAGTGCGCCAGGTCCCGCGGGTTGCGGATGTAGCGGCGGTCCTTCGTGTCCCGCTCCTCCCGCGGCTGGGACCGGCCGCGCTGGACCTCCAGCCAGGCCGGGAAGTCCAGGACGTGGTCCAGCCCCTCCTCGACCGTGTCGTGGCGCTGGTCGATGAGCAGTGTTCCCAGGGGCACGTCCAGGAGCATGAACTGGGACAGGTACGGACCGGCGGCGTCCCCGGAGGTGTCGCCGCGGAAGAGCGTGGCGGGCGTGACCCGGCCGTCCTCCTTGGGGCCCCGGAAGTCGGAGAAGGATTCGGTCAGGTCGGTCGCGGCGGCCTCGGCCAGCGGATGGGTGCCGAATTCCGAGAAGGGGACGTCGCGGCACAGCGCCATCCAGTAGAGTTCTCCCATTTCCGCGGAGTTCTGCGGGGAATCGATCCGCGGAGCCGGGGGAATGGCGATCTGCTGGGCGTCGGGTCCCTGTGTGTCGAAGGCGAGTCCGGCCTGCGGATTGACCAGTGCGCGCTGTTCCGGTCCGTTGGTTCCCAGGGGTTTGTCGCCGCCCAGTGGAATACGCTCGAAGTCGTCCCACTCCCCGCTCTGCAGGGCACGGACCATCAGCCGGTAGGCGTCCCGGTCGACCTCGCCCGCGTCATCGTGCGGCAGGCCCTTGGCATAGTTGGCGATATACGGATAGTCCGCCTCCTCGCCGTTTCCGCCGTGGGTGGGAGCGATTCCGGCGAGGGATTGTTCGGCGGTCTCGATACGGTTCTCGATGGCTTCGGCGCGGCGCTGCGGCATGATCACCTCGTGCTCGGAGGGTGGAGGTGGATTCCTCCGTCGGCCCTGCCCACACGGTAGGTCGAAAAGCCGCGTATTTCCTTTGCGCGTCGGTGGGCCGGATTCCGGTCACGACCAAAGAGCGGAAACGGTCATATCGCAGTTGACGCGAACCGCAGGCGTGCGTAGTCGGTGACTCACGCATCGTGGGCCCCAGCCGTCACACGCCGGGGTCGACGTCCGCGCCGACGGCACCGCCGCGGCCGGTCACGGGCGACCGGAACCCGGCCACCTGTGGCCTCGGGGTGGCCACAAGCGGCATGCGGGGCGGGGCGCGCCGAGCGAACCGAACGGGGTTCTGGCGCATCCCAGGGCGAGCGTCCACCGCTCGTGCCCGGCCTCCGCCACCGCCCCGGCCGTACGCCGCCAGGGCGTCGGGCCGGAGCGCGAGGGGGTGCGACGCTGGGTCAGCGGGTGGCGAACAGGCCCGCGCGCAGCTCACCGGCGATGTCGTGGTCGCCGCGCGACTCCAGCAGGTCCACCAGCGAGCGCGGGTCGGCCATGGAGTCGTCGTCGCTGTCGGTGATGCGTCGGGACAGGATCCGCAGGGCGTCCTCGGTGGAGGCCGGGGCGGTGTACCCGCTCAGGTGCAGGGCCCGTGCCGCGGGTGCGTAGTTGCTCAGGTCGGTGGCCGGGAGCTTGCGGGCGTCCAGGCGGTCGCCGGCCACGGTGATGAACATGCGGTCGCCCGGCTGGGCCGCCTGGCGGCGCAGCAGCGGCCGCAGCGAGTCGAACGCCGGCTGGTCGCGCCACACGAGTACGAGCAGGTCCGCGCCCGGGGCGGTCAGGCACAGCAGCCGCCCGGGCTGCAGGCCCAGATGGGTGGCGTAGCCGGTGGGAACCGCCACCGGGGCGCCGTTGAGGTGGTCGGCGGTGATGTCGATGCGGTGCCACCAGCGCCCGTCCGGGGCGCGGAAGCAGCGGGTGGCCATGGCCGGGTCGCTGGCGTTGCGCAGCGGGTACGGGGCCTGGGCGGCGGGGGGCGGGAAGTGCGCCGGAGCGGGGGCCTGGTGCGGCGCCGGCACGCGGACGGGGTCCGGAGCGTGCGCATGGGCGGCGTAGCCCTGGTCGTAGTCCGGTCTGTCGTGGTGGCCGTGCCGTTCGTCCGCGACGTGCTCGGCCGAGCCCGGGTGGGGCAGGTCGGGCCGGCGCCGGATGGGCAGGCCGTTCTCCGTGGTGCTCCCGGCGTCCTCGGGCGCCATGTGCCCGGCCTGGGCTCCCGCGGGCGCCTCGATGGGCACGGACGGGTCGACGTGCACCTGTCCGTCCCGCAGGCTGACACCGGGCGTGCTCAGCAGCCACGCGCGCAGCTCCTGCTGGCGGATGCCGATCCGGCCCAGCCGGATCCCGGCGTCGGTCAGGCTGGGGGAGTCGCTCAGCAGCTCGCGCGTCTGCCAGCGCAGGGTGGTGGGGTCGTCCGCGATGAGCCAGCCGTTGTGCATCCGGCGGTCGGTGAAGAGCGTGATGACCACGCGCCACAGCGGGGTGTTGAGCGTGGGCACGTCCACGGGGTGGTCGGCGTGGGCGTTGATGAGGCGGTCGATGGTCGTCGCCGCGCCCAGCTGCTCGGAGAGGTCGCGCAGGTGCTTGGTGATGGTCGCGCCCTCGGGGGAGTTGAGCCAGCGCAGCAGGCGCTCCTCCACCCGGCGCTGGGCCGCCCGGATCTCGGTGACGTCGACCGCGATCTGCTCCGACAGGACGCGGATGCTGATCGGGTCGGTGGCGAAGAGCCGCTCGGCGGCGACGGTGCGTTCCAGCTCCGGCCAGGAGCGGAACATCTCCTCCAACAGGTCCACCAGCGGGTGCTCGCCCAGGGCGGGGCCGCAGGGGCGTTCCTCGACGTGGTCGGGGCGCATGGCCTTGGGCGGCCCGAAGCTGGGGCGGCGCAGGGTGCGGCCCGGGCCCAGGAGCGAGCTGCGGAACTGCGAGCGCAGGTCGCCGACGGTGTCGGCGGGCGGTGCGCCCGCGGCGGTCTCCTCCAGCGCCGAGCCCGGGATCATCGCCGCGGAGCTGACCATGCCGTCGGCGGCGAGCGGCGACTCGGCGGACGCCGCGGCGGACGGGTCGCCGCCGATCTCCTCCGCGCGCTGGGCGCGCAGGGCCCTGAGGGTGCGGATGGCGCGGGTGGCGGGCGACTGGGGCGGGGCGGGGGAGGAGCCCGGGCCGGTGTCCTGCCCGGAGGCGCCGGTGGCGGCGTCGAGGTACTCCAGCGCGCTGCGCACGTGGTCGGGGGCGGAGGCGGGCAGCCAGTTGGCGATGGTCCGCACGGCCTCCAGCATCAGGGCGGGGGAGGGGGTGGGGCCGCCGGGAAGCTCACAGCAGGGCTGGAGTGCCCGCCAGGCCACGGTGCTGACGACGTCGACGGCCGCGCAGCCCGAGAGCGACCATTCGAGGATCTCCTGGGGGGAGGCGGAGATGAGGTGTTCCCAGTCCCCGGCCGTGGCGGTCACCGCGCCGCGGACCGGCTCGGAGAGGTCGGAGCAGTCCACGGGCTGGGTGCGCAGGGTCGGGAGGAACTCGGCCAGGGGCACGTGCGACCACTGTTCCATCGCCAGGCGCGCGATGCCGTGGGCGAGCCACGGCGGGCCGGCGATGTCGAGTACGCGGGCGACGGGCAGCGAGTGCCACCAGCCGTCGATCAACCGGTCGTGGTGGAGCAGGGGTGCCACGTCCGGCGACTTCGACCACCGCAGGGCGGGAGCGAGGTCGACGAGGCAGATCGGAGAGACGGCGTTCATCCGCTGGGGACCTCGACCTCCTGGTGCTGCACGTGAATTCGGGAGGAACCGCACGGGCCTTCGGTTCGGTGCACCACAGTACGCGCCCCTGGGCCGGGAGGGGGACCGGTCCGCCGGAGGGGGTGCCGAGCCTTGGCACGGCGGGCCGAGGAGCAGGGGAGCCGTGAGCACTTGTCCGTGATCGTACGTGCCCGGGAGCCACATGGGTACCCCCAGGACGACCAGGTCCGCCGCGACCACTCCGTCACCGGCCCGAGTGATCTCCGTGACACGGGACTTTCACCGCGGAGCGCCCGAACCATATGTGACCTACGTCATAGTGAATCTTCGGCTGATCGGCTGACAGATCGGTGTTATTGACTGCGGTGCCAGTCGTGTAAACCCGGGAAGCGGCGACACACCGGGGCGACGGCGACCCGGCCACAGGCGGCCACGAGGGGTCCGATTGGACCCGATTCCGGCACGCCGACGCCGGTCGCGGGTATGCTTGGCGGGCACTGTCCTCGCCCGAACGTCCTTCGGCCGGGTGGCCGTCCTGCGGCCGACCAGGGGTCGACGGTGTTCGGACACGGGTCGGCGTCCCACCGCGGCCCGTACCAGGATTCCGTTCCCGCGCACCCTCGGCGCTCCGTCGGCGTGGGACGGTCGAGCCGGATGATTGGTTGACGTGACAGACCTACAGACGAATCCCCCAGCGGCCGCGCGCGCGAACAGACCGGACACCATCCGGTCCTTCGTCGCGATCGGTGACAGCATCACCGAAGGGATGGAGGACGACAGCGGCCCCGGGGGCGCCTACCGAGGATTCGCCGACCGGCTCGCCGAGCACCTGGGCTCGGCCGTCCCGGACTTCCGCTACGCCAACCTCGGTGTACGCGGTCGCCGCATGCGCCACATCTTCGGCGAGCAGCTGGAGCAGACCGTCGCGTGGCGGCCCGACCTGGTCACCGTCCTGGCCGGGGGCAACGACGTCCTGCGGCCCGGCAACGACCTCGACCAGCTGGCCGAGCAGTTCGAGACGGGCATCCGGCTCCTGTGCGAGGCGGGCATCCGGGTCGTGATCATCTCCGGCCACGACACCGGCTGGATCCCCGTCCTGCGCTACTACCGCGGCCGCATCGCCGTGTTCAGCATGCACATGCGCGCCGTCGCCGAGCGCACCGGCACCGAGATCGTCGACATGTGGGCGCTCAACGCCCTCACCGACCCCCGCGCCTGGAGCGAGGACCGCCTGCACCTCAACGGTGCCGGGCACCAGATCGTCGCCGCCCGCATCGCCGACCTCCTCGGCGTGCCCATGGGGCCGCGGGAGTCCTGGACCGACCCCTGGAGCACCCCGCCCCAGCAGCTGCCCGCCATCCTGCGCCGCCGGGAGAACCGGCGCTGGGCCCGCAAGTACGGGGTGCCCTGGCTGCGCCGCCGCCTCATGGGCCGGTCCTCGGGTGACGGCCGCCTGCCCCGGCGCCCCGAACTCGAGTACCTCCACGACGAGGCCACCCGCGCCGAACTGGCCCGGACCCTGGAACTGCGCCAGGAGGGGGAGCCGCACTACAACGGCTACGCCCCCGTCGACGGCTCCGCCGCCACCAGCAGCCCCTCGGGCACCAAGGGCCCCGGGCAGCACTGACCGGCGCCGTCCACCGCCCCGGCCCCACCGGGGGCGCGGGGCGCCGTCGTGTCCGGGGCCGGCCCCCGGTCAGCTGAGGGAGAGCGAGCGCACCAGGTCGGACACGTGCACCACGCCGAAGACCTGGGCGTAGTCGTTGGTCACGATGAGGTCGTCGTAGACCCGCTCGTTGTCCTGGCCGGCCACCCGCAGCGCCGCGATCGCCGACATCCACGCCGGGACCGTGCGCGGTGCCTCGGCCATCCGCAGCGCCGGGCGCTTGGCGTGCAGCGCGTGGCCGTACCGGCCCGTCACCAAGAGCAGGAACCGCGTCCGGTCGATCACGCCCAGCGGGCGGTCACGGTGGTCGATGAGGATGACGCTGTTGAGCGCGGGGTCGTCGGTGAACGCGGTGAGGACCTGGTCGGCGGTGGAGTCCGCGTCCAACCCCACCGGGGGGACCATGTACTCCGTGACCGGCGGGCCGGAGTCCTGTCCCGTCCCCGGTCCCTCCGTGGCCGGTTCCGGGACCGGGGCCACGCGCTCGCCCGGCCGCCAGGCCTCGTCGGCGAAGAACGGGCCGGTGGCCACGCGCAGGCCGCAGCGCCGCAGCCGCACGACCTCCTCGGCGGAGGACACCCCGGAGGCCATGGCGAACACGCCGCTGCCCCGGCCGATGCGCGCCAGACCCTCCACCACGGTCACGTGGCGCTGGTCGGTGGCCAGGCCCGACACGATCTGGGGATCGATGCGCACCAGGAACGGCGTGGCGTCGATCATGAGGTCGGGGCGCACCATCGCCGTGCCGAACCCGCACCGGAAGCCGGCCGCGCGCAGGCGGGCCACACCGGCCACCACCGTCTGGCGGTCGAGTTCGGCCAGATCCGGGCTGAGCATGAAGGTGACGTCGCGGGGGCGGCGGCCCGCCCGCCGCATCCGGGACTCCACGGCCGCGATGAACGCGTCGCCGCCCGACAGCGTGCGCGCGGGCAGCGGCAGCACGAGCGGCAGCAGGCTCTCGGTCCCGGCCGAGTCGCGGACCAGCGTCAGAAGCCACTCGGCCACGGCCTCGCACTCCTGCTCGGTCACGGCGGCGAAACCGCCCCGAGCGGTGGGCGGCGGTGCGGCGACGGTCTCGATGGCCACGACGGAGCCCGAGTCCAGGTCCACGATGGGCAGGTAGCGGGGACCCGCGGCCGGGCGCCGGTGCGTCGGAAGGGGCATGGGCGCCGTCGTCGTCGTGGGTGCGTGATGGGAACTCAGGGGAGACACGGTTCCATGGTGTCCGCGTTCCGGTCCGACCTGAAAGACCTGTTCTCGGGTGTTCAGCTCACCTTCACGGCGCGTTCCACCGCACCTCGGCCCCGCGTAGCCGAGGCGGGCCACAAGGGTGACGGCTGTCACGCTACCCGCAGATCATACCGGTTCGGCCTGTTCACGGCGATTCCTGCCGGTCACCCGGTGTCACCGCGGGCGTCAGGGGCACGAACGGCACGAACGCCGCCGGCGGGCGCCGCCGATCGTGGGCGGCACCCGCCGGGGTGCGGTGTGGGACGCGGGGTCAGGGCGTGTGTGACGGATACCCGTCCTGCTGCGCGTCGCCCCGCGGCATTCTCGCCGCGTTCTCATCAGTCGACGGCCAACCCCGGGCCGACTCCTTCTTCGGCCTTGCGAGAGCACCACTGGATGCGCCGCTCGCCACGGACGGTATCCGTCACACACGCCCTAGGCGCGCCGGAACACCAGGGCGATGTTGTGGCCGCCGAAGCCGAAGGACTCGTTGATCGCGGCGACGTCGCCGGCGGGCATGTCCCGCGGCTTGTCGCGGACGATGTCCACCGCCACGTCGGGGTCCAGTTCCTGGATGTTGATCGTCGGCGGGATCCGGCCCTCGTGCAGGGCCAGGACCGTGGCGATCGACTCCACCGCGCCCGCGCCGCCCAGCAGGTGGCCGGTCATGGACTTGGTGGAGGTCACCGCCACGCGGTCGGCGTCGGCGTCGCCCAGGGCGGTCCGGATCGCGCGGGTCTCACCGACGTCGCCGGCCGGGGTGGACGTGGCGTGCGCGTTGACGTGCACGATGTCGCTCGTCCGGAGGTCGGCGTCGTTCAGGGCCTCGGTGATGGCGCGCGCCTGCCCGGTGCCCTCGGGGTCGGGCTGGACGATGTCGTAGGCGTCGTTGGTGTAGCCGATGCCGGCGGCGCGGGCGTAGACCCGGGCCCCGCGCTTGGCCGCGTGCTCGGCCGACTCCAGGATCACGATGCCGGCGCCCTCGCCCATGACGAAGCCGTCACGGTCCTTGTCCCAGGGGCGGGAGGCCGTCTGCGGGTCGTCGTTGCGCGTGGACAGCGCGCGCATCGACGCGAAGGAGGCGATGTTGAGCGGGTGGATGGCCGCCTCGGTGCCGCCGGCGATGACGATGTCGGCGCGTCCGGCGCGGATCATGTCGACACCGTCGGCGATCGCTTCGGCGCTGGAGGCGCAGGCGCTAACCGGGGCGTGCGCGCCGGCCCGGGCGGTGAACTCCAGGCTGACCGCGGCCGCGGGGCTGTTGGGCATGAGCATGGGCACGGTGAACGGGGAGACCCGCTTCCAGCCCTTCTCACGGAAGGTGTCGTACTGCTCGAGGATGGTGAGGATGCCACCGATCCCGCTGGAGACGACCACGCCCAGGCGCAGGGGGTCGACCTCGGGGGTGCCGGCGTCCGCCCAGGCCTCCTGGGCGGCGATCAGCGCGAACTGCTGGGTGCGGTCCAGGCGGCGCAGCCGCGGACGCGGCAGCTTCTCCGAGGGCTCCTGGGCGATGCGCCCGGCGAAGTGCACCGGGAGCGTCTCGTGCCAGGACTCGTCCAGCATGGAGATGCCGGAGCGGCCGTCGAGGAGCGCGGACCATGTGGTCGCGACGTCACCCCCGAGGGGGGTGGTGGCGCCGAGGCCGGTGATGACGACATCGGTCTTGGACATGATCCGATCGCCCTTCTCGTGGATCGTTCCCGGGTGCGGGTCCGGAAGACGTTGGCGGGTGGTGGTGGTGCGTGGCGGAGGCCGCGGGAGCCGTCGCCGGGCCGTCGCGCGCGGGTGGGGCCGCCGGTGCCGGTGGGGCTCCGGCGGCCCGGACGCGCCTACTTCTGGATGAAGGTGATGACGTCCTGGACCGTCTTGAGGTCCTTGAGCTGGTCGTCGGGGATCTCCACGCCGAACTTGTCCTGGGCGGCGATGGCGATCTCCACCATGGACAGCGAGTCGATGTCGAGGTCGTCGACGAAGCTCTTCTCCGGGCTGACCTCGGAAGCCTCGGTACCGACGATCTCCTCGATGATCTCGCCGAGGCCGGTCAGGATCTCCTGCTCGGTGTGAGCCATGTCGTGATTCTCCTTGTTCGCTGGTTCTGTGTCTCGTTCGAGGTCGCCGTGCGGCGGCGGGTCGTCCCCGCGGCCGCGTGGCGGACACCTCAGGTCCGTGCGGTGCGGGTCAGGGGATACGGATCACCTGTGCGGCATAGACCAGCCCCGCGCCGAAGCCCAGGGTGAGGACGGTGCTCCCCGACGGCAGCTCCCCCCGTTCCACCATGCGCGAGAGCGCGAGCGGAATGGACGCGGAGGAGGTGTTGCCAGCGGTGACGATATCGCGGGCCACGAGTGCCTGCGGCGCCCCCAGCTTGCGGGCGATGGACTCCACGATGCGCAGGTTCGCCTGGTGGGGAACGAACGCGGTGAGCTCGGAGGGGTCCACCCCGGCCCGTTCCAGGGCCTCCAACGCGACCCTGTACAGCTCGGTGGTGGTCCAGCGGAAGACCGCCTGGCCCTCCTGGTAGAGGTACTTGTGGTCGCGCAGGTAGATCTTGTCGGCCCGCTCGCCGGAGGAGCCCCACACGACGGGGCCCACGGCGTGCTCCTCGGCGGCCGAGACCACCGCGGCGCCGGCGCCGTCGGCGAAGATCACACAGGTGGAGCGGTCGTCCCAGTCCACCCAGTCGCTGAGCTTCTCCGACCCGATCACCAGCACGTTGCGCGCGCTGCCGGCCCGGACCGCGTCCGAGGCGGTGCTCAACGCGTAGCAGAAGCCCGCGCAGGCGGCGTTGATGTCGAAGGCGCCCGGGGCGACGATGCCCAGCTTGGCGGCGACCGAGGCCGCCGCGTTGGGGATCTGGTCCTGCGCGGTGCAGGTGGCCACGATCACCAGGTCGATGTCCTCGGGGGCCAGGCCGCCGGCCGCGAGGGCCTTGCCGCCGGCCACCACGGCCATGCTCTCGACGGTGTCGTCCGGGCCCGCGATGCGGCGTTCGCGGATGCCCACGCGGCTCTGGATCCACTCGTCGGTGGTGTCCACGCGGGCCGTGAGGTCGGCGTTGGTGACGACCTGGGCGGGCTGGTAGTCGCCGAAGGCGACGATCGCCGCGCCCTGGAGGGTGCTCGGGGAGCTGAACATGGTCAACCTTCCTGGGCGGGGCTCGCGTCGGGGGTGGTGCCCGCGTGCTCCTTGATGAGGGCGGCGGCACGGTCGAGGTCGTCGGGCGACTTCACCGCGAGGAGGTCGACACCGCGCAGCGCGCGCTTGGCCAGGCCGGTCAGCGTGCCGGCCGGCGTGAGTTCGATGAGGGCGGTCACGCCCAGGTCGGCGAGCGTGCTCGTGCAGGCGTCCCACCGCACGGGGGAGGAGATCTGGGTGACCAGGCGCTCCAGGTAGTCCGTACCGCCGGGGACCACGGCGCCGTCGGCGTTGGAGAGCAGCCGAACGGTGGGGTCGGAGGCGGTCAGCCGGGCCGCGCTCGCCCGGACCCGCTCCACGGCCGGGGCCATGTGCTCGGTGTGGAAGGCGCCGGCGACCGACAGCGAGCGCAGCCGGGCCCGTCCCGGCGGGTTCTCCGCGAACGCCGTGAGCTGCTCGGTGGTGCCGGCCGCCACGATCTGCCCGGAGCCGTTGTCGTTGGCGGGGGTGAGGCCGGCGGCCTCGATCGCGGCCAGCACCTCGTCGCGGTCGCCGCCCAGGACCGCCGTCATCCCGGTCTCGGTGCGGGCCGCGGCGTCGGCCATGCCGCGTCCGCGCTCGGCGACCAGGGCCAGGGCGTCGTGCGGGGACAGGACGCCGGCGATCGCGGCGGCGGTGAACTCACCGACACTGTGGCCCGCCACGGCGTCCACGACGGAGGGGTCCGCGGGCAGCGCGGGTCCGGGGTGGGAGGCGGGGCCGAGCATGGCGGAGGCCGCGACGAGTCCGGCGCTGACCAGCAGGGGCTGGGCGACGGCGGTGTCGCGGATCTCGTCCGCGTCGGCGGTCGTGCCGAAGCGCACGAGGTCGAGGCCGGTCACCTCGGACCACGCGGCGAACTGTTCGGCGACGCCGGGCAGTTCGAGCCACGGGGTGAGGAATCCGGGAACCTGGGCGCCTTGGCCGGGAGCAACGATTACAAGCACGACATCAACCTTGCCCTGTAGAAGTTCACCAGTTGGATGGGGAGAGACACGAAGTTCGGTCGACGTCGTTTGTAGACTCCCGACAAAACGAGTCCGATCCCGCTGCGGCCAGCCGAAAAGCGGTGGGACTGGTCACTTTCCGACGCTACGCGCACCGCTCGAAAGCCGGTGGAACCGGGCCCGCGCCCCTTCGCACGCGACCGTCCGGGTGAGGGCGGTCCGACCGCCGGTCCGGCGGGGATGCGAACCTAGTGGGGTGAACACCGAATCCCACCCGTCACCGGACGAGGGCTCCACGGAACAGGATGCCACGGAGCAGGACCGCATCCGCGCCGAGACCGTGCGCCGCCTGGAGCGCTCGATGGGCACCATCGGCACGGCCGCCGTGGCGCGCATGGAGGAGCGGCTGGGCTGGTTCCGCCGGATGTCGGCGGAGGACCGGTCGTGGATCGGACTGGTCGCGCAGTCGGGCGTGGCGGCCTTCGTCGACTGGTTCCGCAACCCGGTGCGGGGGCGTCCGGCGATCACCGTGGAGGTGTTCGGCACCGCGCCCCGCGAGCTGACCCGCTCGGTCTCCCTCCAGCAGACCGTGGACATGATCCGCGTGGTCATCGACGTGGTCGAGGTCCAGGTCGAGGAGCTGGCCGCGCCGGGCGGGGCCCAGCAGCTGCGCGAGGCCGTCCTGCGCTACACCCGCGAGGTGGCCTTCAGCTCCGCGAAGGTCTACGCGCGCGCCGCCGAGGCCCGGGGGGCGTGGGACGCCCGGCTGGAGGCGCTGATCGTCGACGCCCTCCTGCACGGGGACCGCGAGGAGGGCCTGCAGACCTGGGGCTCGGCCCTGGGCTGGTCGCACACCCCGGTCATCGCGGTGGCGGGCGACGCGGGCGAGGAGGGCACCAAGGTGCTCGACGACATCCGGGCGGCCGCCCGGCGCCTGGGGCACGACGTGCTCGCGGGACGGCAGGGACGGAGGGTGGTGGTGGTCGTCGGAGTGGGCGACCGCTACGCGGCCGACGACCTGCCCGTGGCCGCCGCCGAGCCCCTGTCCGGGCTGTTCGGTCCCGGTCCGGTGGTCGTGGGCCCGGCCGTGCCCGACCTGCGCGCGGCCGGCGCCTCGGCGCGGGCCGCGGTCAACGGCCTGCGGGCCGCGGTCGCCTGGCCCGACGCGCCGCGCCCGGTCCTCGCCGACGACCTGCTCCCCGAGCGGGCCCTGCGCGGCGACACCGACGCGCGGCGCCAGCTGGTGGAGGAGGTCTACGTCCCGTTGCAGGGCGCGGGCTCCCCGCTGCTGGACACGCTGTCGGTCTACCTGGAGCACGCCTCCTCACTGGAGGCCACCGCGCGCATGCTGTTCGTCCACCCCAACACCGTGCGCTACCGGCTCAGCCGGATCGCCGAGCTCACCGGGCGCATCCCCTCCGACGGCCGGGGGTCGTTCGTGCTGCGGGTGGCGGTCGCCCTGGGCCGGCTCGCGGAGCACGGCGAGGACTGAGCGCCGCGGACTGAGCGGCGCGCCCGGGAGCGGGAGAGCGGCGCGGCGGAGCGGGTGGCCGGACGGATGGCGGTCATCGGCCGTATCCGCTCGGTTCGTGTGCGCTTTTACGGTGATTTCACGGGCGTGGGGTAGGACGGAGACCAGCGGAGTGTCCCAGGCGTACGGGAAGCTGGTACCGGTTCCGGGGGAGTGCGGCCCGCTCCGGCCGGCGCGGTCGGACACGATTTGGGTGTGACTGCCCGTGTGTGCCCGGGGACCATACGATGAGGGATAGCTTTGACGTGGGCGGGCCGCAGCCGTGAGCCCCGACGGGGACCCTCCTCGTCCGGTGGCCGGCGCACCGCTTCGTCTCGACGTTCTTTGGGGGTCACGCAGTGGTCGAGCGACCGAGGAAGAGGTTCCGGATACTGGCACCGGTGACCGACTTCGTACTCCAGCCCACGCAGGAGGGCGAGCTGCGCAGACGGGTGCTCTTCTGGGTGCCCGTTCCGCTTCCGGTGCTCGGGCTCGTCGCCCTGGCGGTCGGTGGCTCTCTCGCCGCCGCGGGGTGGACGATCCTGCTGGCGGCGTGCGTGGGAGTCGGGTCCCTCCTGCTGGCGACGGTCGTGCAGCCCACGCCCCTGCCCGAGGGGCTGACCCCCCCGGTCTCGGCCCGGCGGTCCCTGCACCGCTTCCGCCAGTTCACCAACCTGCGGGTGGTCCTGGCCCTGGTCCCCGTCGTCGTCGGGGCGATGGCCTCGATCGCGGGCGGCGGCCTCTACCCGTTGCTGGCCTGCCTCGTCCTGGCCTGGCCGCAGTTGCTCCTGGCGCTGCCCACCTTCTTCACCATCACCCGCGCGCGGCGCGCCATGGAGGCGTGGGGGACCACCGCCTACCTCTGGCACGCGCTGTCGCGCCCGGCCAGGGTCACGTGGCCGGTGGCCACGCCGCTCGCCCGGCTCTGGCGCGAGTGGCGCAAGGACCGCGAGCGCCTCACGCGCACCCGCGCGGCCGGGGACCGGCACCAGCGCGACCGGGACCGCGAGTGGAAGCGGGTCGTGGACGAGGAGAGCCGCGGCACGGACGAGGACGGCGGCGACGCGTCGCCGCACGCCGACCTGGAGCGCACCCGCCCGGTCCGCCCGCTGCCCGGGCACCGGTCCGAGGATCAGGAGCGAACGGACGTCGTTCCGCACCTGGGCTCCGACCGGGACCGCCGGGTCACCGACCACTCGGACCGCTCCGGCGGCACCGACCGCTCCGGCGGCACCGACCGCCCCGGCGGCACCGACCGCTCCGGCGGCACCGACCGCCCCGACGGCACCGGCGGCACCGGTCGCTCGGACCAGCAGGAGACCGAGCTCCTGCCGCACCTGGGCGCCCAGGAGGTCGAGCCGACGCACGTCATGCCGCACCTGGACGCCGCGGACACCGAGAACGCCGACCCCGCGCCCCCGGGCGGCCGTTCGTCCGTGCACCGCGCGGCCCTGCAGTTCCTGGAGCGCGGCAGCGACCTGGGGATGGCCGTCCGCCGCCGGAGGCGCGGCACCCCCTCCACCCGCCGCCCGCGCTCCCACAAGCCGTAGGGCGCTTCCGGCGGCCGACGGCTCAGACGGACGCCCGGCTCTGCACCTTGGGCAGGGCGTCCGGCCCGCCGTCGGGATGGTGGTACCAGAGGGCCTCGGCCGAGCGCCCGTCGAAGGACACCTCGCCGATCGTGTTGCCGAAGTAGGGCCGTCCCTCCAGGTGCCAGCGCAGGCCGCTCCGGGGCACCCGGGCCAGCCCGGTCAGCACCCGTCCCGCGAGACGGAAGGGCGCGCTGATGGACAGCCGCGCCAGCCGCCGCAGCTTGACCGGCAGCTGGTTGCACAGCGGTGAGGACACCAGCTGGGTCACCCGCCCCGCGCCCTCCGAGCCGCCCAGGCCCCGGGCGCGCGCCAGGTAGGAGAAGTGCACGTCCCCGCTGAGCAGCAGCACCGTGGCGGGGGCCGGGCCGCGTTCGCCCCGGGCGAGCTCCCCGACACCGGCGGCCAGCCGGCGCAGGGAGTACTGGAAGGCGCCCCAGTGCTCCAGGTCGAGCGCCTGGCGCAGCCGCTCGGCCGGGCCCCGGGCGGCCCGGCCCCACGCACCGGCGCACACGGCCTCGTTCCACGCCTCCAGGTACTGCACCGCCGGCGGCAGCAGGACGGGCACAGTGGAGGCCACGACCACGTGGTCGGGCCCGCCCGTGAGCCGCTCGTCGAGCCACTCGTGCCCCTCCGCCCCCAGGATCGAGCGTGAGCCGTCTCCGGGCGCCTCCTCGTCCAGGGAGCGGGCGCAGCGGGTGTCGGCCATGAGGATCCGTACCGGCCCCACGTCGTGCTGGTGGCTCCAGCGGTAGGAGGAGGGGTCCTCGTGCGCGCGCAGGGCCAGGTCGTCGACCGCCTCCGCGGCGTCGCCGCGCGCTTCGTGCACGCGGGCCCACAGCGGGTCCTTGTCGCGCTGCGCGGGGGAGAGATTGCCCACGTGCTGGTACACCCAGTAGGCGCCCAGGCCGTTGGTCACCCGGGCCCGCCACCACGGCCGGGCGTCCATGGCACTGCGCCAGGCGGCCGAGGTGTTCCAGTCGTCGCGCACGTCGTGATCGTCGAACACCATCAGCGTGGGCACGGTGGACAGCAGCCAGCGCACCTGGGGGTCGGACCAGGCCTGCCGGTACAGCTCGGCGTACTCGTCGTAGTGGACGACCTCGTCCTCGGGAGCGCCGTCGTCGGGGGCCGCGCTCCTCGCCTGGGAGAGGAAGGCGCGCATGGGCTCCTGGACCTCGTCGGCGTAGACCTGGTCGCCGATGAGCAGGAGCAGCAGGTTGCCGTCGACCGGCTCGCCGACCAGGCGCCGCGCGGTCGCGCGGAGCATGTCGGGGCCGTACCGGACGACCCCCTCGGGCGCGTCGCCGGTGGGCGTGCGGCAGGAGCCGTACAGCAGGCGCGTGGGCGCCTGGGGGTCGACCGTGCGCACGACGCTGGGCGGGAAGGCACTGTGCGGCTCGGGCCAGACCCGGTCGTCGTCCAGGTGGACCTCGTAGGGGAGTGCGGCGCCGGGCGGCAGGCCCTCGATTTCGCACACGGCGTAGTGGTGGCCGTGCACGGTGAAGGTCGCGGCCGTCGCGGTGACGTCCCCGTCGACGCGGATCCGCACGTGGCACGGGGCGTCCGTCTCCACCCACACCGTCGCGGTGGTCTCGCCCACGTGCCGGAGCAGGGGCCCCAAAAGTAACGACACGGTCACCGTTTCCCCTCCTTTCGTCCGGGTTCACGGCTGTCGGGGTCGAGTATGGCCCCTGTGGACGCACTCCGCCATCCGATCGCGGACCCGCATGGTTGCACGAGCGCCCCGGCTGCGCGAAGGTGGCGCTATGCGGACACAGATCCTTGAGCTGCACACCGGCGGATCGGAGAGCATCACCGACATCACGCGAGAGTGCGGCGACTTCGTCTCCGAGTCCGGAGGAGACGGACTCCTCAACGTGTTCGTCCCGCACGCGACAGCGGGCGTGGCGATCATCGAACTCGGAGCGGGGTCGGACGACGACCTGCTCGCGTCCCTGGACGACCTGCTGCCGGCGGACGACCGCTGGCGCCACCAGCACGGATCCAGGGGACACGGACGGTCGCACGTGATGCCGGCCTTCGTCGCTCCGCAGACCACCGTTCCCGTTCTGGGCGGAAAGCTCGAACTGGGAACATGGCAGTCCATCGCCGTGGTCGATCTGAACGTGGACAACCCCGAGCGCAGGGTACGGCTGTCGTACCTGTCGTCGTCATAGGCAGCGCGTTGACGGGACATGCCACTAGCGTGTGAACTAGGCCATCAGCGATGGTGAACGACACGAGCGGCGGGTACCGCGAGGGCCCGGCATCGTTGTGACAACTGCTTCGTGCAGGCAAGATTGAGAAAAACCATCTGTGGAGGAGAACTTTCGTGAGCGCGACCGCGGGCCAGGCACAAAGCGAACGCGGCTTGGCTGACCGACTCGGATTCAAGCCGGGTCAGGTGGTGCAGGAATTCGGCTTCGACGACGACGTCGACGAGGGACTGCGCGCATCCATCGCCGAACTCACGGGCGAGGTGCTGGTCGACGAGGACTTCGACGGTGACGTCGACGCGGCACTGCTGTGGTGGCGGTCGGACGAGGAGGAGGACCTGGCCGACGCGCTGATGGACACCGTGACGCTCATCGCCGACGGGGGCACCATCCTGGTGCTGACCCCGAAGGCGGGACGTGAGCTGCACGTGTCCCCCAGCGACGTCGCCGAGGCGGCCAACACGTCGGGTCTGTCGCAGACCAGCGCTGTGAGCATTGGATCGGAGTGGTCGGGCACGCGCCTGGTCGTTCCCAAGCGGTGACGGGCACCACCCGCACAGGGTGAGGCATCCGGTGCCGCGCGTCCGACCACGGGACGCGCGGCGCTGAGGGGCGTCCGCCGATCGGCGGACGCCGAGACCCGCCTGCCCCGACGAACACGGACGAGCATGACCCACCCGATCCCCGAGGGCGCCACCGCGCCCGACTTCTCCCTGCGCGACCAGCACGGAAGCCCCACCGTCCTCTCGGAGCTGCGCGGCGCCCCCGTCCTGCTCGTGTTCTACCCGCTGGCCTTCTCCGGGGTCTGCGCGGGCGAGCTGGCCGACCTGCGCCGGCACCACGCGGAGTTCGCGGCCCTGGGCACCACGGTCCTGGCGGTGTCGGTGGACTCGGTGTTCGCGCTGCGGACCTGGTCCGACGCCGAGGACTTCCCGTTCCGGCTGCTGTCGGACTTCTGGCCGCACGGCGGTGTGGCGGAGGCCTACGGGGTGTTCGACACCGACCGCGGCGTCGCCCGCCGCGGCACGTTCCTGATCGACGCCGGGGGCACCGTGCGCTGGAGCGTGCTCACCCACCCGGCCGAGCCGCGCGACGTGCGCGAGTACCTCTCCCAGGCCCGGTCGCTGGCGGAGGAAACGGGTGCGCGGCGACCGCCGCGAGACGGTATGATCATCCGCGACGCAGGGGCGCGTAGCTCAGCTGGTTAGAGCAATTGCCTTACAAGCAATAGGTCAGGGGTTCGAGTCCCTTCGCGCCCACCTTGGACGGCTGACGAGAACCCTTACCCAATGCAAGGGATTCGCGAAGCCCGTCCACCGAGGACAGCCCCTGGAAGCCCTCTCCGCTGCCGGAGGGGGCTTCGTCGCTGTTCAGGGTGCCCGCCAGCGTATCCCCCCACGCCGCAGGCCCCGGTGGTCCTGCTCCGCGTGGTCCACGGTCATCCTGACCATGTCATCGACCGGTTCGCTGTGCACGGCGGGGTCATAGCGGACCCCGCCGTCGCGCTCGATCATGTGGATGTGGTCGACCCTGCCCGTGGATTCCAGGTAGTGGGCGACGTGGGGGTCGTTCGCGTAGGTCGAATCGTGAAGGCGGGGGTCGACCCACCGCCCGTACCCCTTCGTGGGGTCATGACGGTCGTTCTGGTGGCGGTGGGCGCCGCTTCGGCGGGCGGCCTCACCGGATCGGGGCGGGCGACATCGGGCGGGTCGGCCGGGTCGGCCGGGGCGGCGGTTGGAACCAACCGGTTGCATGCTTTGAGAATCCTGTTTCTGGATTCACTGTTCGATGGCGCGAAAGTGCAGGTGGAAAGCCCGACGGGTGGCTGAGGTGTCAAAGGCGCCTACAAACGGTTGCATTAACCCCCCTTGACAAGGAAAGCGCTTTCTCTGACTCTCGGGTGTGCAGCACGTCACAGATCTTCATCGAGGAGAGGTAAGCGGTGAGACGACCGATTTCGCGTCGGGTCATTCCGACGCTGGCCACAGCGACCCTGGCGGCGGCGCTCGTCGCGCCGATGACCACGGCATCGGCGCAGGCGGAGAGCATCACGGGTGTGGCCGCCCAGAACGACGGGACCAACCTGAGTGCCGGGGCCGGTGCGGACGGTTCGAGCAAGGCGAGCGGGACCAGCTACGGGAACGTCGTCGACGGTGACATGGGCTCCTACTGGTCGCCGAGCGGCTCGACCGGCCGGATCTCGGTCAAGTGGGACTCCGACACCACGGTCTCCTCGATCAACATCCGCGAGGCGGCCGGGGCCGAGGGCAACATCGGCTCCTGGCGGGTCGTGGACCACGACTCCGGCGAGGTCCTGGCCACCGGCAGCGGGGCGGGCGTCATCGCCTTCGACACGGTCTCGCTGCGCAAGATCGACTTCGAGATCACCGGCTCGAACGGCACCCCCCGCGTCGCCGAGTTCGAGACCTACGCCGACGCGCCGCCGGACGACGGAGGGGACAACCCGCCGCCGGACGACGGCGAGGACCCGCCGCCGGACGACGGCGAGGACCCGCCGCCGGACGGCGGGGGCGACACCCCGCCGCCGTCGGGAGACGAGATCTTCGTGGCTCCGGGCGGCAGCGACGGCGCCTCCGGCAGCGAGTCCGACCCGACCACGCTCACCTCGGCGATCGACCGGATCGAGCCCGGCGGGTCGATCTACCTGCGCGGCGGCACCTACGACCTCTCCGAGACAGTGCACATCGAGCCGGGCAACGACGGCCTGTCGAGCGACCGCAACGAGCTGTTCGCCTACCCCGGTGAGACGCCCGTGCTGGACTTCTCCGCCCAGAGCGAGGACTCCTCCAACCGGGGACTCGCCATCGGCGGCGACTGGTGGCACGTCAACGGCATCACCGTCGAGCGCGCGGGCGACAACGGGATCCTGCTGGGCGGCAACGACAACGTCATCGAGCGGGTGACCACCCGGCACAACCGCGACACCGGGCTGCAGCTGTCGCGGTACACCGCCGGGGCTCCCCGGTCGGAGTGGCCCTCGAACAACCTCATCGTCAGCTCGGTCTCGCACGACAACGTCGACTCCGACGGTGAGGACGCCGACGGCTTCGCGCCGAAGCTCACGGTCGGGGACGGGAACGTGTTCCGCTACACCGTGGCGTTCAACAACATCGACGACGGCTACGACCTGTACGCCAAGTCCGAGACCGGCCCGATCGGCGAGGTGACCATCGAGCACTCGCTGGCGTTCGGCAACGGCTCGCTCTCGGACGGCTCCCAGCACGGGAACGGTGACCGCAACGGCTACAAGCTCGGCGGTTCGGACATCGCGGTGGACCACCGCGTCCACCACAACATCGCCTTCGAGAACGGCAAGCACGGGTTCACCTACAACTCGAACCCCGGCAGCATGACCGTCTCGAACAACCTGAGCATCGGCAACGGCGAGCGCAACTTCCAGTTCGACGGCGGCGACTCGGTGTTCCGCGGCAACACCTCGTGTGACGGCGGTTCCAGCGACCGATACAGCGGCGACGCCGACGGCTCGAACCAGTTCTGGGACGGTTCCAACGGTTCGCGCTGCACCCAGTACTCCGGGTCCATGGACTGGGGCTTCGACTCGGACGGCCGCCTCGTGGTGACCATCGGCGGTACCGAGGTCGACCTGTAGCCGTTCCGTCCCGGGGCACCGGAGCCGACCGGACACCGGCCGGACCGTCCGAACGCATCGGGCGGGCCGGCCGGCCCGGGTGCCGGCGCCAGGGCCGTCGCCCCGGCCGCGGTCCACCCCCTCGCAGTCCGAAGAGAGGTTCCCGATGACGCGGTTCAGCAGTCCCCGTAGTCCCCGTACCCACGGCGCACCGCGGGGGGCGCTGCGGCTCGCCCTGGCGGCGGCGGTGGCGGTCCTCATGCCGTTCGCGGCGGTCGCGGCGGAGCGGCCCGCCGCCGCCCAGGACGGTACGCTCACCGTCGCGGTCGACGGCAGCGACTCCGCCCCCGGCACCGTCGCCGCACCCCTGCGCACCATCCAGCGCGCAGTCGACCTGGCCGGTCCCGGCACCGTGATCCAGATCCGCGGCGGCACCTACGATCCCGATGTCAACGTCCGGATCGAGAAGAGCGGCACCTCGTCCCAGCCGATCACCATGCGCGCCTACGACGGCGAGCACGTGGTCATCGACGGGGAGAACATGGCCAACACCCCCGCCCCGCTCGGCGAGTCCTATCCGCGCATCGAGCGCGGCGCGATCCACGTCGCGGGCGACTGGTGGCGCTTCGAGGACCTGGAGATCACCAACGGGCCCTACGGGATCTTCGCCATCGAGTCCGACAACAACGTCTACAAGGACCTGGTCACCCGCGACAACTACGAGACCGGTCTGCACCTCGTACTCGACTCCAGCGGCAACCAGGTCCTGAACCTCGACAGCCACGGCAACCGCGACCCCCGCAAGAACGGCGAGAGCGCCGACGGCCTGGCCATCAAGCAGGGAGCCGGTTCGGGCAACGTCGTGATCGGCGCCCGGATGTGGAACAACGCCGACGACGGCTTCGACTCCTGGGACTTCCTCAGCCCGATCCGCATCGAGGACTCCGTCGCCTGGGGCAACGGCGTCGACCGCTGGGGCTTCCCCGGCTGGGAGGGCGACGGCAACGGCTTCAAGCTCGGACGCGGCGCGGCGGACCACGTCGTGCGCGGCAGCATCGCCTTCGACAACGCCGTGGGCGGGTTCATCGACAACGGCAACACCGGCTCGCCGCGCCTGGAGAACAACACCGCCTGGGCCAACGGCGGGAGCGGGTTCGTCTTCGACCGGTCGACCCCGACGCTGAACCGGAACCTGTCGGTGGCCAACGGGGCGGGTGTCGACCTCGGTTCCTCGGGTGGCGACGGCAACTCGTGGGACCTCCGGGACGACTGGAGCAACGCCGACCTGGTCAGCACCTCGACCACGGAGATCACGGGCCCGCGTGCCGCGGACGGCTCGATCCCCGCCACGGAGTTCCTGCGCCCGCGCGACCACACGGACCTCGGCGCCGACTTCGGTGACGACGGGGGCGGGGAAGCGCCGGTGTCCGGGCGCCACGAGGCGGAACACGCGCCGGCCACCTGCGACGGCGCCATCGAGACCGAGCACTCCGGGTACTCCGGCGACGGTTTCTGCAACACCGGCAACGCCGCCGGAGCGGCGGCGGAGTTCACGGTGGACGCCGACGGCCCGGCGACGGTCACTTTGGTCATCGGGTACGCCAACGGAGCGTCGGGCGGCCGTTCCGCGGACGTGGTGGTGAACGGCTCCACCGCGGAGACGGTCCCGTTCGCGGCCACGGGCGCGTGGGGGAGCTGGGCCACCGAGACGGTCACGGCACGGGTGAACGCCGGCGGCACCACGGTCCGGATCGTCGCCACCGGCTCCGACGGCCTGCCCAACATCGACTACCTGGAGGTCTCACCCGGTCAGGCCTGAGGGCCGGAACCGTCGGCCCGTCCCTGTGCCGCCGTGTCCGGGGCGGCGGCCAGGGGGCCGGTGGAAGCGGGGCCGGTGGACGCGCGCACGACCAGGCGGGGGGCGAGGACTTCGTGCCGGTCCCCGGTACGGCCGCCCATCCGCTCCAGGAGCAGGCGGACGGCGAGCCGGCCCATCACCAGCCGGGGCTGGTCCACGCTGGTCAGGCGGGGGCGCACGGTCTCGGCGAGGGCGGTGTTGTCGTAGCCGACCACGGACAGGCCCTCCGGGACGGGCACGCGGGAGGCGTGCGCCTGGTCCAGCAGGGCCAGGGCGGCCAGATCGTTGACGGCGAGCACCGCGCTGGGCCGGGCCGACTCCAGCAGCTCCGCCGCCGCCCGGGCGCGCTGGTGCGGGTCGTCGCCGATCGGGCGGACCACGGCGCGCCCGCCCAGGCCGAGTTCGCGCATGGTGGCGCGGTAGCCCTCACCACGTGCGCGTGAGGCGGGGCGTCCGGTCCCGGACAGGTGGGCGATCCGCTCGTGGCCCAGCTCCGCCAGGTGCAGGACGGCGGCCCGGGCGCCGGCCTCGTCGTCGTTGGCGACGGTGTCCACCCCGGGGGAGAAGGCGGTGGGGCGCCCCACCATCACCACGGGGGCGCGCCGCGCGGCCTCGGTCAGCGCGTCCGGCTCCAGCCAGGAGCTGATCACCACCACACCGTCCACGTTGAGCTGGAGCAGGGACTCCAGCTGCCGCCCCAGCCGGTGCCGGTCCCGCTGCCCGTGGGCGAGCAGCACGGTGAAGCCCTCGGCATCGGCGGACTCCTCGACTCCCGCCACGACCTCCGTGTGGTAGGGGTTGGCCAGGTCGGTGAGCAGGACCCCCAGGATCATGGTGCGCCCCTGCACCAGGCTGCGGGCCAGCGTGTTGGAGCGGTAGCCCAGGCGCTCGGCGGCCGTCAGGATGCGCTCGCGCGCCGCCTCGCCGACCCTGTCGTCGCCGCGCAGAGCCAGGGACACCAGGGACTTGGACACCCCCGCCTCCGCCGCGACGTCCACGATCGTGGGCCGCCTGTCCCGCCGCCCGGTCCCGGATCCGTCCGTCCGTCGTGTGCTCACCCCGTCATTGTGCCGTGTCCGCGAGGCCTCTCCGGGACACCGGCCCCGGGTTTTGGAACGTTCCAAGCTCGTTCGCCCGCGAGTCACCTCGCTTTCCCCCCGCGTCCGGCGCCCGTGCCTAGCGTCGACACCGAGGACACCGACCGCCGCCTACGACAGGGGAACCCTTGGACACGGCCGCCTCCGCACTCCGCCACCGCCCCGAAGCCCTGCTGTTGGACTTCGGCGGCGTGGTCTTCCAGACGCGCAAGCGGCCGGAGGGCCGCGCCCACGTCGCCCGCCACCTGGAACTGGTCCTGGCCCGCGCCGGACACACCGTGGCCGCCGACACCCTGCGCGCCTCGCTCGACGCGGGGCTCGCGGCGCTCAAGGACTGGAAGAACGCCGCGGGCCGCCGTCTCACACCGGCCGAACTCGACCACCGCACCATCTGGACGGACTTCCTGGTCTCGGACCTGGACGCCCCGGTCCGCGAAGTGCTGGCGGGCAGCGCCTCGGAGCTGCTCGCCCGGATGTCGACCCTGCTGTCCGAACACGAGGTGCGCCCCGGTATACGCGAACTGCTGGCCACCGCCGACGAACTCGGCGTGCGGGTGGGCATGGTCTCCAACGCCCACTCCGGCCGCTCCCACCGCACGCTCCTGCGCGAGGCCGGGCTGGAGGACCACTTCGGCGTGCAGGTGTACTCCGACGAGGTCGGCATCCGCAAACCGCACCCCGAGATGATCGCCCTGGCCGCACGGGCCCTGGGCACCGTCCCCGAGCGCTGCTGGTACGTGGGCGACACCCAGGACCGCGACGTGGTCGCCGGGCGCCGCGCCGGAGTGGCCGCCGTCCTGCTCACCCGCCACCACCACACGGACTCCCCGCCGTACCCGGTGCGGGTGCGGGCCGACGCCGTCCACGACACCCCCGAAGGACTGATCGCGCCCCTGCGCGAGAGCGTCCCGGCCGCCGGGGGCGCCCACGGCCGCGCCGCCACCGGACCCGGGCCACGCGCGCGCCGCTCCGGTGACTCCGAGGCCTCCCGGCTCCCCGCCGCGCTCCTCCTCGACCAGGGCGGTGTCATCGCCGACTCCACCCCCACCCCCGACGCCCAGCGCGCCTTCGCCGAACGGCTCGCCGCCCGCCTGCGCCGGGCCGGGCACGAGCTCGCCCCCGACACCCTGCTGGAGGCGGTCCTCGCCGGACGCGACCGCTACCGGGTCTGGAAGGGCGCGCACCCCGAGGGCGCCGCGGTCCCGGAGGTCTCACCCCGCCGGTTCTGGTGCGAGTTCGTCGGACGCGACCTCTCCCCGCGGGTCAGGGACTTCCTGTACGCCGAGTCCGCGCAGCTCATGGTCGAGTACGCCCGTGCCAAGAGCCACGCCCGCATGCGCCGGGGCGTGCCCGAGGTCCTGCGCTTCTGCGCGGCCCAGGGCGTTCCGGTGGCCATCGTGTCCAACACCGTCTGCGGCCGGGCCGTGCGCGAGGAACTCGACCGCTTCGGTATCGAGCACCTCGTCGGGGCGCACGTGTACTCCGACGAACTCGGCCGCCGCAAGCCCGACCCCGCCACCGTCGCCGCGGCGCTCACCGCGCTGGACGCCGAACCCGCACACAGCTGGTTCGTGGGCGACAAGCCCTGGCGCGACCTCGCCGCCGCCCACCGCGGCGGAGTCGGCACCACCGTCCTCGTCCGCGGCGGCTCGGCCGGTGACGAGCGTATCGACGCCGCCCTGACCGGCGTCGAGCACGAGCGCCCCACCCACGTCATCGACGAGATGGACGACCTGCTGGGGCTGTGGACGCCCGCCGGCCTGCCCCAGCACTCCTGAACCCGGCCCGCCCGCCCCAGCACTGCTCAACCCCGACCGCCGTACCCGTGTCCCCCGACCCCTGAAAGGCCCACCATGCCCACGTCGACGCCGCCGTCCCGAACCCCGGACGCCCCCCGCCCACCGGAACTGTCCTCCGGGCAGAAGCTCATGGTCTTCGTCCTGTCGATGACCCTGTTCGGCCTCGCCAACATCGTCACCGAGGTCCTGCCCGAGATCTCCATCGGCCCCGTCGAGCTGTCCGTCTCCTACCTGGCGTTCGTCCCCGTCGTCATGGTCGCCCTGTTCAACCCGCTCCACGCCGCCCTCGGCGCCCCGCTCGGCGAGATCGTCTTCGTCGACCTGCTGATGGGCGACTTCTCCGGCATCGGCGAACTGGAGGGCTACCTCCAGATGTTCCTCGGCCTCTACATCGGCGGCTGCCTGGTCCGCGACCCCCGCCGCAGGCCGCAGCTGCTGCTGGCGGCGCTGGCGACCGTGACCGTGGACAAGATGCTCTCCGCCGTCGTGGACATCGGCAAGGTGTGGGTGGGCGTCGCCGACGCCGAGTACGTGGAGGGCCTGCCGCAGTCCGTCCTGCTCCTGGAGGGCATCGGGTTCGGCACCGACCTGTTCATCAGCGGTGTCCTGTTCGGCGCCCTGCCCGCCATGGCGCTGGCGCCCCGCCTGTACGGGAAGATCGAGCCGCTGCTGGGCCTGGCGCCGCGCGACCCGCGCAACCCGGTCCCGCTCGCCCAGCGCGGCACGGCCGCCTTCGCCCTGCTCGCGATCGTGCTGTCCTTCGTCTCGATGATCGCGGCCTTCACCTCCGAGATCGTGGACAACTTCGGTGTCTGGGAGCCCGGATTCATCGACCAGTACGGACAGCGCTTCCTGTGGATCGGCGTCTCCGCGGCGCTGATCGTGCTCGTCGTGTCGGTCGCGGCGACGAGGTTCGTGCTCCGCTCGCGCCGTGAGCGCTCCGCCCAGGAGGCGGGAGCCGGGGCGGAGGCGTCCCAGGACGCACCGGCCGGACGTGATCCCCGATGAGCGGGCCCGAGGACGCACCGGCCATCGAGGTGACGGGACTGACGTTCCGCTACCCCGGGGCCGACGACGACAGCCTGCGCGGCGTGGACCTGCGGATCGAACGCGGCGACTTCGTCGCGGTGATCGGCGGGAACGGCTCGGGCAAGACGACGCTGTGCAAGTCCTTCAACGGACTGGTCCCGCACTACTGGTCGGGCACCTTCGACGGCTCGGTCACGGTCCTGGGCCAGGACACCCGCGACCTGACGGTGGGAGCCCTCTCCCACCTGGTCGGCTACGTCTACCAGGACTTCGGCAACCAGCTCGTGCGGCCGACGGTACGCGACGAGGTGGCCTTCGCCCCGGTCAACTTCGGACGGCCCGACCACCGTGAGCGCACCGAGGAGGCCATGGAACTGCTCGGCGTCGCGCACCTGGCCGACCGGTTCACCTGGCAGCTCTCCGGCGGTCAGCAGCACCTGGTCGCCCTGGCCAGTGTCATGGCGCTGCGACCCGGGGTGATCGTGGTGGACGAGCCCGTGGCCGAACTCGACCCGGCCAGGGCGGAACTCGTCTACGCCGCGCTGACCGACCTCAACCGCCGGCTCGGCACCACGGTCGTGGTCATCGAGCACCACGCCGAGTTCGTGGCGCGCCACGCCCGCTCCGTCGTGCTGATGGCGGACGGCGCACCGGTGTGGCACCTGCCCACCCGCCAGGCGCTGGCCCGCGCCGAGGAGCTGGACGCCCACGGCATCCCCGCGCCCCAGGTCGTGCGGGTCGCCCGGGCTCTGGACCCGTCCGGACCCGTACCCCTGACCGTCGCCGAGTCCGTCGACCTGCTGCGCGGGAGCGGACTCGGCCCCGCCGCGGCGGAGCCCTCGCCGGAGGGCGGGGGCGCGGGGCTCTCCGACCCCGGCGCCGACTCCGTCCCCGAACCCGACCCCGTCGCCGAGCTCTCCGGGGTGACCCACGGCTACCGGGAGGTGGGCGGGGACCTGTCCCTGGTGCTCGACGGGCTGGACCTGACCCTGCGCGCAGGGGACAGGGTCGCCCTGGTGGGCGGCAACGGGGCGGGCAAGTCCACCCTGCTGCGGCTGCTCACCGGGCTGAAGGTGCCGCGCGAGGGCACCGTCCGTGTGGGCGGCACCGACACCCGCACCACCGGCGCCGCCGCGCTCGCCGACCGGGTGTGCTACCTCTATCAGCGCCCGGAGCAGATGTTCCTCAAGGACAGCGTCCGCGAGGACGTGGCCATGTTCCCCACCGGGCGCGGAGCCGCCGACGCCGCCGCGCTGGTGGAGGAGGTGCTGGAGCGGGTGCGGCTGGCCGGTCTCGCCCACCGGGACGGCCGCCTGCTCTCCGGCGGGCAGCAGCGCCGCGCCACCCTCGGGATCGGCCTGGCCATGCGACCGGCGCTGCTCCTGCTGGACGAACCCACCTCCAGCCTGGACACCGCCAGCCGGGACGCGGTCACGGCGATGCTGTCCGCCCTGTCCGGCAGCATCCGCTGCACGGTGGTGGCCACCCATGACATGCACCTGGTCGCGGAGTGGGCCGACCGGGTGGTCGTGCTCCGGGGCGGGCGCGTGGCCGCCGACACCGACCCGGCCGGGCTCTTCGCCGACGAGGAGCTGATGGCGGCCGTCGGCCTGGTCCCGCCCCAGGTGGTCCAGGTGGGCGCGCGGATCGGGCTGAGCCCGGTGCCGCTGTCGGTGGCCGAACTGCTCGCACGGCTGGAGCCCTCCGCGGTCCCCGCGGGGCAGGTCCCGCCCCGTGCCGGAAGGAGCGAGGATGCGTAGGGAACGCGACACGCTGTCCGTGGAGTGGGTCAAGCTCGAACTGCTGCGGACCGCCTATGCCACCCGGGGCGGGCTGCTGTCCCGGCGCGACCCCCGGGTGGTCATCGGCTGGTACCTGATCTTCGCGGTCGTCCCCTGGCTGACCCACAACATCACCGTGCTGGCCGGGCTCTTCGTGGTCTGCGCGGCCTTCGTGGTGCTCAGCCGCGTCGGCCCGCTGGTCCTCGGGCTGTTCGTCATCGGCTTCGTCCTGGAGAGCGTCTACGTCCTGGTCGCCGCGTGGATGTTCGGCGGTGACCTGGGCACGGTCCTGGCACTGGTGGAACTGACGCTGAAACTCGCGACCGTCAGTCTGGCGAGCATGGCGGCCTTCGTCTCCCTGGACCCGGAGAAGCTCTCCGACGCCCTGCTGAGCCTGCACGCCCCGGCCATGGTGAGTTTCGGGGTGAGCTACGGCTACCGGATGCTGCCCATCCTGATGGAGGAGTTCCACACGGTCGTCGACGGGCACCGGCTGCGCGCCGCCCCGCTGCCGTCCAAGGGCCTGCTGGGGTGGCGGGTCGTGGTGCGGACGGCGACCACGGTCGTGGCCGCCTTCTACCCGCTGATGCTCAACACCGCCAAGCGGACCCGCACCACGGTGGAGGCCCTGGAGACCAGGGGGTTCACCTATGCGGCGGAGCACTCGGACGGGCGCCGGATCCGGCTCGCCCACCTCAGGGCGACCCGCGGGGACGGGGCGCTCATCGCCGTCAGCCTCCTGCTGATCGCCGCCGCGTTCGCCGCCGGCCACGCCCAACCCCTGTACGGCGCCGTCCAGTAGCGGCGGCACGCCCCGGCCCCGACGGCCCCCGGAGGGCGACTTGCCGAAACCGCATGTTCGCGTGCCAGGGCGCGGTGACCGCGGTGAGACTGGGCGCATCCGACGAGAAGGGGACCACGATGCCCACTGCCTCCCGCCGCGACCGCCGCGGCGACACCCCGCCACCCCGGACCGGGAGCGGCGAGACCGACGTGCTGCGCGGGTTCCTCGACTACCTGCGGGCCTCGATCGCCGCGAAGGTCGAGGACGCGCCGGAGCCGGCGGTCCGCACGGCCGGAGTGCCCTCGGGCACCAACCTGCTCGGCCTGCTCCACCACCTGACCGCGGTCGAGCGGTCGATGTTCCTCGGCGACGACGTCACCGACTGGCCGGCGACCTTCCGGGCCGCACCGGAGGACGGCGTGCACGACGTCGTCGCCCGCTATCGGGAGGCCGTCGAGCGCGCGAACGCCGTGCTGGACGGGTGCACCGACCTGGCCGCACCGGTCCCGAGGCCGCGCCGCTCCCGCCGTCCCGCGCCCAGCACGCGCTGGGCGCTCGTCCACATGATCGAGGAGACCGGCCGCCACGCCGGCCACGCCGACATCCTCCGGGAGCAGATCGACGGCGCGACCGGGCGCTGACCCCCGCACGCCGACCCCGCCGGGAGGCGGCGCACGTCCGGAGGCGGCACGCCTCCGGACGGGCCGCCGGGGCTCATCCCTGCCGGCCCTCGGCCCGGATCCACCGCCGTTCCAGCTCCGGCGCCAGCGTGCGCATGAACGTCGCGCCGATGTGGCTGTCGTCCCAGTAGACGAGGACGTTGCCGATCACCGGGCGGCACACGTCCGGCTCGCAGAAGCGGTCGGTCAGGTCCAGCACCGTGACGTTCGGCGGCAGGTCGAGCCCGTCCATCGGCGAGACCGCGGCCAGCGACCCCTGCGGTTCGACGGTGCACTCCCCGGGTCCGGACGCCGCCAGGCAGCCGGGCACGTCGAAGCCGAACCGGGGGGTGTCGCGCACGGCGACCACGTCGATCCCCAGGCCGTCGAGCTCGCGCCACCGGTCCACGTAGCCGTCCACGACCTGCTCCTCGCCGAACCCGGCCGACCCGTCCAGACTGGTCGTCGTCCCGGTGGTGAAGACCGTGTCCGGCCGCAGCTCCCGGAGTTCGGCCATGACCCCGCGGTTCCACTCCGCGCACGCCGTGTACGGCTCGCCCAGGTAGGTCTGCGGGGCGTCGGTGAACAGGCACGCGCCCTTGACGATGTTCACCAGCCGCCAGTCGCGCGCGTGGGCGATCTCCTCCAGGGCGGGGAACCAGTGCGCGGCGTGCGAGCCCCCGACCAGGGCGACGGTGCGCACAGGCTCGTCGGACCCGTAGACGCAGGTGATCACCTCCGTGCCGGCGGTCGTCTGGTTGCAGCCGTCGGCGTAGGTCACGGGGGCGTCCTCGGCCGCCCAGACCAGCGGCGGGTACACCGGCAGGTCCGGTACCCCTTCCGCGGCCTCCGCCCCTGCCGCCGCGCCGGGGTAGCTCGACCCGTCGGCGAGCAGGTCCGCCCACCGGGCGCGTTCGGCGGCCTGCTGGCCGGACCAGGCCGCCGCGGCCCCCAGCACCGGAAACAGGCAGGCCAGGGCCGCCGCCACCCCGCGCACCGCGGCCCGGCGCCCGCCACCGCGGCCCAGCCGGGCCAGCCGGTCGGCCACCGGGGTGGTCGCCGCCGCCAGCAGCACCGACACCGCGAGCACGGCCGCTCCGCCCGCGGGGCTCGCCAGACCGCGTCCGGTGACGGCCAGGTGGAACACCAGCACCGGCCAGTGCCACAGGTACAGGGCGTAGGAGATCGATCCCAGGTAGCGTAGCGGCCGGAGGGTGAGCAGCCGGTCGGCGCCCAGGGCCGAGCCGGAGGTGCCGGCGACGACGACCGCCGCGGCCGCCAGGGTCGGCCACAGCGCCGCGTACCCCGGGAAGACCGACGACACCTGCAGCAGCGCACCGCAGGCCACCAGTGCCGCCAGCCCGGTCCAGCCCAGCGCCACCCGCGTCGCCCGGGCGGGCCGCAGGACCGGAAGCAGGAGGGCCAGCAGCCCGCCGAGCGCGAACTCCCACAGCCGGGCGCCGGTGTCGAAGTAGGCCCACGGCTGGTCGGCCCGGGTCATCAGGACCGAGTACGCCAGCGAGAGGACGAGGACGGCCGAGAGCGCGCCGACCAGCACGGGCCGCGGGTCGCGCCCCGCCCGCCGGGCCGCCCGCACGGCGACCGCCACCAGCGCGGGCCACAGCAGGTAGAACTGCCCCTGGACCGAGAGGGACCAGAAGTGCTGGAATGGGCTGATGTCGCCGTCCCGCGCCAGGTAGTCCACGGAGTCCAGCGCCAGGCGCCAGTTCGAGTGGTACAGGAGTGCCGCGAACGCGTCCCCCGGAGCCCCGCGCCACCGCGTCTCGGGCAGCAGGAGCCAGGTCGCGGCCAGGGTGGCCAGGACGACGACGGCGGCGGTCGGCACCAGGCGCGCGGCCAGCCGCGCCAGGAAGGCGCCGTAGCGGATCCCCTCCCCGGTGGCCGCACGGACCAGGGAGTCGGTGATGAGGAACCCGGTGAGCACCAGGAAGACGTCCACGCCGCCGGAGACCCGCCCCAGCCAGACGTGGTAGGCGGCCACCAGGAGCACCGCCACGGCGCGCAGGCCGTCGATCTCGGGCCGGTGCCCGCCGCTGCCGAGGGTGGTACGCGGCGGCCGGGCGGGGTCGGCGGCGACGGCGGTGGGGGACACGGGCGGGTACTCGCTCTCGGACGGGGGATACGCGGGGGAGGCACGGGGGAGGCGCCATTGTGCCCGCCCCGGATGACCGCGCGGCGACCTCCGGTCGACAAGTCCGTCTCGGTTCCGAGACGGATTGTGCGCGCCGTTCAGGGACGGTAGGAAGGGTCCATGACTTCCCTCGGCGCCGTCTTTCGCCCCCAGCTCCCTCCCGAACGACTGCGCGGAGTGGTCCGCGCGGCCGACGAGGCCGGACTGGACGAGCTCTGGCTGTGGGAGGACTGCTTCCTGGAGAGCGGTGTGGCCACCGCCGCCGCGGCCCTGGCCTGGTCCGACCGCCTGCGCGTGGGCATCGGCCTGCTCCCGGTACCGCTGCGCAACGTCGCTCTGACCGCCATGGAGGCCGCCACCCTGCACCGGCTCTTCCCCGGCCGGGCCACCATCGCCGTCGGCCACGGTGTCCAGGACTGGATGGGCCAGGTCGGCGCCCGCGCGGAGTCGCCCCTGACCCTGCTGCGCGAGCACCTGGAGGCGCTGCGCGCGCTGCTGCGCGGCGAGCGGGTCGACACCGAGGGCCGCTACGTCCGGCTGAAGGGCGTCGCGCTCGACTGGCCGCCCGCGACACCCGTCCCCGTGCTGGCCGGCGGGCAGGGGCCCAGGACACTGCGCCTGACCGGTGAGGCCGCCGACGGCACCGTCCTGGACGCGGACATGACCGTGGACGGACTCCGCGAGGCGCGTCGGCTGGTCGACGAGGGGCGCCGCGCCGCCGGCCGCCCGGGCCGCGCCGACCTGGTCGTCTACCTGCACGCGGCCACCGGCCCGGACGCGCGGGACCGCCTCGCCGCCGAACTCGACGCCTGGGGCGGCGCCCGGGCCGAGGACCACGGCGTGGCCGGGGACGCCGAGACCGTCGCCGGGGCCGTCCGGCGGCTGGCGGAGGCGGGCGCCGACACCGTCGTCCTGCAGCCCACCGCCGACGAGCCCGACCCCGAGGGCTTCGTCCGCTTCGTCGGCCGGCAGGTCCGCCCCCTCGTCCCGCGCTGACCGCGGCCGACGGGGGCCGGTGCTAGGGTCACTCCGATGTCGATCCGCCGAACCGCGGTCCGTGCCCTCGGGCCACCGGCCACGGCGCCGGGGGGACGGGGATGGCACGGCCACAGCGGGTCGCCGTCGGCGACACCGAACTCGACGTACTCGACCAGGGCTCCGGGGAGCCGGTCGTGTTCGTTCAGACGGCCCTCACCGCGGACGAGTTCCGGCCCCTGGCCGAACACCCCGCCGTGGCGGACGGCCACCGCACGGTCCTGTACCACCGCCGTGGGTACGGCGACAGCGCACCCGCGGCAGGGCCGGGGTCCATCCCCGACGAGGCCGCCGAGTGCGCCGAGCTGATGGCCGCGCTCGGGATCGCCCGTGCCCACGTCCTGGGCGGCTCCTACGGCGCGGCGATCGCACTGCGGCTCGCCGCCGACGCACCCGAGCGCGTCCACACCCTCACCCTGCTGGAGCCCCCGCCCTCCGGCACGCCCGGCGCGGCCGGTTTCCGCGACACCGTCCGGCGGCTGATCCGGTACCGCCGCGAGCACGGTGTCGGCGCGGCCCTGGACGAGTTCCTCTCCGCTCTCCGATGGGAGCGCGCGACCTTCGACCGGGTGCTGCCCGGAGCCTCGGCCGGGATGGAGCGCGACGCGGCCGCCTTCTTCGACCACGACCTGCCGGCCCTGCTGGACTGGGAGTTCGACGCCGCCGACGCGCGACGGATCGGCTGTCCGGTCCTGCACGTCGGCGGCGCCTCCAGCGGCCCGCTCTTCGCGGAGGTCCGTGTACGCGTACTCGACCTGCTGCCGCACGCCGACGACGTCGTGATCCCGGGGGCCGACCACGCCATGGCCCTGACCGCGACCGACAGGGTCGCCGCGGCCGTCGCGGCCTTCCTGCGCCGCCACCCGTTGCCGGCGGGGCCGTTCGCGGCTCCACCGGGGTGAGGCTTCGACCTGCGCGGACGCCGGTCCGCGGGGTTTCACGGGCGGGGCGCGCGTGTGATCATGGTGATGTGGGCCACACCGAGATCGGAGGGCTCAGGGTCGCCTTCGACCGCACCGGAGACGGTCCATCCCTCGTCCTTCTGCACGGGATCCTCCAGGACGCGCGCGCTTGGAGGCCCCAGCTCGAGGGGCTGCGCGACCGGTTCGGCATCCTGGCCTGGGACGCCCCGGGCTGCGGCCGGTCGGAGGATCCCCCCGAGCACTGGCGCCTGCCCGAGTACGCCGACTGCCTCGCCGCCCTGCTCTCCGAACTCGGCGTCACCGATCCGGTCCTGTGCGGGCTCTCCTGGGGAGGGACCCTCGCCCTGGAGTTCCAGCACCGCCACCCGGGCCGGTCCACCGCGCTCGTCCTCGTCGGCGCCTACGCCGGATGGGCGGGCTCCCTCTCCGATCGGGAGTGCCGTGCGCGCCTGGCGTCCTGCCTGGCCCAGGCCGGCCTGCGCCCGGAGGAGTTCGTGCCCGACTGGATGCCGGGCCTGCTCACCCCGCGTGCGCCGAGCGGCGTCGTCGACGAGGTCACGGGCATCATGTCGGACTTCCATCCCTCGGGCTTCCGCACGATGGCCCGCGCGGTCGCCGCGGCGGACCTGCGCCCCCACCTCGCCCGGATCGACGTTCCGGCACTGGTGGTGCACGGCGACGACGACCGCCGGGCACCGGCCGGCACCGTGGGCGCCGCCCTGGCCGGGGCCATCCCCGGCGCCCGGCTGGTCGTCCTGCCCGAGTCCGGCCACCTGTGCAACGTCGAACAGCCCGGCGCCTTCGACCGAGCGGTGCGGGACTTCGCCGAAACGGTGGACTGAGGTCATCGTGTGATCACGGTCGGTACCGGCTCCGGTCGAGGGAGCCGCCGGGGCGGCGGACCAGGCTCATGTCGGCGTCGCCGAACACGAACGGCGACGGCTCGCACTCCGCGATGAAGTCGCCCGGGAATCCGACGTCGAAGGACACGGCGACCTCCAGTCGCCGCAGCGCCGCCTCGGGCAGCTCCACGTCCACCGCACCCAGGTTCTCCCTCAGCTGGTCGGCGCTGCTCACCCCCACGAGCGGGTGCACCGCGGCCGACCGCGCCATGGTCCAGGCCAGCGCGACCTGCGCGGGGGTGGCCCCCACCTCGTCGGCGACCGCACGGACCGCGGCGGCGGCCGTGTGGTCGCGGTCGCCGAGGCCGGAGGGATCGACACGTCCGGCCGCCGCCGGACCCGGGCCGGAGTAGCGACCCGACAGCACGCCGCGGGCCAGCGGCGCCCAGGCCGCCACGCTCAGACCGCAGGCGTCGGCCATCGGCAGCAGCTCGCGCTCGATGTCCCGCTGCAACAGGTTGTAGGGCACCTGCACCCCCGCGAACGGCGTCCAGTCGCGCCACTCGGCGAGCGCGTTGGCCCGGGCGACCACCCAGGCCGGGGCGTCGGAGATCCCGACGTACAGGACCTTGCCCGCGCGGACCGCGTCGTCCAGCGCCCGCATGGTCTCCTCCAACGGGGTGTACCGGTCCCAGAGGTGCACCCAGTAGAGGTCGACGTGGTCGGTCTCCAGGCGCCGCAGGCTGCGTTCCAGCGAGAGCCGGAGGTTCTTGCGGTGGTTGCCCGCGCCGTTGGGATCGGACGCGTCGCGCGAGAGCGTGTACTTCGTGGCCAGCACGAAGCGGTCCCGGCGGCCCCGGAGGAGCCCGCCCAGCACCGACTCGCTCTCGCCGTAGGCCGAGGCGGTGTCCACGACGTTGCCCCCGGCGTCGGCGTAGGTGTCGAGCACCCGCCGGGACTCGTGCGGTTCGGCGAAGGTCATCGCGCCCAGGAAGATCTCGGACACGCGCAGGCCGGTGCGGCCCAGCAGCCGGTAGCGCATGCTCACCCCACCTCGCGCGGGCAGGGGCGGACGGGCAGGACGGCGGACGCGGGCCGCGCGCGGCGGGCGTCCCGGAAACAGGTGTGTGCGGTCATGCGGCCACTGTGGCCCGGACTGGAGCGAAGGAGGGAGGCCGCCGTGGGACTGGCCCCCACAGGGACACCCGGACGACGGCCGACCCCCGCGCGGTAGCCTGGCCCGGTGGCGGACAACGAACTCGGCGCGTTCCTGCGGGCCGGCCGGGAAGCACTCACCCCTGCCGAGGCGGGACTGCCCGAGGGTGATCGGCGACGCACCCCCGGGCTGCGCCGCTCCGAACTCGCGGTGCTCGCCGGGGTCAGCGTCGAGTACCTGATCCGCCTGGAACAGGGCCGCGACCGCCGCCCCTCGGCCGAGGTCCTCATGGCCCTGGCCGACGCCCTGCGCATGACCGCGGAGGAACGCGTCCACATGATGCGGCTGTCCAAGGTCGCCTCCGGCGCCGTCTGCGAGGGGGTGAACGGCCCGCCCCGGCAGGTGCGCCCCTCCGTCCGGGCCCTGCTCGACCGCCTGGACGCCACACCCGCCTTCGTGCGCAACGGACTCGACGACGTCCTGGCCGCCAGCCCCGGCTTCGAGCGCTGGGCGCGCCCCCTGGGGCTGTTCGACGCCCCCGAACCCAATCTGGCGCGCTACGTCTTCACCGACCCCCGGGCCCGCGACGCCTACCCGGACTGGGACGCGGTCGCCGACCGGCACGTGCGCGTCCTGCGCACCGCCGTGGCGCTCGGCGACCCCTTCGCCGCCGCCCTGGCGGCCGAGCTGGAGGAGGCCGACGCCGACTTCGCGCACCGATTCCGGTTCGACCGGGCCCTGCCGTCGGGATTCGGCGACGAGCGCTGGTACCGGTCCGGCGGCGGCGAGCTGCGCCTGACCTTCGAGGACCTCGAACTCCCCGGCGGCGACGGACTGCGGCTGGTCGTCCACCTGCCCGCCGACCGGGCGACCGAGCGCGCCCTGGCCGAAGAGGACGCGGCGGCGCCCGCTCGTTGAACCCGCCGGGCGGGCGTGCTGGAGTCGGGGCATGCCGATCCCCACCGAGATGGACGCCCGGGCCGTCGAGCGCCCGCAACCGATCAGCTCCGGCCCGCTCGTCCTGGACGGCTCCCGAACCGCGCGGCCCGCGCTCAGACCTCGCCGGTGTCGCAGGCGCGCACACCCTGGCCGTCGCGGGTGCGGGCGCCGGGCAGCCACCCGGTGACCCCGTCCGACGTGGTCACCTTGTACCAGTCCGTCGTGCTGTATCCGCTCTCGTCGGAGACGGTTCCGCCGTTCCCGACCATGCAGGCCGCCTCCAGGCGGTCGTTGTGCCAGACCGCCCCGGCCCTGTTGCCGGCCTCGGCGTAGGGCCGGTACGGATCGTGGGTCAGGCGCATGGAGCACTCGGGCGTGCGCGGGGCACGGCAGGGCTCCTCGGCGTTGAAGACGGTGATCGTCCACGTGGCGGGCTCGGGTTCGGGCTCCTCCGAGGGCTCCTCCGAGGCGTCCGCGGTCTCCCTCGGTTCCTCTTCCACCTCCGACGCCTCGGCCGAGGCCGTCGGGGAGGGCGACTCCTCGGGCCCGGAGGGCTCCTCCGTGGGTTCCTGGGCGACCGGGCCGGGACGGCGGGCCTCGTCCTCCTCCGCGTCGGACTCCCCGGACGGCGAGGGCTCCTCCTCCGACGACAGCCACGCCGCCACCGGCAGGGAGTCCCAGTTGCGCTGCAGGGCCAGGCCGCCTCCGGCCAGCGCCGCCACCAGCAGGACCGTGCCCAGGACCGCGCCGGTCACGGCCAGGAGGCGGCCCGCCCCCGGACGGTCGGCGGCGGGCGCGTGCACCGAGCGCTCGGCGCCCGCGGGGACGCCGTGCCAGTCCCGGTCCAGCTGCGCCGACACGGCGTCGGCCGCCGCCGTGTGGTCGGTCAGGGGAGCGATCGCACGCTGGGGCATCCCGGCCTGGATCACCCCGGTGACCAGGTCCAGCGCGGTCGGGCGCTCGGCCGCGTGCTTGGCCAGCGCCCGCCGGGCCAGGTCGGCCAGCGGCCCGTGGAAGCCCTCCAGGTCGGGTTCGCCGCTGAGCACGCGGTTGGCCACGACCGCGGCGTTGCCCGTGCCGAACGGAGGCCGGCCGGTGGCGGCGTAGGCCACCAGGGCGCCCCAGGCGAACACGTCGTCGGCCGTGGAGACCGGCTCGCCGCGGTACTGCTCGGGGCTGATCCACCCCGGGGAGCCGGACACCGCGCCGGTACGGGTCAGGGCGGTCTGGTCGATGGCGCGGGCCACACCGAAGTCCAGCACCCGCGGACCCTCCGGGGAGAGGATGACGTTGGCCGGCTTGAGGTCGCGGTGGGCGATCCCCGCCCCGTGGATCTGCGCCAGCGCCTCGGCCACACCGCCCGCGAGCCCGCGGACCAGGGCCTCGTCCAGGGGGCCGTGCCGGCGCAGGTGCTCGCCCAGGGTGCCGCCCCGCACCAGCGGTGTGGCCAGCCACGGCCGGTCGGCGTCGGGGTCGGCGGCCAGCAGCGGCACCGCGCACGCACCGCCGACCCGGCCCAGGAGGTCGACCTCGCGGGCGAAACGGGTGCGGAACTCGGCGTCCGCGGAGAACTCGGCGTGCACGAGCTTGACCGCCACGGGCCGCGTGCCGCCGTCGGACTCCACGGCGGCGTAGACGATGCCCATCCCGCCGGCGCCGAGCCGTGCCAGCAGTCGGTAGGGGCCGATACGGCCGGGATCGGCCGCGGTCAGGTCCTGGGCGGACGCGGGCAGGGCGAACGACGGGGGTGCGCTCATCGTGGAGGGGACCTCGGTTGTCGCGGGCGGGCGCTGTGCCGGCGTCCGGGAACCAGGGGACGCCTGTGCGCGTGTCCCGATCGGCGGATGTCGGCGGGCGCGCTGGGGCCCCGGGCGGTGCTCCGGTCCCGGTGGCCGACGGACAGCATAACGTCAGAAAACGCCAGGAGAACCGTCGACCTGGACGAAGCCCGGCACGTCCGTCAGCGGCGGCGGGTGCGGCACGGTGCCCCGGACACGGGGATACCGCGACCACCCGGATGTTCGTCGTATCCCACCCTAGGATGGGACGACGCCGAACAAGGGAGGACGATGGTCCGCCTCAACAGGGTCGAGCAGCGGGCCCGCAACCGGGCCCGGGTGCTGGCCGCCGCCGGCGAGGAGTTCGCCGAGCGCGGGTTCCGCGACGCCAAGGTCGACGGCATCGCCGCCCGGGCCGACCTCACCCGGGGCGCCGTCTACTCCAACTTCCCCGGCAAGCGCGCCCTGTACTTCGCCGTCCTGGCGCAGGCCGCCGAACAGGCCGACCGCGAGGCCCGCTCCGAGGGCCTCTCCGAGGCGGACGCGGTCCACACGGTCGCCGACGCCCTCGGCGCCCTGGCGCGCGCCTGGACCGAGCGCTTCCCGCTCACCGACTTCGGCGGACCGCCCGGGCTGGGCTCGGTGCTGACCTCCGAGGTCCTGGCCGACGAACCCACGCGGCGCTCCTACACCCAGCTCAACCGGCTCGGCGCGGTCCTGCTCGGGCTCGCCCTGGAGGCCCTGGAAGGGCCGGGTGAGCCCGGCCGGCGCCGGGTCCGACTGGCCGAGACCGTGCTCACCACCCTCGTGGGCGCGGCGCAGACCGCGGTCGTGGCGCCGGGCCTCGTGGACCCCTTCAACGTGATCCGCGCCTGCGAGCGGCTGGCCGGCCTCGACCTGGCCGACGCCTGGCCACCGCCCCACCTCGACCACGCGGTGCCCGCGGAGCCCACCGACGAGCCGTGGTCGCCGCCCGCCGCCCCGGACGTGCTCCGGGGGAGCGAGGCCGGACTCGGCGCGGACGGGATCGTGCTCGTCCTGGGGCTGTCCCGGCTGGAGGCGGTCGAGGACGCGCTGCGCTCGGCGCCCGCGCACACGCCGGTGGCGGCCGTGGTGGTCACCGACGACCCGGCCGAGCGGATGCCGCTGGCCCGGCTGTGCGCGGCCGACCTCGGCGCGAGCCTGCGGCGCTCCTTCCCCGCGCACGCGCGCCCGCGGCTGCGCCTGGTGCTCGACGACACCGGGGAAGCCGCCGCGGCCGTGGGCGCGCGGCAGCCGGGCGACGCCGCCGAGACGGCGGTCCAGGTACGGGACGGGCGGGTCGTGGCGCGGGCGAGCGGACGCGGCGCGGGACACGCTGTGGCCATCTCGGGCGCACGCCTGGATGTGAGATCGTGAGGAGTGAGGTGGGACACGTGCACGGGTCTGTCCCCGGGGGCGCGGAGTGTGGCTTTGTCACCTGCCCTGACAGGAGATACCTTGAACATTCGGATGATGTGAACATCTGGCACGGGGGTTCGTTCCCGCCGCCGATCGCCCCGGGCGCCGCCCGTGTGAGGAGAACGTTCGAGTGACACGCACCGGTGACAGCGGGCCACTTCTGCAGTGCTCGTTCTGCGGCAAGGACCAGCGCCAGGTCCGCAGGCTGATCGCGGGCCCCGGCCACATCTGCATCTGCGACGAGTGCGTCGGACTGTGCAACGAGATCGTGGACGAGGAGGACACGGTCGAGACCTCCGATCTGGCGTGGGACAGTCTGCCGAAGCCGCGTGAGATCTATGAGTTCCTGGACTCGTACGTGATCGGTCAGGACCAGGCGAAGAAGGCGCTGTCGGTGGCGGTGTACAACCACTACAAGCGTGTGCGTTCGGAGGGTGACCGGCCGGGCGACGAGGGTGTGGAGATCGCCAAGTCCAACATTTTGCTGTTGGGGCCGACGGGGTCGGGGAAGACGTTGTTGGCGCAGACGCTGGCGCGGATTCTGAATGTTCCGTTCGCGATCGCGGACGCGACGGCGCTGACCGAGGCGGGGTATGTCGGTGAGGATGTGGAGAACATCCTGTTGAAGTTGATCCAGGCGGCCGATTATGACGTGAAGAAGGCCGAGACGGGGATCATCTACATCGATGAGGTCGACAAGGTCGCGCGTAAGAGTGAGAATCCCTCGATCACGCGTGATGTGTCGGGTGAGGGTGTGCAGCAGGCGCTGTTGAAGATCCTGGAGGGGACGACGGCGTCGGTGCCGCCGCAGGGTGGTCGTAAGCATCCGCATCAGGAGTTCATCCAGATCGACACGACGAATGTGTTGTTCATCTGTGGTGGTGCGTTCGCGGGTCTGGAGAAGTTGATCGAGTCGCGTGCGGGTCGTCAGGGGATGGGGTTCAACGCGGTGTTGCGTCCCAAGTCCGAGGTGGCGGAGTCGGCGTTGTTCGGTGAGGTGATGCCGGAGGACCTGTTGAAGTTCGGGATGATTCCGGAGTTCATCGGTCGGTTGCCGGTGATCACGAGTGTGCATGATCTGGATCGTCGGGCGTTGGTGGAGATTCTGACGCGTCCGCGGAATGCTCTGGTGAAGCAGTATCAGCGGTTGTTCGAGTTGGACGGCGTGGAGTTGGAGTTCACGTCGGATGCGTTGGAGGCGATCGCTGAGCAGGGGATCATTCGGGGGACGGGTGCTCGTGGGTTGCGGGCGATCATCGAGGAGGTGTTGTTGTCGGTGATGTACGAGGTGCCCTCGCGTGAGGATGTGGGTCAGGTGATCATTACGCGGGAGACGGTGATCGACAACGTGAATCCCACGATCGTCCCGCGTACTCCGCCCGACGAGGAGTCGGACCGGCGGTCGGCGTAGGGCGCTTCATGCCGGGGTGTGCTCGGGGCGCTTCACGCCGGGGCCTTCGTCGTCGACTTGCCTTGCTCGTTCCTCGCTGCGGCCCCGTCTCCTCCTGCAGGCACCGGCGCGCCCCTCACACCTGTGTTTTCTTTGGGCCTCCGCTCGTGCCCACGCCGTCGCCCGCCACCGCCCTCAACGGACGCCTGCGGCGCGGTTCTTCCTGCTTTGGCCCGGATAGACCCCCTGTGGCTCCGCATAACTGAACGGCCTACCTTTCACCCCCTGGGGTGGAGGTAGGCCGTTTTCGTGCGGCTCCCACCCCCTCGGGCTGAGGTCGGCCGGATCGGGCTGCCTCTCGCCACATGGGGTCAAGGTGGGCCGCTTTCGTGCAGGTTCGACCCCCTGGGGCTGAGGCGGCCTTGACCGGCCTGCCCGGGGCACTCGTGTGCGCGGGGGGTGTCACCAGAGGGCGAGGACGCGGCTCGGGCCGCCGGAGGCGTCCAGGCCGGGCAGCACGCCCACGCTGAGCAGGGCGCCGCTCGGCGGGAGCCGGTCCAGGCCGGTGAGGGCCTCCAAGCCCCAGCGGTCGGCCCGGCCGACGACCTCGTGGGCGGGGAAGTCCGGCGAGTTCCCCGGATCGGTGCTGAGCGTGTCCACGCCCACTCCGGCGATCTCCCGGCGGGAGACGAGGAACTCGCAGGCCTCCGGTCCGAAGCCCGGGAAGTGCCAGGAGCCGTCCGCGGCCACTCCGCGTACCGCCTCGTCGCCCCTGGTCCAGCGCTCGCTCCAACCGGAGTGCATCAGTACGGCCGCGCCCGGCGGGATCGTGCCGTGCGTCTTCTCGAACTCCAGGACGTCGTCCACGGTCACCACCGTGTCCGGGTCCTCGGCCGCGCGGGCGCGGATGTCGATCACTGCGGCCGGGGCCACCAGTTCCTCCGGGCGGATGTCGGGGACCAGGCGGCCGCCGCCGATCACGTGGCCCGGCGCGTCCAGGTGGGTGCCGGTGTGCTCGCTGAAGGTCCATTTCTGCAGGTAGAACCCGAACTCGCCGTCCGGTGCGGACTCGGCGAGGGTCTCGCGGCGCGGCTTGTCGTCGTCCCAGCCCGGCATGGTCGGGGAGAGTACGTGGCTCAGATCCGCCACGTGCCGGAAGCCCTCGGGCCAGGGCCTGGTGGCCGGCGCGGGGCGCGCTCCGGCCGGAGCCGCCGCGCCGCTGCGTGAGCGGACGGTCTCACCGGTTCCGTGCAGGCACATGGGTTCCCCTTCGTCGCTTCCGTTTCCCCCTTGCGTATCCCCGCGGGACCGCTTCTGCAACCGGCTGCCGTCACGGGGAGGGCGAGGCGCCGCTTGGCGACGTTCGGTCCAGGTGTGTCGAAGCTCATGCCGGGCGGGATACCGGCGGCCCCGCTGTGGTTCCCGCCCGGCGTTCCGGCCTGGGGCGCACGATTCAGAATTTTTGAAATGAGATGGAAGTGAGGTTAGACTAACCTTCGTTCGCCGGGCTTCTCCCGTTGTGTCCGTGTGTCGTCCCCCTTGCACGGATCCGGCCCGCCGGCCACTCCCTCATGACGAAGAAAGCAGCTCAACCATGGACTCCACCCTCCGCCGCGTCGGCGGCCTCGGACTGACCACACTCCTGGCCCTGGGCCTGACCGCCTGCGGCACCGGCGGCGCCGAGGACGGCGGGAGCGAGGGCGGCGGCACCGCCGGGGGAGCCTTCCCGGTGAGCATCGACAGCGCCCTCGGCACCGCGGAGATCCCCGAGCAGCCCGAGCGCGTGGTCACCCTCGGCCAGGGATCGGCCGAGACCTCGATCGCCCTGGGCGTGGTGCCCGTGGGCATCGAGAGCTACGAGTGGGGCAGCGACGACACCGGCTACCTGCCGTGGATCCACGAGGCGGTCACCGAGTCGGGCGAGGAGCTGCCCACCCAGTTCGCCGGCGCCGACGACATCGACTTCGAGGCGATCATCGAACTCGAACCCGACGTCATCCTCGCCCCCTGGTCGGGCGTCACGCAGGAGCAGTACGACGTCCTGACCGACATCGCCCCCACGGTCGCCTACCCCGACCTGCCCTGGAGCACCGACTGGGACCAGCAGATCGAGATCATCGGCGAGGCGCTCGGCAAGCCCGAGGAGGCCGCAGGACTCGTCGAGGGCATCGAGGGACAGTTCGCCGAGGCCGCCGAGGCCAACCCGCACTTCGCCGACCTCACCTTCTCCTACGTCTACACGGACGGACCGGGCACGCTCGGCGTGTTCCTGCCCGACGAGCAGCGCGTGGCCATGGTGCGGGGGCTCGGCCTGACCGTCGACCCGGTCGTGGAGGACCTGCCCGAGACCGAGGGCACCGACTCGGCCGTCATCGGCCTGGAGAACGCCGACACCATCGCCGACAGCGACCTGGTCTTCACCTTCTACAGCGACCCCGAGACCCGCGCCGAGATCGAGGCGCAGGACCTGTACGCGGCCATCCCCGCCATCGAGCGCGGCTCCGTGGTCGCCAGTGACGACCCCTCCTTCGTCACCGCCTCCTCCATCATCAACCCGCTGACCGTCCCGTGGGTGGTCGAGCGCTACGTCCCCCTCATCGACGAGGCCGCCTCGCAGCTCGACGACTGACACCGACCGACCGGGTGACCGTGAAGACCATCGCGACACCGCCCCGGACCGGCCCCGCCCGCACCCTCGTCATGATCGGCGCGGGTGCGGCGGCGCTGACCGGGGCCGTCCTCCTCAGCCTCGTCCTGGGCAGCAAGCCCACCACGCCCCTGGAGGTGTGGCGGGTCCTGACCGGTGACGCCGACGGATTCACCGCCACGGTGGTGGAGAGCCGCTACCCCCGCACCGTCCTGGGCATCGTCGCCGGGGCGGCTCTGGCGCTGTCCGGCACGCTCATGCAGGGCGTGACCCGCAACCCCCTCGCCGACCCCGGGCTCCTGGGCGTCAACGCGGGCGCCGCCGCCGCGGTGGTGACCGCCACCGCCGTGCTCGGACCCACGTCGGTCACGGCGACCGTGTGGTGGGCGCTGCCCGGAGCCGTACTGGCCGGACTGGCCGCCCACGCCGTGGGCAGCCGGGGCGGCGACGGCGGCATGGTCCGGCTGGTCCTGGCCGGAGCGGTGGTCTCCGCCGTGCTCACGGCCTACGTCCAGGCCCTCGGGCTGACCTTCCCCGACGTCTTCGACAGCTACCGCCACTGGGTGGTCGGCTCCCTCGCCGGCCGCGACTTCGACGTGGTCGCCTCCGTTCTGCCGGTGGTGGCCGTGGGAGCGGCCCTGGGCCTGGCCGTCTCCGGCGGCCTCAACGCCCTGGCGCTGGGCGAGGAGGCGGCCGTGGCCACCGGCGCCAACACCGCGTGGGTGCGTTCGGGCGGCCTCGTCGCGGCCACCGTGCTGGCCGCCGGCGCCACCGCGGCGGCCGGCCCCATCGCCTTCGTCGGCCTGGCCGTCCCGCACGTGGTGCGCGCCCTGGTGGGCGTGGACTTTCGCGTGCAGGTGCCCTTCGCGCTCCTGGCCGGCCCGACCCTGCTCCTGGTGGCCGACGTCGTGGCGCGCACGGTCGTCCGTCCCACCGAGCTCATGGTCGGCGTCGTCACCGCGTTCGTGGGCGCCCCCGTCCTGTTGTACGCCGTCCGCCGCATGCGGGAGACCACATGAGACCGGCCCTGACCACCCGCCGCCCGTCGGCGGCCGAACCGGACACCGCGCCGGCGGGGTCCGGGCAGCGCGTGTTCCGGCTGGGCCGCGCGGTGGCGCTGCCCGTCCACCCGCGCTCCCTGCTCGTCGCCGCGCTCCTGCTCGTCCTCCTGGTCGCCGCCGCGGCCGCCACGCTGAGCCTGGGCCGGCTGGGCATCCCGCTGACCCGGCTGCCCACCGTGGTCGCCGGGGCCGGGGAGGCCACCGAGACCTTCGTCCTGGACCGGTTGCGCGGTCCCCGCCTGGCCGTGGCCGCCGGAACCGGTGCCGCCCTCGGCCTGGCCGGGGCGCTCTTCCAGTCCGTCACCCGCAACCCGCTGGGCAGCCCCGACGTGATCGGCCTGGGCGCCGGCGCCGGAGCGGGCGCGGCGATCGCCGCGCTGGTGCTGCCCGGCATCGTGCCCGTGCCCCTGGGCGCCCTGGGCGGGGCGGCGCTGGCGATGCTGATCGTGGCCACGGCCACCGGCACCGGGCTGCGCCACCCCGGACGCCTGATCGTCGCCGGGATCGGCGTGGCGGCGATGGCGCACGCCGTCAGCGAGTTCGTGGTCGCGGTGATGGCCCGCGACCAGGCCAGCGTCCTGCACGCCTACCTGTACGGCAGCCTGGGCGCCCGCTCCTGGGAGCACGCCGCGGTCATCTGGGGCGTCGTCGCCCTGGCGGTGCCCCTGGTCCTGGTGATCGCCGGGGCGATCGCCGTGAACGAGATGGGCGACGAGCTCGCCGACGCGCTGGGCGGTCGGGCCAGGTCCACCCGCACGGCCGCGATCAGCCTGTCGGTCGTGCTCACCGCCGCCGCGGTCAGTGTCGCCGGACCGATCGCGTTCGTCGCCCTGACCGCGCCGCAGATCGCGCGCAGGACGACCGGCGCCCCCGGGCCCAACATGGCCGTGGCCGCCGTGGTCGGCGCCCTATTGCTGGTCCTGGCCGACCTGGCCGTGCAGCACTCGCCGATCGGCGACGGCCTGCCCGTGGGCCTGTTCACCATGGCCCTCGGCGGCGTCTACCTCGGCTACCTGCTCATCAGAGAATGGCGAAGGGGAAACCTGTGAACGAGGGACCTGTGCTGGCCGCGGAGGGCCTGACGCTCGGGTACGGCGGCGAGCCGGTCGTGCGCGACCTGGACCTGGCGGTGGCCGACGGCGAGTTCACGGTCATCGTCGGCCCCAACGGGTGCGGCAAGTCCACCCTGCTCAAGGCGCTGGGCCGGGTCAACACGCCGGCGTCCGGCCGGGTGCTGCTGCACGGCGCCGACATCCGCGCCCAGCGCGCGAAGGCGGTCGCCCGCAGGCTCGCGCTGCTGCCGCAGAGCCCGATCGCGCCCGAGGGCATCACCGTGCGCGCGCTGGCCGCACGCGGCCGCTTCCCGCACCGCACCCTGCTGCGGCAGTGGAGCCCCGAGGACGAGGAGGCGATCGGCCGGGCCCTGGAGCTCACCGGCCTGACCGCGCTGGCGGACGCCCAGGTGGGCGCGCTCTCGGGCGGGCAGCGCCAGCGGGCGTGGGTGGCGATGGTGCTGGCCCAGGACACCGGTGTCCTGCTGCTGGACGAGCCCACGACCTTCCTGGACATCGCCCACCAGTACGACCTCCTGGAGCTGTTCGCCGCCCTGCACCGGGACGGCCGCACGGTCGTCGCCGTCCTGCACGACCTGGCCCAGGCCGCCCGGTTCGCGACCCGGCTGGTGATGATGAGCGGCGGACGCGTGGTCGCCGACGGCCCGCCCGGCGCCGTGGTCACCGCGGAGCTGGTGGAGGAGGTGTTCGGGCTGCCCTGCGACGTCGTGCCCGATCCGCGGACGCGGACGCCGCTGGTCATCCCGCACGAGAGGGTCTGAGCCCTCCGGTCCCGCCCCGGCTCAGTCGCGGCGCGCCTTGTACTCCTCCCAGTGGGTGAGGAGCGTGTCGTGGTAGTCGTCGAGCCAGGCCATGTAGTCGTGCATGTTGCGCAGCCGGGTGCGGGCGGACGCGCCCAGGTCCGGCAGGCGCTCCAGCGCCGACCGGGCCAGGTCGCGCTGGTCGCGCAGGTAGCCGCGCTCGTTGCGCAGGAAGCCGCCCCACACGTCCTCGTCCATGGTGATCAGCCGTGAGCGGCGGTCGGGCGCCTCGACCAGGGTCACGAACCCCAGGCCGCGCAGGCGGCGCACGGACTCCGAGACCGATCCCCGGCTGACCCCGGCGCCCTCGGCGACCTCCTCCGCGCTGACCGCGTCCCTGTCGGCGACCAGCAGGAACCCCACGATGCGGCCCTCGGCGCGGGGGCGTCCCTGGGACTGCCAGAACTCGGCGAAGCGGCGGACGAAGTCGGCCCGGAAGTCCTGCTCCGCCTGCGGGCTCTGCGGTTGCGAGGTCTCCGACATGCCCGTCACGATAGCGTTCGGCGGGCGCGGACCGGTACTTCAGGCCGCGCGCAGCGACTCCAGCATGCGCGAGAGCGCCGCCCACACGTCCTCCAGGCCGGTGGGGGAGGCGGAGCCGGCCAGCCACAGCGCCGCCTCGTTCATCGCCCCGGACAGCAGGTGGGCCACGGGTGCCACCGGCTGCTCGGGGAGGACGCCCGCCGCCACCAGGGCGCTCAGCGCCTCGTGCAGGTGCCGCGCGGAGGACGCCTCGTCCAGGGCGCGCCACTCGCTCCACCCGAGGACCGCGGGTCCGTCGACCAGCATGATCCGCTGCACGTCCGGTGCCGTGCTCGCGGTGAGGAAGGCCCGGCACCCCGCGGTCAGCCGGTCCCACGGGTCCTCGCACGCGTCGGCTCGTGCGGCCACGGCGTCGGCCACCTCGCCCTGGACCTCGGCGAGCACCGCGCGGAACAGGTCGGCCTTGCCCGCGAAGTGGTGGTAGAGCGCGCCCTTGGTCACCGCGGCCGCCGCGACGATCTCGGCCAGCCCCACGTCCGCGTAGCCGCGTTCGGCGAAGAGCCGGCGGCCGTGCGCGACCAGGGTCCTGCGCGTGCGCTCGCGCTGCTCGGCGCGTCCGTTCGTGGCCATGGGTCCCCTCCATTGACATACCGGCGGTACGTCACTAGCGTACTTTCACATACCGACAGTATGTGAAAGGGGTTCCCCATGACGCTCACCGGCTTCTATCCCGTCCTCTGCACCTCCCGTCTGGCGGAGTCGCGCGACTTCTACACCCGCCTGTTCGGCTTCGAGGAGACCTTCGCCGCCGACTGGTACGTGAGCCTGCGCCGCCCCGGCCCGCCCGACCTCGAACTGGCCCTGCTCGACCACACCCACCCCACCCTCCCGGCCGCCTACCGCCACCCCGTCCGAGGACTCCTCCTCAACATCGAGGTGGAGGACGTGGACGCCGAGTGGGAGCGGTTGGTGGCCGGTGAGGGCCTGCGCCCCGAACTGGAACTGCGCAGCGAGGACTTCGGCCAGCGGCACTTCATCGTCGCCGACCCGAACGGGGTCCTGGTGGACGTCATCACTCCCATCGCGCCCTCGGCGGAGTTCGCCGACGCCTACGCCTAGGACGTGTTCCGGAGGCGGTCGGCGCCCAGGACCCGGTTCGGCCGGGGCCGGGTCCAGGAGTCAGGAGAGGCCGCGGAAGAAGGCGCGGATGTCGCCGGCGAGCAGCTCCGGCTCCTCCATCGCGGGGAAGTGGCCGCCCTCGGCGAACTCGCTCCAGTGGCCGACCGCCTTCCACGGGTCCATCGCGCGGCGCACGAGCGGGTGGGTGTCGAACACCGCCCAGCCGGACGGCACGTCGGAGGCCATGAGCAGGTCGACTCCGGAGTGCTCGGCCTCGTAGTAGAACTGCGCGCTCGACGCGCCGCTGCGGGTGAACCAGTACAGGCTGACGTTCGTGAGGAGCTGGTCGCGGTCGACCGACTCGTCCGGCGTCCGGTAGCCGCCGCCGGTCCTGGTCCTGAACTTCTCCGCGATCCACGCGAGCTGACCGACCGGCGAGTCGGTGAGCGCCGGGCCGATCGTGTCGGGGCGGTGGTCCTGCATCAGGAGATACCCGCGCTCGGCCTTGTCCTCGGTGCGCAGGGCCTCGATCTGGGCGGTCTCGTCCTCGGACAGGCCCTCGGGGTAGGGGAACTTGTCGCCGAGCAGCCCGAGCAGCCGGCGGTCGCCGCCGATGTGCGTGCCGATGACGCGCTCCGGGTGGAGCGCCGCGAGGCGGCCGGCGGTGCCCGAACCGATGTCGGTGCCGTGGGCCGCGAACCTGCCGTGGCCCAGACGGGTCATGATCTCGGCGTAGGCCTCCGTCGTCCGCGCCAGCTCCCAGCCGGTCCCTGACAGCGGGGTGGAGAATCCGAAGCCGGGCAGCGCCGGGACGACCACGTGGAACTCGTCGGTCAGCAGCGGGATGAGCCGCTGGTACTCGACGAACGAGCCCGGCCAGCCGTGGTTCAGCAGCAGCGGGACGGCCTGCGGGTTCGTCGACCGCGCGTGGACGACGTGGAACCGCTGGCCGTCGACGACCGTCGTGACCTGCTCGTACCTGTTGAGCCTCTCCTCCTGCGCCCGCCAGTCGAACCCGTCGTGCCAGTACTCGGCCAGTTCCTTCAGGTACACCAGCGGGATGCCGCGGTCGAAGTCGGCGCGGTCGGACCGGCCGGGCACGGGGTCCGGCCAGCGGGTACGTGCCAGCCGGTGGCGCAGGTCGTCGATGTCGGCCTGCGGGATGTCGACGCGGAAGGGTGTGAGTGCCTCGTTCTCGTTCATGGGACCGACGTTTCCAGGCAATGCGGCAGGGTGGCTTCCGCGATTGCTGACACGATGGGGAACATGGTGGAGACCTCGGCCCGCCTGCTCGCACTGCTCTCACTGCTCCAGCTCAAGCGCGACTGGACGGGCTCCGAGCTCGCGGGCCGGCTCGGTGTGAGCACGCGGACCGTGCGCGCCGACATCGGCAGGCTGCGGTCGCTCGGCTATCCCGTGGACGCGCGCCCCGGCGTCGCGGGCGGGTACCGGCTGGCCGCGGGGACGGCGATGCCCCCGCTGCTGCTCGACGACGACGAGGCCGTCGCCGTCGCGGTCGGGCTGGGCGCGGTCGCCACCCAGAGGGTCGGAGTCGAGGAGACGTCGCTCACCGCGCTCGCGAAGCTGGAGCAGGTGCTGCCCTCACGCCTGCGCCGGCGCGTGGAGGCGGTACGCGAGGCGACGAGCGTCGTTCCAGGGGCCGATCCGCCGCTCGATCTGTCGGTCCTCGGCACGGTCGCCGCCGCGATCCGAGGCCACGAGCGGCTCCGGTTCGGATACACCAAGCCCGGGGGCGACACGGGTGACCGCCACACCGAACCGCACCGACTCGTGGGCTGGGGACCGCTCTGGTACCTGCTCGCGTGGGATCTCGACCGTGACGACTGGCGGGTCTTCCGTGTCGACCGCATGGTCGCGCACGCACCGACGGGTGCGCGGTTCCGGCCGCGCGTGATCCCGGAGGGCAACGTCGTCGAGTTCGTCGTCAAACGCGTCAGCAAGGCGGCCTGGACCTACCGTGCCCGGGTCCTCGTGCACGCTCCCGCCGCCAAGGTCGCCGCGAAGATCCCCATCCCGGTCGACATCGAGGCGGTCGACGAGTCCACGTGCCGTGTCGAGCTGGGTTCCAACGACCCCGACGGGCTCGCGCTGTGGATGACACAGCTGGACGTCGACATCGAGGTGGTCGACGGGCAGGAGCTCGCGGCGGCGTTCGACCGCCTCGCGACGAGGCTGCGCCGTGCTGCGGGCGGCGCGGAGGCCGGCGGTGGCGAAGAGCCAGGAGGGAAGGTCACGAGTGCGCACGAGGTCCGTCCGAGGGGGTTCGGGGGTACTCCATCGGTACCCATCGCGGAGCAGCGCCGAGAGGAAGGAGCACGTGTGCCGATGACACTGGAGGAGGCCACCGCGCTGGCCGAGCGGGCGCACGCGGGCCAGACCGACAAGGCGGGCCGGCCCTACACCGAGCACGTCCTGGCCGTGCGCGACCGGTTGGCCGGACACGGCGAGTCCGTTCAGATGGCCGGGGTCCTGCACGACGTCCTGGAGGACACCCCGCTCACCGCCGCGGACCTGCGGGCGCGGGGCTGCCCCGCGGAGGTGGTCGCCGCGGTCGAGGCGGTCACGCGCCGCCCGGGGGAGTCCTACGACGACCTCGTCCGCCGTGCCGCCGCCGACCCGCTCGGCCGGCTGGTCAAGCTCGCCGACAACGCGCACAACGCCGACGAGGAGCGCCTGGCGGCCCTGCCCGCGGCCCGGGCCGAGCGCCTGCGCGCCAAGTACGCCCGCGCCCGTGAGACGCTGCTGGCGGCCGGGACGCCCGGGCCAGGCGGCCCGGTGTGAGCCCGTTCCGCGCTGGGCGGCCCCCCGCCGTCCCCGCCGATGAGCGCGGAGTCACGCGGCGGCCGGGTCCGAGCCCCTCCCTGGGGTACCAGCCGGTCGGTATGCTGTCCCGGTGACGGAGCCCCCAGGGGGCGCGACGGGGTACGAAGTGAGGACGGGCATGGCGCGAGGACAGCGGACGGCGGGCAACGGGACCGACGGGGGGTCGGTTCCCGAACGCCTGCTCGGGGCGGCCACCCGGCTGTTCGCCGAGCGCGGCTTCGAGAGCACGTCGGTGCAGGAGATCGTGGTCGCGGCCGGGGTGACCAAGGGCGCGATGTACCACTACTTCGGCTCCAAGGACGACCTGCTCTACGAGGTCTACGCCCGGGTCCTGCGCATGCAGACCGAGCACCTGCAGCAGATCGCGGGCCGCGAGGAACCGGTCGCCGAGCGCGTGCGCGCCGCGGCCGCCGACGTCATCGTCACCAGCGTCGCCAACCTGGACGATACCGTCATCTTCTTCCGCTCCATGCACCAGCTGGGCGAGACCAAGCAGAAGACGGTGCGCGCCGAACGGCGCCGCTACCACGAACTCTTCCGCGACCTCGTCCAGCAGGGCCAGAGCGAGGGCGTCTTCCGCGACGACGTGCCCGCCGACCTGGTCGTGGACTACTTCTTCGGGTCGGTGCACCACCTGGGCACCTGGTACCGCAAGGACGGCCCGCTCTCCGGGGAGGACGTGGCCCGCCACTTCTCCGAGATGCTCCTGACGAGCCTGCGCCCCCGTTCCTGACACGGGAGGGGGCCGGGGTGGCGCCCCCGACCCCCTCCCGCACGTGCGGATCAGGCGTACTTGCGCAGCTCCGCGCGGGCCAGCGAGCGCAGGTGCACCTCGTCCGGTCCGTCCGCCAGGCGCAGCGTCCGCACGGCCGCGCTCCAGGCGGCCAGCGGCACGTCCTGGCTCACCCCGGCGGCCCCGTGCGCCTGGATCGCCTTGTCCAGGATCCACTCCACGGCCCGCGGGGTGGCGATCTTGATCGCCTGGATCTCGGTGTGCGCCCCCTTGTTGCCCACCGTGTCCATCAGGTAGGCCGTCTTGAGGACCAGCAGGCGCACCTGTTCGATGCGCACGCGCGCCTCGGCGATCCACTCCCGGACCACGCCCTGGTCGGCCAGCGGACGGCCGAAGGCCACCCGGTCCAGGACCCGGCGGCACGTGAGCTCCAAGGCCCGCTCGGCCATGCCGATCGCGCGCATGCAGTGGTGGATGCGCCCCGGACCGAGTCGGGCCTGGGCGATCGCGAAGCCCTCGCCCTCGCCGCCGATGAGGTTCTCCGCCGGCACCCGCACGTTGTCGAACACGACCTCGGCGTGCCCGCCGTGGTCGCCGTCGTCGTAGCCGTACACGGTCATGCCCCGTTCGACCCGCACCCCGGGGGTGTCGCGCGGGACCAGCACCATGCTCTGCTGGCGGTGGCGCTCGGCGTCCGGGTCGGTCTTGCCCATGACGATGAGGATCTCGCACGCCGGGTTGAGCGCGCCGGTGATGAACCACTTGCGCCCGTCGACGACGTAGGAGTCGCCGTCGCGCGTGATGGTGGTGCCGATGTTGGTGGCGTCGGAGGAGGCCACCGCGGGCTCGGTCATCGCGAACGCCGAGCGGATGCTCGCGTCCAGCAGCGGATCCAGCCACCGCTTCTTCTGCTCGGGGGTGCCGAACATCGTCAGCACCTCCATGTTCCCGGTGTCGGGCGCGGCGCAGTTGAGCGCGATCGGGCCCAGGCGCGGGCTGCGCCCGGTGATCTCGGCCAGGGGGGCGTACTGGAGGTTGGGCAGGCCCCCGTGCTCGGGGTGGCCGGCCAGGAACAGGTTCCACAGGCCCAGCTCGCGCGCCTTGGCCTGGAGTTCGAAGACGATCGGCGCCGTGGCCCAGGGGTCGGGGAGTTCGGCCCTCTGCTGCTCCAGGACCGCCTCGGCCGGGTACACGTACTCGTCCATGAAGCCGAGCAGCTTCTCGCGCAGCTCCTCGGTCTCCTTGTCGTAGGCGAAGTCCATCAGTCCTCCTTGAGAGTGGCGTGGGCGCGTCGGACCAGGGGGGCGACCATGTCGCCGATCCGGTCGAAGCCCGCCCCGACCGTCAGCCCCTTGCTGTGGCGCAGGTGGATGCCCTCGGCGATCACGGCCAGCTTGAAGCAGCCGAAGGCGACGTACCATCCGAGCCGGGACACGTCGCGCCCGGTCGCGGCGGTGTAGAGCTCCACCAGTTCGGAGGAGGAGGGGAAGCCCTCCGCCGAGGTGGCGGGCGCCGAGGCCCCGCCGACGTTCGTGGGCTGGTCGCGGTAGACCAGCATCAGGCCGAGGTCGACCAGGGGGTCGCCCAGGGTGGCCATCTCCCAGTCCAGGACCGCGTTCAGCTTCCCCTCGGGGCTCACCAGCACGTTGTCCAGCCGGTAGTCGCCGTGCACGATCCCGGCGGCCGACTGCTCCGGCAGCGTGGCCGCGAGCCGTTCGTGCAGCTCGTCGATCCCGGGGATGTCGCGGCTGCGCGAGGCCGCGAGCTGCTTGCCCCAGCGGCGCACCTGGCGTTCGAGGAAGCCCGCGGGACGGCCGAAGTCGCCCAGTCCGACCTCCTCGGGCACCACCGCGTGCAGCGCGCCCAGGGTCGTGACCAGCTCCTCGGCCACCGACCGGACGCCGGCGGCGCCCAGCGGCGCGATCTCCGCGCTCGTGCGGAAGGGGGTGCCCGGTACGTGCTCCATGACGTAGAAGGGCGCGCCGAGCACCTCGGTGTCCTCGCACAGGGTGTGGGTCCGCGGCACGGGGACGGCGGTGTCGCGCAGAGCCGTCATCACGCGGTACTCGCGCGGCATGTCGTGCGCCGTGGCCAGGACGTGGCCCAGGGGCGGGCGGCGCACGACCCACCGGCCGGTCCCGTCGGTGACGGTGTAGGTCAGGTTGGACTTGCCCCCCGCCACCACCTCGCCGCTCAGCGGTCCCGACACCAGGCCCGGGACGGCCGCGTCGAGGTGGGCGCGCAGCCGTTCCAGGTCCAGGCCGGGCAGGTCACCGCTCATTCGTTGCCCTCCTCGGCGAAGACCTTGGTCCGCAGGCGCCGCATGCCCGACAGCCAGCCGTCGGTGTCGGCGGCCCGGGCCGCGTAGTAGTCGGCGACCTCCGGGTGCGGCAGGATGAGGAAGCGCCCGTCGGCCAGGCCCGCCATGACCGCGTCCGCGACCTCCTCGGGGGTGATCGCGCTCGCGTCCATCAGTGCCTTGCCGACCTCGCCGGCGGAGTCGAGCATGTTCGTGCGCACGCCCAGCGGGCACACGCACTGGACCGTGATCCCGCGGTCGCCGTAGGTGGCCGACAGCCACTCGCCGAAGGCCAGGGCGGCGTGCTTGGTCACCGAGTAGGGCGCGCTGGCGAGCATGGTGAGCAGGCCGGCGGCCGAGACGGTCGAGACGAACCGGCCCTGACCGCGCTCCAGCCAGCCGGGCACCAGCTCACGGGCGGCGCGCACGTGGCCCATGACGTTGACCTGCCAGGACAGGTCCCAGTCGCTCTCGGCGGCGTCCTGGAAGCCGCCGGTGCCGACCCCGGCGTTGGCCACGTACAGGTCGATCGCGCCCAGGTGGGCGCCGGCCTCGGCGATCAGTGCGGTGACGCCGGCCTCGCTCGCGGCGTCGCCGGGTACGGCGATCCCGCCGATCTCGGCGGCCACCGCCTCGGCCGCGCCGGCGTCCAGGTCGTTGACGACCACGCGGGCGCCCTCGCCGGCCAGTCGGCGGGCGAGGGCGGCGCCGATGCCGTTGCCGGCCCCGGTGACGACCGCTCCGATGTTGTTCAGGTCCATGTCACACGCCTCCGGTGAGAGTGGTCCCGCCGTCCAGGACGAGGGTGCGGCCGGTGACCCAGGCGGCGTCCTCGGAGAGCAGGAAGGCGACGGCGCCGGCGACGTCCTCGGGGACGCCGAGCCGGCCCAGGGGGTAGCCGGCCGCGACCTGCTCCTCACGGCCCTCGTACAGGGCGCTGGCGAACTGGGTCTTGACCACGGCCGGGGCGACGCCGTTGACGCGTACGTCGGGGGCGAGTTCGAGGGCGAGCTCGGTGGTGATGTGGCTCAGCATCGCCTTGGTGGCGCCGTAGAAGCCGATGCCGGGGGCGGGCTTGGTCCCGGCGACCGACGACACGTTCACGATGGCGCCGCCGTGCTCGCCCATCCAGGCCTTGTGCGCCTTCTGGACCCACCCGATCGCGGACAGCGCGTTGACCTCGACCATCTTGCGGGCCGCGGACAGGTCGAGGTCGACCATGCGGCCGTAGACGGGGTTGATGCCCGTGTTGTTCACCAGGAGGTCGACACCGCCGAAGGCCTCCAGGGTCGCGGCGATCGCCTCGTCCTGGTGTTCGGGCTGGTCGGCGCCGCCCGCCACGCCGATGGCGTGCTCGGGTCCGCCGAGGGCCGTCACGGCCTCCGCCAGGGGCTCGGGCTTGCGTGCGGTGACGCAGACGCGGGCGCCCTCGTCGACGAGTCGCCGGGCGATGGCCAGGCCGATGCCCCGGCTCGCTCCGGTGACGATGGCGGTGCGGCCGCCGAACCGGGAAGTCATACGTTCTCCTTAGACCGACTGGTCGGTATGCAGGCACGACTCTATGTGTCGGCGGGTGCGCGCCGCAAGGGGCGCCTCGGGTGGGAGGGACGGGGGCAGGGAAGAATGGCGGTGCGGGCCGACCGCCCGCCACCGAGACCGACAGTGGGAGAGTCCATGGCCAACGACGACGTCGTCGACGCACGCGACCGGCGCCGGTACGAGATCACGGCGGACGGGAAGGTGGCCGGCTTCGCCGAGTACATCCTCACCGACGAGCTGGTCACGTTCACCCACACCGAGATCGATCCCGCCTTCGAGGGCCGGGGACTGGGCGGCGCCCTGGTGCGCGCGGCCCTGGACGACGTCCGCTCGCGCGGGCTGAAGGTGCTGCCGCTGTGCCCCTTCGTCAAGGGCTGGATCCAGCGGCACCGCGACTACGCCGACCTGGTGTACGGGTCGGCCGAGTAGGGGAGGGGAATCCGGATGACCGACTACGGACGCGAGGTGGAGTTCGGGGTGTTCCCGTCCCCGAACGCCGACGCCGAGTCCCTGCGCGAACTGTGGGGCGTGGTCGCCGCCGCCGAGCGCGGCGGACTGGAGTTCGCCGGGTTCCAGGACCATCCCTACCAGCGCCGGCACCTGGACACCTGGAGCCTCATGGCCACCGTGCTGGCGCGCACCGAGCGGCTGCGGGTCTTCCCGGACGTGGCGAACCTGCCGCTGCGCTCGCCCGCGGTCATCGCCAAGTCCGCGGCCAGCCTGGACGTGCTCTCCGGAGGACGCTTCGAGCTGGGTCTGGGCGCCGGGGCGTTCTGGGAGGCGGTGGTGGCCATGGGCGGCGACGAGCGCAGCCCGCGGGAGGCGGCCGACGCCCTGGTCGAGGCGGTCGAGGTCGTCCGACTCCTGTGGTCCGACGCGCGCTCGGTGCGCTACGAGGGCAGGCACTACCGGCTGTCCGGGGTCAAGCCGGGGCCGCGGCCGGTCCACGACATGGGCGTCTGGCTGGGCGTGCTCGGTCCGCGGCTGCTCGGCGCGCTGGGGCGGATGGCCGACGGGTGGCTCCCCTCCAGCGGATACGCCACCCCGGACCGGCTGCCGGACATGCAGGCGCGCATCGACGCGGGCGCGGCCCGGGTCGGCCGCGACCCCGCGGAGATCCGGCGCGCCTACAACGTGTGGGGCACGATCACCGGCGGCGCCTCCCGGGGCTTCCTGGAGGGTCCCGTCGAGCAGTGGGTGGAGCAGCTGACCGAACTGGTGCTGGTCCATGGCATGGACACCTTCGTCTTCGGTCCCGCCGAGGAGCCCGTCCGGCAGGTCGAGGTGTTCGCGGCCGAGGTCGCGCCCGCCGTGCGCGCGGCGGTGGCGGCCGAGCGGTCCTGACGGACGGCCCGGCCGCACCGGTACCGGAGCCGCGGCGAGGGACCGCGGCGGGCGGGGCTCAGGCCGAGGGGTCGAGGGTGAGCTTGCCGATGGTGCCGCGGGCGCGCAGGGCCTCGTGCGCGCGGTGCGCCTCGGACAGCGGGTAGCACTCGCCGAGCACGGGGCGCAGCCGCCCGTCGCTCACCATCGCCAGCAGCTCGCCCATTGCCTGGTCGACCACCTCGCCGGGCAGCAGCCAGGCGTGCGGGAGCCACATGCCGCCCACGGTCGTGGAGAAGCGCATGAGGTTGGGCAGCTGGACGGGCTTGGGCGCCTCGCGCGAGGCCATCCCGTAGAAGGCCAGGCGGCCGAACGGGGCCAGCGCGCGCACGCTCTCGTCGGTCACCCGGCCGCCGACCATGTCCAGGACGATGTCGACGCGCCGCCCCTCGTTGGCCTCGATGAGCGCCGCGGTCATGTCGGGAGCGGCGGAGTCCACGGCGGCGTCGGCGCCCAGGTCGAGCGCGTACTTGCGCTTGGCCTCGCTGCTGGCCACGGCGATGACCCGCCCGGCGCCGAAGGCCTTGGCGAGCTGGACGGCGAGGGTGCCCACGCCGCCGGCCGCGGCGTGCACGACCACCGACTCGCCCGGGTCCATCCGGGCGGTGCGCCGCAGCAGCACCCACGCGGTGGCGCCCTGGACGATCAGGGCCAGCGCGGCCTCGTCGGAGACGTCGTCGGGGATGTCGAAGCACATGGCGGGATCGGCGGCGGTGCGCTCGGCGTAGCCGCCCCCGGAGGTCAGGGCGACGACGCGCCGGCCGTCGGGGGTGCGGCCGGCGACCTCGGCGCCCGGCACCATGGGCAGGGAGGAGGGGGCCAGGTAGCTGTTCTCCGCCTGGTGGGTGTCGGCGTAGTTCACGCCCGCGCGCGTGACGTCGATCAGGACCTGGCCGGGGCCCGGCTCGGGGTCGGGCAGTTCGGTGGGGACGAGGACCTCGGGTCCGCCGAACTCGGTGATCTGGATGGCGCGCATGGGGAAGCCCCTTCGTCGTTCGGGTGGTCATACCGACCGGGTGGTATGTTACCGGATGGTACGGCACGGGGCCCGGGGTCACCAGGGGTGCGGGCCGAGGGTCGCGGCGCCGCGGGGCGGGAGGTCGGCTTGCGGGTCTTGCGCAGGGTTACCTAACGTTGTTAGGTAGGGGCACGGATCTCCTGGGAGGAACTCGTGGACGCAGAACAGACCGTGACGACCACCGGCGGGAGTATTCGGGGGGTGGCCTCCTCGCGCTCGGACAGCGGCGCGGTCACCGCCTACCGGGGCATCCCCTACGCCGCCGCGCCCTTCGGCCCCCACCGCTTCGCCGCCCCGGCGCCCGCACCGGCCTGGACGGACGTGCGCGAGTGCGTGGACTTCGGTCCGCCCGCGCCCCAGGGCGGCCAGATGGTCGGCGCCGCGCCGTGGAGCCCCGACACCCCGCTGGACTGCCTCGTGCTCAACGTGTGGACCGCCGCCCGCGAGGGCGACCGCGCCCCCGTCCTGGTGTGGATCCACGGCGGCGCCTACATCGTCGGAGCCGCCTCCGAGGCCACCTACGACGGCACCCGGCTCGCCGAGAGCGGCCTCGTGGTGGTCAGCGTCAACTACCGCCTGGGGTTCGAGGGGTTCGGCCACGTGCCCGGCCGCCCCGACAACCGGGGCCTGCTCGACCAGGCGGCCGCGCTGCGGTGGGTCCGGGACAACATCGCCGCCTTCGGGGGCGACCCCGGCAACGTGACCGTGGCCGGGGAGTCGGCCGGGGCGGGGTCCGTGCTGTGCCTCATGGCCTCCCCGGGCGCCCGGGGGCTCTTCCGCCGCGTCATCGCGCACAGCGTGCCCGGGGACCACCTGGGCCTGGAGTCGGCGCGCCGTGTGTCGGAGCGGATCGCCGAGGCCGCGGGCGTCCCCCTGGACGCGGACGCGCTGGCGGAGCTGCCGCCCGAACGGCTGCTGGAGGCCACCGACACCGTCCTGGCCGGCCCCTCGCGCGGGCCGGGCGTCAAGGCCAAACCGTTCACCTGCTACGCCCCCGTGGTCGGCGGACCCGAACTGCCCGAACCGCCGCTGGAGACCGTGGCCAAGGGCGGCGCCCACGACATCGACGTGCTGCTCGGGCACAACGCCGACGAGTACCGACTGTTCACCGAGCTGGGCCAGAGCGTGGAGATCGACGGCGACGCCGCCCTGGAGGCCACGGCCGCGCAGGTCGGCCTGCCGGAGGACGCCTTGTCCCGGTACCGCCGGACCCTCCCCGGAGCCGATCCCCGGGACCTGTACTGCGCCATCATGGGCGACGCGCTGTTCGCCCAGTACACGGTGGCCCTGGCCGAGGCGCACGCGGCGGCGGGCGGCCGGGCGCACTTCTTCCGGTTCGGGTTCCGCAGCCCGGCGATGGGCGGGCGCCTGGGCGCCTGCCACGCCCTGGACCTGCCGTTCGCGTTCGGGAACCTGGACACCGACTTCGGCCGCTTCCTGCTCGACGGTCCGCCCGAGCCCGTGCACCGGGGGCTGTCGGACCGGATGGTCGCCGCCTGGCGGGACTTCGCCGCCTCGGGCGACCCCGGCTGGCCGGCGGTGACGCGCGAGGCGACCGCGGTCAAGGTGTGGGACACCGTCGACGAACTCCACGCCACGGACGAGTCGCCGCTGCGCGACCTGTGGGCGAAGGTGGCGTTCGCGCCACGGTGACCGGTCGTGAGGGCCCCGGGCGGCACGGACCGGGGCAGGTCATCGCACGGTAAAACCTGCGGAAATCTCCGCGATGGCGAGGGCAGCGCCGACTCACTGGGCACCGTCTCAGGTAGGGGCCGGCCGGTCGGTGCCCGGTGACCGCCGCAGAGTCAGGGCACGGCCGCCGACGACAGCCCCCGTCGGAGGTGTGCGATGACCAAGAACGTGTTCGTTCTCGGGCTGGACGAGCAGAACCTCGACGTGTTGGAGTCCCTGCCCGGCGCCGACGGCTACCGCTTCCGGCCACTGCTCGGCTGGGAGGAGCTCGGCCAGGACCACGAGGTGGACATGCCCGCCCTGCTCGCGCTGGCGGAGCGGCGCCTGGACTCCTTCGAGGGGACCGTCGACGCCGTCATCGGCTACTGGGACTTCCCGGTGAGCTCGCTGGTGCCGCTGCTGTGCGGGCCGCGCGGGCTGCGCTGCACGTCCCTGGGGTCGGTGGTGCGGTGCGAGCACAAGTACTGGAGCCGTCTGGAGCAGCGCGCGGTCATCCCCGAGGCCGTGCCGCGGTTCGGCGAGGTCGACCTGGACGAGACCGCCAAGCCGGACGGCCTGTCCTACCCGCTGTGGGTCAAACCGGTGAAGTCCTTCTCCTCCGAGCTGGCCTTCCGCGTCACCGACGACGCCGAGTTCCAGGAGGCGATGGGCGAGATCAGGGCGGGCGCCGGACGGATCGGCGACGCGTTCCAGTGGGCGATGGACCGGGTCAGCCTGCCGCCGGAGGTCGAGGACGCGGGGGGTACCGCCGCGCTGGCGGAGGAGGAGGCCGTCGGTGACCAGCTCACCGTGGAGGGCTACGTCCGCGACGGGGTTCCGCACGTGTACGGCATCATCGACTCCCCGCACTACCCCGGCACCTCGAGCTTCCTGTGCTACGAGTACCCCTCGCGCGTGCCGGAGGAGGCCCAGCGGCGCCTGATCGACCTGAGCGAACGAGTCATCTCCCGGGTCGGACTGGACGACACGACGTTCAACATCGAGTACTTCCACGAGCCGGAGAGCGGCGCCATCACGCTCGTGGAGATCAATCCGCGGCACTCCCAGTCGCACGCGCGGATGCTCGAACTCGTGAACGGGGTCTCCAACCACGAGATCTGCCTGCGCCTCGCCCTGGGACAGGAGCCCGACGTGGTGCGCGGCGGGGAGTACGAGGTGGCGGCCAAGTGGTTCGTGCGCCGCTTCGGCGACGGCTTCGTGGAGCGCGCGCCCACGGCCCAGGACGTGGCCCGGGCGCGCGAGCAGGCGCCCGACGCGTGGGTGGAGGTGGTGGCGCACGAGGGCGAGTGGCTCTCGGACCTGCCCATCCAGGACAGCTACAGCTACGAACTGGCCCACGTGATCGTGGGGGCCCGGGACATCGACGAGTGCGAGCGCAGGTACCGGGCGTGTGCGGGGGAGCTCCCGTTCACCATCCGGAGCGCCGAGGACCGGGCACGAGAGTGAGGAGGGATCCGACACGATGCGAACCGTCAGCGACCTGCCCAACGACGTCCGTGAGGACGAGTTCGTCCAGATCCCGCTCAGCGACGGGGTCCACCTCGCCGCGCGGATCTGGCGGCCCGTGGACAGCGACGACCGCCCCGTGCCCGCCGTGCTGGAGTTCATCCCCTACCGCCGGCGGGACCTGACCGCCCAGCGCGACTCCATCCACCACCCCTACATGGCCGGGCACGGGTACGCGTGCGCGCGCGTGGACCTGCGGGGCAGCGGCGACTCCGAGGGCGTGCTCACCGACGAGTACCTGGAGCGCGAGCTGCTGGACGCCGAGGAGGTGCTGGCCTGGCTGGCGGAACAGCCCTGGTGCGACGGCAGCACCGGGATGATGGGCATCTCCTGGGGCGGGTTCAACGCCCTGCAGGTGGCCGCGCGGCGGCCGGAGAGCCTGCGCGCGATCGTCTCGGCGTGTTCGACCGACGACCGCTACAGCGACGACGTGCACTACATGGGCGGGTGCCTGCTCGGCGACAACCTGTCCTGGGCGTCGACGATGTTCGCCTACAACTCCTGCCCGCCCGACCCCGAACTCGTCGGCGGCAAGTGGCGCAAGATGTGGCACGAGCGGCTGGAGGGCAGCGGCCTGTGGCTCGACACGTGGCTGCGCCACCAGCACCGGGACGAGTACTGGAAGCACGGTTCGGTCGCCGAGGATCTCGACGCGATCGAGGTGCCGGTGATGGCGGTGAGCGGGTGGGCGGACGGCTACTCCAACAGCGTCTTCCGACTGCTGGCCGGACTGCGGTCACCGTGTCTGGGGCTGCTGGGCCCGTGGTCGCACAAGTACCCGCACCTGGGCAAACCCGGGCCCGCCATCGGCTTCCTCCAGGAGATGGTGCGCTGGTGGGACCGGTGGCTCAAGGGTGTGGACAACGACGTGATGGAGGCGCCGGCGCTGCGTGCGTGGATGCAGGAGAGCGTGCCGCCGTCCACGGCCTACGAGGAGCGGCCAGGGCGCTGGGTCGGCGAGGCGCAGTGGCCCTCGCCGAACATCGTCGTCGAGCCGCGCGCGCTGGGGGCCGGGCGCCTGCTGGAGAAGGGGGAGGAACCGGAGTCGGAGGTGGTCTCGACCCTGTCGTCCCCGCTGTCGACGGGACAGCACGCGGGCAAGTGGTGCTCCTACAACGCCCCGCCGGACCTGCCCTACGACCAGCGCGAGGACGACGGCGGGTCGATGGTCTTCGACAGCCGTCCGCTGACCGAGCCGGTGGAGATCCTGGGGTCGGTGGCGGTCGAGCTGGACCTGGCCGTGGACCGTCCGGACGCGATGGTCGCCGTGCGCCTGTGCGACGTCACGCCCAAGGGCGAGGCCACCAGGGTGACCTACGGGCTGCTCAACCTCGCCCACGCGCGGGGCCACGAGGCGCCCGAACGGCTCGAACCGGGCCGCCGGTACCGGGTGTCGGTCCCGCTGAACGGTGTGGGGCAGGTGTTCCCGCCCGGCCACCGGATCCGGATCGCGGTGTCCACCTCGTACTGGCCGCTGGCCTGGCCGCCGCCCGAACCGGTGACGCTGTCGGTGTTCCCCGGGGAGCACACCCGCGTCCTGCTGCCGGTGCGTCCGGCGGAGGCGGGCGACGGGGGAGCGGTGCCGTTCGACGAACCGGAGGGCACGGCCCCGGTCCCGACCAGGGAGGTGGAGCCCGGAAAGGAGCGGTGGGAGCTGTCCCACGACCTGGTGACCTACCGGGCGTCCCTGAACGTGGTCAAGGACCTGGGGACGGTGTCGTTCGACGACATCGGCCTGGAGGTGACCCGGCGGGCAGAGGAGCACTACAGCTGGGTCGGCAACGACTACGAAACCGTCCGTGGCGAGACGGTGTGGACGATGGGGTTCGCCCGCGGCGACTGGTCGGTGCGGACCACGACGCGCACGGTGCTGACGTCGACGGAGACCGACTTCCACCTGCACGCCACGCTGGACGCCTATGAGGGGGCGCGGCGCGTGGCCACGCGGATCTTCACGTCGGTGATCCCGCGCGACTGCGTCTGAGGCGCGCCCGCCGGGACGGCGGCCGGGAGCACTCCCGGCCACCGTCGCGTCCGCGACCGCGGTCGCGGGGACGCCCCGCGACCGCGTGAACCGTCTAGCGGCCCAGGCCCGCGCGGCGCAGCGCGTCGGCCATCGCGCCCGAGGGAGCGGCGTCGCGGCCCCCGCCCTGGCCGCCGCGTCCGCCGCCGCGGCCGCCCCGGTTGTTCCCCTGGCCCTGGCCGCCCCGGCCCTTGCCCTGGGACCGGCCCTTGCCGCCACCGTCGCCGCGGCCGCCGCGCCGCTCCTCGCCGGAGGGAGCCTCGTCGTCCAGGCGCATGGTCAGCGAGATGCGCTTGCGGGCCGTGTCGACCTCCTGCACCTTGACCTTGACGATGTCGCCGGACTTGACCACGTCGCGCGGGTCCTTGACGAAGTCGTAGGACAGCGCGGAGACGTGGACGAGCCCGTCCTGGTGCACGCCCACGTCCACGAACGCCCCGAAGGCGGCGACGTTGGTGACCACGCCCTCCAGGATCATGCCCGGCTCCAGGTCGTCCAGCTTCTCCACGCCCTCCTTGAAGGTGGCGGTGGTGAACGCCGGACGCGGGTCGCGGCCCGGCTTGTCGAGCTCGGCGAGGATGTCGGTGACCGTCGGCAGGCCGAAGGTGTCGTCGACGAAGTCCTGCGGGCGGATCGCCGACAGCGCCGCCTTGTCGCCGATCAGCGACGGCAGGTCGGTGCCGACCCGCGCCAGGATCCGGCGGACGACCGGGTAGGCCTCCGGGTGGACCGCGGAGGCGTCCAGGGGGTCGTCACCGCCGTTGACGCGCAGGAAGCCGGCGCACTGCTCGAACGCCTTCGGGCCCAGACGCGGCACCGAGCGCAGGGCCTCGCGGGTGCGGAAGGGGCCGTTGGCGTCGCGGTGCGCGACGATGTTGCGGGCCAGCGTGGAGGTCACGCCCGACACCCTGGTCAACAGCGGGACGGACGCGGTGTTGACGTCCACGCCCACGCCGTTCACACAGTCCTCCACCACGGCGTCCAGGGAGCGCGACAGCTTGGCCTCGGCGAGGTCGTGCTGGTACTGGCCCACGCCGATGGACTTGGGGTCGATCTTGACCAGTTCGGCGAGCGGGTCCTGCAGGCGGCGGGCGATGGAGGCCGCTCCGCGCAGGGACACGTCCAGGTCGGGCAGCTCCTCGGAGGCGTAGGCGGAGGCGGAGTACACCGACGCGCCGGCCTCGGAGACCATCACCTTGGTGAGTTTGAGCTCGGGGTGGCGCTGGAGGAGGTCGGCGGCCAGGCGGTCGGTCTCGCGGGAGGCCGTGCCGTTGCCGATGGCGACGAGTTCGACCTCGTGGGCGGCGCACAGTTTGGCGAGCCGGTCGATCGAGCCGTCCCAGTCGCGGCGCGGCGCGTGCGGGTAGATCGTGTCGGTGGACACGACCTTGCCGGTGCGGTCGGTGACGGCGACCTTCACGCCGGTGCGCAGGCCCGGGTCCAAACCCAGGGTCGCGCGGCTGCCGGCGGGAGCGGCCAGGAGCAGGTCGCGCAGGTTGGCGGCGAAGACGTTGACGCCGTCGTCCTCGGCCTGCTGCCACAGGCGCATGCGCACGTCGATGTCCAGGCGCACGAGGATGCGGGTGCGCCAGGCCCAGCGCACGGTGTCCTGGAGCCAGCGGTCGGCGGGCCGGCCGCGGTCGACGATCCCGAAGTGCGCGGCGATGGCGTTCTCGTAGGAGCTGCGGGGGGTGGTGCCGTCGGGGTTGTCCGCCGGCGCCTCCTCGGGCTCCAGGTTGAGGGTGAGGACCTCCTCCTTCTCGCCCCGGTACATGGCCAGGACGCGGTGGGAGGGGAGCGCGGTGAGGGGCTCGGAGAAGGAGAAGTAGTCGGCGAACTTGGCGCCGGCCTCCTCCTTGCCCTCGCGGACCGTGGACCCCAGGCGCCCCTTCTCCCACAGGCGCTCGCGCAGGAGGCCGGTGAGGTCGGCGTCCTCGGCGAAGCGCTCCACCAGGATCGAGCGGGCGCCCTCCAGGGCGGCCTTGGCGTCGGCCACGCCCTTGTCGGCGTCGACGTAGGCGGCGGCGGTCTCCTGGGGGTCCAGAGACGGGTCGTCGAAGAGCGCCTCGGCCAGCGGCTCCAGTCCGGCCTCGCGCGCGATCTGGGCCTTCGTGCGCCGCTTGGGCTTGTAGGGGAGGTAGATGTCCTCCAGGCGGGCCTTGGAGTCGGCGGCGTTGATGCGCGCCTCCAGCTCGGCGTCCAGTTTGCCCTGGGAGCTGATCGACTCCAGGATCGCCGTCCGGCGCTCGCTCAGTTCACGCAGGTAGCGAAGGCGTTCCTCCAGCTGGCGCAGCTGGGCGTCGTCGAGCGTTCCGGTCGCCTCCTTGCGGTACCGGGCGATGAAGGGCACGGTCGACCCGCCGTCGAGGAGGTCGACGGCGGCGCGGACCTGGTGCGCGCCCACACCGAGTTCCTCGGCGATGCGCTGGTCGATCGTGGGTGTCGCAGGGCTCGTCACTGGTTAACGTCCACATCTCTGGGTGTTCGGTGCGGGGACATTCTCGTGCCGGCCGGGGACAATGTCATCCCGGCAGCCCTTCGTGTCCCCGGTCTGCTGGAGTCCCGGGGGTGGGATGACCCGGCAGCCCTTCGTGTCCCCGGTCTGCTGGAGTCCCGGGGGTGGGATGACCCGGCAGCCCTTCGTGTCCCCGGTCTGCTGGAGTCCCGGGGGTGGGATGAGCCCCCGTGCCCCCGGGGTGGACGGGTCGCGCGGCCGACGTGCGCAGAGAACGGGGCCGCGGACGGCTTCGGCGGGGCGCGTCTTTTGCGGTCGAGGGGCCGGTCGGGGCGAACGCCGTCACGGGGAGTGAGCGCGGGGCCGGAACCGGCCGACGGTGGCGCGGCGCGCACGTCACGGGTTGTTGCCCTCGGCCAGGTCGGGGGCGTAGTACTCGTCCAGCGGAATGGGTCCGCGGTAGCCCTGGCACATGCACTGGCGGTAGGTCGAACCGGACTGCCCGGTCCAGCGGCCGGGGATGACCACCTGGGTCTGGCACTTCTTGGTCTCCTTGTCGTGGAAGACCAGGTGGTGTCCGCAACCGCACAGGGGCTGGGGCGGCTGCTGTCCGCCGTGCAGGGCGCGGGCCTGCTCCTCGCGGCGGTGCCGTTCGAGGGACTCCCGCGCCTGCCGCCTGGTCGCGAGACGGCCGAAGGCGAATCCGCCGAGTGCGATGGCCGCGCCCAGCACCAGTGACACCGGATCCATCGGGTGGCTCCCTTCCTCAGTCCCCCACGTGCGCCCAGCCGTGGGCTGGATCCCATTGTCACTCATGGGCCGCCCGACGGGAATCGGGCTCCGCCGCCGGCGCCAGGGCTCAGGCCGTCGGGTCCTGGTTCGCGCCGCGTGTGACGCGGGGTGACCACGCAAGGATTCCAAAAATTCCTTTGCATCAGAATCTTTGCAAAGGAATCTTTGTAATACGGTGGCCGTACCCCCACCACGTAGGGAGCCGAGATGGACACGACCCCCGTACCCGCCACCGCCCGACCGACCACCCGCCTGGGCGCCGACTTTCACCGGTTCTGGGCAGCCGGAACCCTGACCAACCTGGGCGACGGCATCCTGAGCACCGCGCTGCCGCTGATCGCCGCCACCCTCACCCACGACCCGCTGGCGGTCTCCGGCCTGCTGGTCGCCCGCTTCCTGCCGTGGCTGCTCGTCGCCCCGTTCGCCGGAGTGCTGATCGACCGGGTCGACCGGCTGCGCGCGATGGCGGTGGCCAACGCCCTGGCAGCGGTCGTCGTCGCTTCCCTCGCCGTCACCGTGGCCACCTCGACGGTGACACTCGGTGTCATGTACGCGGCGCTGTTCGCGGTCACGTGCTGTGAGACGGTGACCGATCCCGCGAGCCGGATCGCCGTCACCCGGCTCGTGCCGAGCCGGCTGCTGGACCGGGCCAACAGCCGGCTGGAGGGTGGCCGCCTGGTCGCACAGGACTGCGTGGCCCGCCCCCTGGGCGGCGCGCTCTTCGCCGTGGCCGCGGTGCTACCGGTGGCGGGTACGGCCGTGTCCTACGCCCTGTGCGCGGTGCTCACGGTCCTGGTCGTGGTGTCCCTGCGCCGGTCCGGTCGGGGCGGCACCGGGCGGGCGGAGCCGGTCCGCGGCGCCGCGGTGGGCGCCGGCCGACAGCTGCGGGAGGGGTGCGCGTACGTCCTCGGTGACCCGTTGATGCGCTCGCTCGCGTTCAACAACGCGGCGATGATGATCGGCCTGCAGATGGGCACCGCCGTCCTGGTCCTGCACGTGCGGCAGGAGTGGGGGGTCGGCGCCGCCTACTTCGGGCTCTTCACGTCCTCGCTTGCGGTGGGCGGTGTCCTGGGCGCGGTGTGCGCGGCACGGCTCGTGGCCCGGATCGGTCGGCGCGCGGTCCTGCTGGGCGGCTACACGGTCGGAGGGCTGGCCCTGGCCCTGATGGCGCTGGTGCCCGACGCCTACCTGGGCGCGATGGTGTGGGCGGTCGTGGGGGCGTGCCTGGCGCTCACCAACATCGCGGGCTCGCTGCTGTTCCAGACCATGGTCCCCGACCACCTGCGGGGCCGCGCGTCCGCCGCCTTCCGTGCGCTCGGGTGGGGCCTGGCCCCGGTCGGGGCGCTCACCGGGGGCCTGATCGGTCGGGTGGACCTGTCCCTGCCCTACCTCGTCGGCGGCCTGACCATGGTCGGCGCGGCGGTCGTGTTCCGCCGAGCCCTCACCGAGTTCGCGCACCGGTCGGACGCGGCCGCCGCCGACCTGGCCGCCGACGCCGCTCCGCGGTGACCGGCTCGACGACCGGAGGAAGGGCGTACGCGGGCGCGGTGGTGCCGGGGGATCCGGACACGACCGTGCCGGACGGGAAGGACTACGGTTTGACCATGCAGCACGACCCACGGGACACCGACGCAGAACCAGGGCCCGAGCGGCCGCGGCCGATGGAGGTCGACGCGCGGGCCCTGCGCGGTCTGGCCCACCCGCTGCGGGGCCGGCTCCTGGACGAACTCGGTCGCGGCGGACCCGCCACCGCCACCCTCCTCGGGCACAGGCTGGGTGAGAGCAGTGGATCGACCAGCTACCACCTGCGCCAGCTCTCGCGCTACGGGTTCATCGAGGAGGACCCGGGCCACTCCGGGGGCCGGGAGCGCTGGTGGCGGGTGCGCCCCGGCGGTTGGTCGGTGGCCGGCCGCGAGTTCCTGCGCGACCCGGAGACGCGCCAGGCCGCGGCGGTGGTCCTGCACCGCTACTTCCGCGAGCGCCGGGAGAGCTTCGACGTGTGGAACGCCTACGCGCAGGCCCGGCCGGAGGCCCCCGCCGTGCGGACATGGGGCTCGGCGGCGGGTGACTCCGTCTCACGCCTGCGGATGACGGCGCAGGAGGCCGAGGAGTTCCGACTGGAGCTCATGGACGTCGTCCGGGCCATGTCGGCCCGGTATCTGGGGCGCACGTCCGAGACCCATCCCGGGACCGAGAGCGTGCAACTGCAGACCGCGCTGTTCCCGGAGTTGGCCGAGGCGCGGGCATGGGCGCGCGACACGGCCGAGGGGGCAGGGGGAGGCGGGGACGCCGGGATCACTGAGTCCTCCGGGACCGGCGTGGACGGCCCCGGCGGGGAGCCGGACCGGTAGCGGCACCGCCGTGGCCGGAGCGCCGTGCATTGGAGGGGCCGCGCCGGGGGCGCCGCGCATTGGAGGAGCAGCGCCGGGGGCGCCCGTCGACCGCACGGCCGTGGCGCGCCCCGGGCGGTGGTGGAGCCGGGAGCGCGGTCAGCCCTCGCGCAGCTCCTTGAGCGTGGCCACGTCCTCGCCGTGCGGGCCCTCGGGCCCCGGCGTCTCCAGGACGATCGGCACTCCGGCGGAGACCGGGTGGCGGAACAGCTCGCCGAACGGCTCTGCGCCGATGCAGCCCTTGCCGATGTTCTCGTGCCGGTCCTTCTTGCTGTCGCACGGGAACTTGGAGTCGTTGGCGTGGATCAGGTGCAGCCGGTCGGCCCCCACCTGCTCGCCGAACTGGTCCAGCGCCTCGCGCATGCCCTCGACGGTGGAGATGTCGTGCCCGGCCGCGAACAGGTGCGCGGTGTCCAGGCACACGCCCACGTTCGAGTGCCAGTCCAGGGCCTCCAGGTAGGGCACCAGGTCGTCCACCGTGGCGCACAGCACCTGGCCCTGACCCGCCATCGGCTCCAGCAGCACGGGCGGCACGTCCTCGCCCAACCGTCGCACCAGCGGCAGCAGCCGGTTGCGCACGCGCTCCAGCCCGGCCTCGCGACCGCCGGAGACCGCCGACCCGGTGTGCACGACCACGCCGCGCGCGTTGATCTCGCCGCCGCGCACCAGGGCGTGCTCCAGCGACTTCAGCGACTTCTCCGCGGTCTCCTCGTTGGGCGCGCCCACGTTGATGAGGTAGGCCGAGTGCACGAACAGCGGCAGGTCCGTGCGTTCGCGCATCCGGGCGTCCTGGTCGGGATCGCCCTCCTTGGTGGCCCACCCGCGCGGGTTGGACACGAAGACCTGCACCGTCTCGGCGCCGATCTCCTCGGTGTAGGCCAGCCCCTTGGTGGCCATGCCGCCCGCCACCGGGACGTGCGCTCCGACCGGGGACCGGGGCCGTTCCTTCTTCTTCTTGTTCATCGTGCGTTCCAGCCTAGGGGGCGCGACGTGCGGCGCGCGTCCGACCGGCCGCACGTCGGCGCGTCCGGCCGGACGGTGGCGGTGGACGGTGGCGGTGTGCGGCGCGGCTCAGACCAGGGGCGGGACCGGGTGGTTGGCGCGCACGAGGTCGCCGGGGTCGGTGTCGGCCTTGACCCGGGTCAGGCGGCCGAAGTCGGCGGGCGCGAACGCCTCGCGGACCTCCTCGGGAGCCAGCGGACCGAAGCTGAAGTTGAGCGAGCGCCCGAGCGTGTGGCCGCCGAACAGGGAGGCCGCCCCGGAGCGCAGGGCCGCCATGTCGGCGGTGTCGGCGTCCCCGGCCACGGTCAGGACGTTGAGCAGGTACGCGGCGCCGCGGTGGCCGACCGCGTTGGGGCTCTCGGGGCCCCGGGTCAGGGCGCCGCCGAGGTGGCGCAGCCCGACCACCGTCATGAACGGCAGGGAGGGCCCGGTGCGGCGCAGGAGTTCGGCCGCGGCGTCCGGGTCCAGGTCGGACAGGAGCATGGCGCGTGAGCGGTAGCCGTGCGGGTGGTCGGGTTCGGCGTACACCGTCCCGGACTCGGCGTAGGGGAGTTCGCGCATGGTGTCCCTCAGGACGGGGGCGGCCCCGCGCAGCGGGGCGACGGCGTCCGGGCCCCGGTCGAGGGGGCCGGTCCACACCGCCGCGACCTGGGTGGTGTGCCGCCCGCGCAGGGGCTCGGGCACACCGGGCACGTCCGGCAGGGTCAGGACCGTCATGCCGGAGGTGAGGTCCTCGGGCGCGTTCCGTGTCCACGCGTACCAGGTGTCCAGGATGTCGGGTCCGGCGTCGAAGAACAGGCTCCCGCCGTAGATCCGGCGCAGGGGGACCAGGTCGATCTCCATCCCCGTGACCACGCCGAAGGACCCGCCGCCGCCCCGCAGCGCCCAGAACAGGTCGGCGTCGTGCTCGGCGTCGACGCGGCGCACACGGCCGTCGACGGTCACCACTTCCAGGCGCCGGACCCGGTCGGCGGCGAATCCGTACCGCCTGGCCGCCAGGCCCACGCCGCCGCCCAGGGTGTAGGGCACCGCGCCCACGCCGGGCGCGCTGCCGGACAGGGGCGCCAGACCGTGCGCGGCGGTGGCCCGGACCACGTCCCCCCACGGGGCTCCCGCCTCGACCCACGCGGTGCGGCGGTCGGGGTCCACGCGCACGCCCGCCAGCCGGCCGGTGGTGATCAGGACGCCGCCCTCCAGGGGCACGCCCGTGCCGTGCCCGGAGGCCTGGACCGCGATGGGCAGGTCGTGGTCGGCGGCCGCGGCGACGGCGGCGCGCACGTCCTCGGCGCTGGTGGCCCCGACCACGAGGGAGGGGCGGTGGCGGCCGAGCCGCTGGAGTCCGGAACGCTCGGACTCGTAGCGGTCCGACGAGGGCGTGGCCACGGGGCCGCTCACGCGGTCGGACAGCGCGCGGACCAGGGCGGAAGGTGTCGAGGTGATCGTCATGCGGTCACCGTAGGGACCCTTGCGGCCACATCCTGGCCGCAGTGTCCGGCAGTCTGTGGGCATGGACGCGAACTCTGTCCGCTCGGACATGCCGCAGCGGCTCCTGAGACTGCTCTCACTGCTGCAGGGCGGCCGCGCATGGTCGGGTGCCGAGCTCGCCGAGCGCCTGGGCGTGAGCGCCCGGACCCTGCGCCGCGACGTCGACCGGCTGCGCTCGCTGCACTACGAGGTCGAGGGCACCACCGGTGTGGCCGGCGGGTACCGGCTCGCCCCGGGCCGCGACATCCCGCCGCTGCTGCTCGACGACGAGGAGGCGGTCGCGATCGGGCTGGGCCTGGTGACCGTGGCCGGGGCGGAGGAAAGCGCGCTGCGGGCACTGGCCAAGCTCCGCCGCGCGCTGCCCGCACGCCTGCGTCCGCGCCTGGCCGCGGTCGAGGGCACGACCACGGCGGTGCGGAGGCCGGACGCCTCGACGGTGAACCCGTGCAGCGTGGCAGCGCTGGGGGACGCCTGCCGGGGCCGCGTGGTGGTGGACTTCGACTACCGGGACCGGCGGGGCGCCGCCGAGGAGCGCAGAGTGGAGCCGCACCACCTGGTCTCGCACGGCGGCCACTGGTACCTGATCGCGCACGACGCCGCACGCGACGACTGGCGGATCTTCCGCGTGGACCGGATCGAGGGCCTGCGCGCCACCCTGCGCCGGTTCGTCCCCCGGGAACTGCCCGTGTCCGACCCCGCGGTGTTCCTCACCCGCCGCTTCGCGTCGGCGACGCACCTGCACACGGTGTCGCTGGAGGTGGAGCTGCCCGCGGAGGAGGTGCGCTCGCGCGTGTACGGGCCGTTCCCGGGGGCGGTCGAGGCCGTGGGGGAGGGCGCGTGCCGCGTCCGGTTGAGCGCCGACTCGCTGGACCTGGTGTGCCAGTACACGGCGGTCGTGATCGCGCTCGGGGCGCGGTTCTCCCTGGACGCCCCGCCCGCGGTCCACGAGCGCCTGCGCGCGGCCGTCGGATCCCTGGCCGACGGTACGGCCGCCCCGCCGGATGCCGCGAACCCCGCGAACGCCGCGGGTCCCGCGGGTCCCGGCGGGGCGGCGGTGGCGGGAGGGGCGGCGGAGCGCTCCGGGTCGTCGGGCGGCGGAAGGGCCGGCCGCGCCTCCGGTGAGGCCCCGGGCGGCCGGGACGGCAGCGCGCGGAGCATGCTCTAGTCTCAGGGCCGTGAGCACCGCGAACCCGCACCCCAGCCTGTCCGACGTCACCGCCGCCTTCGAGGAGGTCTACCCTCCCCGGTGGGCCGCCTCCTGGGACGCGGTCGGCCTGGTGTGCGGCGATCCCGCCCAGGGCGTGGGGCGCGTCCTGTTCGCCGTCGACCCGGTCGAGGCCGTCGTCGACGAGGCGCTCGACTGGGGCGCCGACCTCATCGTCACGCACCACCCGCTCATGCTGCGCGGGGTGACGAGCGTGGCCGCCCACACCCCGAAGGGCCGTGTGGTGCACCGCCTCATCCGCGCCGGCGTGGCCCTGTACACCGCGCACACCAACGCCGACACCGCCGCCCCGGGGGTGTCCGACGCACTGGCCCGCGCGGTCGGGCTCGCCGGGCCGCTGCGCCCGCTCGACCCGGACCCCACCGACCCCGAGGGCCACCGCGGGATCGGGCGCGTGGGCACCCTGGCCGAGCCCATGACGCTCGGGGACTTCGCCGCCCAGGTGCGCGACGGCCTGCCCGACACCCCGGCCGGGATCCGCGCGGCCGGGGACCTGGACCGCCGGGTGAGCACCGTGGCGGTCTCGGGCGGAGCGGGCGACTCCCTGCTCGACGCCGCGCGGGCCGCCGGGGCGGACGTGTTCGTCACCTCCGACCTGCGCCACCACCCGGCGACGGAGTTCGTGGCGCTCCCCGGCGCCCCGGCCCTCATCGACACACCCCACTTCGCGAGCGAGTGGCCCTGGCTCCAGGACGGGGCGGACCACCTGGTGGCGGCTCTCGGGCGCACGGCCGGCCGAAATGGGGCTAACGTGGAGACCCGCGTGTCGACGACGGTGACGGATGCCTGGTCACGGGCGTTCACGCACGTCTGACCACCCCGCCCCGACCAGGGCGGCCCCCAACTGCACAGCGACCGGCGCGGGCGGCGTCACTGCCTTCCCCAGCCACTTCAGGAGCCATACGTGAAAGCCGAACCCGACGCACAGGCCAGACTGCTCGACCTCCAGGAGCTGGACACCGGACTCCAGCGCGTGGAGCACCGGGCCCGTACTCTGCCCGAGACGGCCGAGGCGGCCGCGCTCAAGGAGCGCGTGGACCAGATCGACAGCGAGCTGGTGACCGCGCAGACGAAGGTCTCCGACATCGAGCGCGAGCAGCGCAAGGCCGAGCGCGACGTCGACCAGGTGCGCAGCCGGGCCGACCGCGACACCAAGCGCCTGGAGTCGGGTCAGATCACCAACTCCAAGGAGCTGCAGAACCTGCAGTCGGAGATCACCTCGCTCGCCCGTCGCCAGGCCGAGCTGGAGGAGGTCGTCCTGGAGGTCATGGAGCGCGCCGAGGAGCTCAACGCGCAGGTCGTCCGGCTGACCGCCGAGCGCGAGGAGACGGTCGCGAAGTACACCGAGGTGACCGCCCGCCGCGACACCGCGGCGGCGGGCATCGCGATGGACCGCGACACCATCGTCCGGGACCGCGAGCGCGTGGCCGCGGAGGTCCCCGCCGACCTGCTGGCGCTCTACGACAAGCTGCGCGCCCAGTACGACGGCGTGGCGGCCGCCCCGCTGCGCTACGGGCGGTGCGGCGGCTGCAAGCTCGCCCTGAGCACCGTGGAGCTGAACGACATCCGGGCCACCCCCGCGGACGAGGTCGTGCGCTGCGAGGACTGCCGCCGCATCCTCGTGCGCACCGCGGAGTCGGGGCTGGGCGGCCAGGCCGAGCAGTGAGTTCGGGCTGGGGCGCTCCGGACGAGGCGCCGACCCGACTCGTCCTGCTCAGACACGGCCAGACCCCGATGTCGGTGGAACGGCGCTTCGCCGGGCGGGGCGACATCCCGCTCACCGACGCCGGACACGCCCAGGCGGCCGCGGTGGCGCACCGCCTGGCGTCGTGGCCGATCGACGTGGTGGTGTCCTCGCCGCTGGCGCGGGCCAGGGACACCGCCGCGCACGCCGCCGAGGTGCTCGGTCTGCCGGTGGAGGTCGACGAGGGCTTCGTGGAGACCGACTTCGGTGACTGGGAGGGCATGACCTTCGCCGAAGCGCGAGAGCTGGCCCCGGACGACGTCGACCGGTGGCTGGCCGACACCGGTACGGGCCCGCCGGGGGGTGAGAGCTTCGCCGCGGTCGCCGCCCGGGTGGGGGCCGCACGCCATGCGCTGGTCGAACGCCACCGGGGCCGCACCGTGCTGGTGGTCAGCCATGTGACCCCCATCAAGATCGTGGTGCAGCAGGCGATGCTGGCGCCGTTGTCGGCGCTGTACCGGATGCACCTGGACACGGCGTGCCTGACCGAGGTGGACTGCTTCGCCGACGGGCCCATGGTGGTGCGCTCCCTCAACGACACCGCGCACCTGGCCTGAGCCCGCGTGAACGGGCATAGAATGCGGGGCGAGGGGGAGTCGGCCAGACGGTCGCGGATCCGTGCAGACGGGTTCGAGGAAAGTCCGGACTCCACAGGGCAGGGTGGTCGGTAACACCGACCCGGGGCGACCCGCGGGACAGTGCCACAGAAAACAGACCGCCACCGCTCGCGGTGGTAAGGGTGAAACGGTGGTGTAAGAGACCACCAGCGGCCGGAGTGATCCGGTCGGCTAGGTAAACCCCACCCGGAGCAAGGTCAAAAAGGGAGCCTCCGGGCTCCCGCGCGGATGTTCGAGGGCGGCCCGCCCGAGTCCGCGGGTAGACCGCACCGAGGTCGTCGGCAACGGCGGCCCCAGATGGATGGCCGTCCGGTCCCGCAAGGGACCGACAGAATCCGGCTTACCGGCCGACTCCCTCCCTCACAGGCTTCTGACCTGCGCCGTAGCGAGCGAGAGTCGGCCGTGTTTGCTCCTTGTTTGCTCCGGTCGTTCAGCGCGCGGAGTGCAGCAGGAGGCCGATCGCCCCGCGCCCCAGCTCCTCATGCTCGGGGAACAGGTGCCCGTAGGTGTCAAAGGTCTCCGTGATGGAGGCGTGCCCCATGCGGCGCTGGATCGCCTTCGGGTTGACCCCGGCCGCGATCAGCGCCGAGGCGTAGAAGTGCCTCAGGTCATGGAAGCGGGTCCCCTGCGGCAAGCCCAGCTTGAAGACCGCCTTCGACCAGGCCGAGTTGAACGCCGAAGGCTTGGCCACGGCCTTCCACGTGTTGCTGATGAGTACCTGTCCCGGAGCCGGTTCGTAGAGGTCCATGTGCCTTCGGATCTCGTCTAGGACGAGGTCGTCCACCGGCACGATACGCCGGGAGTACTTCGTCTTGAGCTCTACCAGCTTCCCCTTCTGCGCTTGAATCCGGATGTCCAGGTGGCGCTTGTCGAAGGAGACGCGGGGAACCGTGAGCCCCAGGGCTTCTCCCCGCCGCAATCCGGCGCCGGCACCGAGGAGGACCGCGACCCGGTAGCGGGGGGTGATGGCGTCCGCAAGGTCGAGGATCGCTTCGGCGGGAAGCGGATCGATCACACGGTCACCGAGTCGGGGCAGCTTCACACGCGAGCACGGGTTTGCGGTGATGATCTCGTCATCGACGGCGGCCTGCATCAGGATCCGCAGCGTCGCGAACGCCGTGTGTACCGTGCTGGCCGAGAGCCCCGGATCAGCGGTCAGCTTGGCCACGAAGGACTTGGCGTCCGCCCGGGTGATGCTCCCGATCTCGCGCTTGCCGAAGGCCGGATGGACCCGGTGCCGCAGGTGCCGTTCGTAGGTCTCCTTGGTCCCCTCCGCCACGTGGACGAGCTGGGGAAGCCAGCGGGTCTCGGCGTACTCCTGGAGGGTCACCTTCCCCGCACGGGGGTCCACGTAGGCCCCGCGCAGTCGGTCCGCTTCCATGACCGCCACATGGTTCTCAGCGTCGATCTTGCGACGGAACAGCTCTGTGGCCCGGTCCCCACTGGGGTCCTTCCATACGGCGAGATACCGCCTGCCCTTGCCGTGGCGAGTGGTCTTCCGGCCGTCCCGTGTCTTCCACAGATCTTGGACGTGTCCCATCAGTGCACCTCAGTCCTGTTCCAGGACCCAGGCGCGGACCTCGGTCGGTTCGTAGCGGACGTGGCGACCCACCCGGTGCGAAGGAGGGCCGGTGCGCAGGTAGCGCCACTGGTAGAGGGTCTTGACCGGCACGCCGAGGTAGGCGGAGGTCTCTTCAAGGGTCCACAGGCGTTCGAGGGTCTTCATCCGGCGACCTCCGCCTCTTCGGTGGAGCGGCCTATGTCGGTGACCAGGGAGGCCAGCGCCAGCTCTCCGGGGGTGAGTCCCTGTCCGAGGTAGCGCCAGTTCGTCAGCACGAGCGTCGTGGAGTCGTCTTCGACCACGGGCGGCGTGAACGTCTCGGCGTCCCACGGGCGACCGGCCGCGTAGTCTGCGCGGACCTGTCGCAGCGCCCCGAGGGTGGTGGAGTAGCGGCGTGACTTGGTGGAGAAGTGTCCCCGGAACCCGAGCATGTGCGCCCAGGTGCGGAGCTTGAGGTCTTCGAGCTGGGGGTAGAGGCGAGGGTTGCCCAGCCGCCAGCACGTGTAGATCAACCGAGCCGCGTGCGGACGCACACCGGTCATGTCCACGTGGTCGATGTCGTGGATGCGCCGGTCCAAGGTGCCGGTGTCCTCAGCCGCCTTGGTCGCGTACTTGGCGATGTACCCGGCCACGGCCGTGTCGGTGAGTGCCTGCTCGAGGCCGAAGCTCTCGATCGGGCGCACGTCCACCTGCTCACCCCAGACCAGAGACCAGGTCCGTCCGTTGACCTCAGGCGAGGTGAGGGAGACCGCGCGGGCGGCCGAGTCCACAGCCGCGGTGAGCATGTCGAGGCTGGCCCACACCGGAGGCGGGGGCCAGGTGTCGGGGTCCTTGGTGTGGCCGTCGAGGCGGATCACGGCGTGGAAGTGGACCGCGCCCCGGGCTTGGAACTCGGCGACCTTGGCGTAGGAGATCCGGACGCGCTTGGAGAACTCCGTCCGGGAAAGGCCGGCGGCGGAGGCGAGATGGTTGCGCAGGTAGAGGGTGAAGCGGCGCCACAGCTCACCGGTGTGGGCGTGCCACAGGACGTGGCCGACGTAGTCGTAGGCGGTGTGGTCGATCGGCTGGCCGATCACGGGGTCTTCGGCGCGGTGGCGCTGGAAGCAGGCCGGGCCGGTGCGCCGGGGGTGGCACACGCGGGACCGGCCGTCCTTGCCGGGGCCCTGGTGGACGGGTCCGAAGGAGGGAGCCGTCAGGGTGACGAACGCTCGGGGATGGAGCCCCACCGAGGAGGGAACGCCCTTGTCCCCGCCGACGACTCCGGCCTTGACCAGGTGGTAGGTGTCGCCCCGGTATTCCTCCGAGCATGAGGGGCACCGGGAGGCGCGCCGGTTCTTGCACCGCATGAGCAGTTCGTTGGCCGGTTCGTTGGCGGTGGAGTAGTGGGACAGGAGTTCGCCGGTGGAGGCGTCCACGCGAGTGGTCTCGCCCGTCAGGCGGACGGGGCAGGCACAGCCGCGCAGGGAGCGGGCACGGTCGATCCATCGGTCAAGGTGGTCTTCATTCATAGCGGTGATGCGTGCCAGGGCGGGGCCGAGCAGGCCGCCGATGTGTTCGGGTTCGGGCATGTCGAAGCAGGGCCTTTCCAGGGGTAGGTGAGGCCCCGGTGCGGCGGCATGGAGCGGTGGAAGCAGCGCCGTCACCGGGGCCGGGATCAGTTCAGGTCAGGCGGACCAGGTGGTCTCGCAGTCGCGGCACTCATATCCCATGACGGTCGTGCCGCCGTCGTAGCTGTACTCGGTGATCTGGTCGCTGTGGCAGTGGGGGCAGGTCATCGCCAGTAGCCCTCCACCGTGGGGTCGTTACCGTCGAGCAGCGGCCACTCTGCGCCGCAGGTGCGGCATCGGAAGCCGTTGACGACACCCCAGTTGTCGTGGGTGTCCTCTTCGATGGCCGAGCTTGAGCACGTGGGACACATCAGCGGTCACCCCCGGAGGAGGTCACAAGGGCAGCGGCGAACAGCGCGGCGAGCACTGTGGGGAAGTCGGAGGATGTCATAGGCTGGTCGAGCCCCTTTCGTTCCTTGCATTCGCGTGTTGGGTTCGTTGGGTAGGTGAACCGGGGTGCGGTGGCATGTGTGGAAGCAGCGCCGCACCCCGGGAATGTCTAGTAGCGGTCCGTATAGCAGGTCAGGCAGGTGTGGCCCTCACGGCCGTTCTCGAAGAACAGCGCGAAGCGCGTGCCTCCGCATTCGGTGCATGCCATGGCGGGGCCTTCTACCGGTTGGGGCACTTGAAGCAGCGTGCCGGGTGGGAGTCGAGGGGTCCGCTGTAGCTGACCAGCTCACCGCAGTGGCCGCAGGTCTCCAGTCGCCAGCTCATCGGGTGGGCCTCCCCACCGTCAGCTTGGTGGCGTCCTCGTTCTTCTTGGTCGGGTTCTCCCAGCAGCCCATCAGGGTCTCCTTCTCGTTCGGTGTTCGCGTGTTGGGTTGGTTGGTCAGGTGATCCGTCGCGGGTGGCAGCAGGTGTGTGGAAGCAGTGCCAGCCCGGAGGGTCAGTCAGCGGTCAGGCCGAAGCCGGAGCAGTCGGTACAGGTATCGCCCTCGCTGAGGACTCCGTGCCCGTAGCAGGTGGCGCACAGCAGACTCGCGGTCATCGCTTCTTCTCCGATCCGGTGGCCTCGCACGTGCCGCAGGCGGTGTACTTGCGAACCAGCAGGCTCCAGCCGCCCCACGAGCGGTCCCGGACCCGGCCGGTGCCAGCACAGTCCAGGCACATCCAGTCCTTCATCTCTCCTCCTTTCTCCTCAGGCGGTGACCTGGTCTCGCAGGGTCGCCGCGATCTGCTCGGACACCCCGAGGCGGGAACGCAGAGCGGTCACCGTGATCTCGCGGCCGTGGGTGACGCGGTAGTCCTGGGCGACCTGGGCGGCGTAGGACGCCAGCGGGTGACCCTGTTCCACGGCGGCCGGGGCCGCATCGTGCGCAGGTGCTACCGGGGCGGGTGCCGGTTCCGGGGCGGGACCGGCCGCGGGCTGGGTCTCCTGCCGGTGCCAGTGCACCTCGGTGACCCGCACTTCCTCTCGGTCCTGCACTCCGGACGCCGCCACAGCCTCAGCCGGTTCGGGTGGGGTCCGGTGGCCGGCGCGGCGCTCCAGCATCGACATCGCGACCAGGAACGCAGCAGCCGGAACGGCCGCCATGATCCAGCCCCACACCGTGGGCTGAGCCGTTGCCAGATTCGCCGCCAGGGTCAGGACCACGGCCCCGATCAGGACCACGGTCGGCCACATGCGGTCCGCTGTGTCCCGCTGGCGCTCCCGAGCGGCCATCACACACGTCAGGTCGATGGAGACCGCGATGGCCCACGCCATCCACCCGTGCTGCCCTGACTGTTCCGCCAGGTCCCGGATGTGAGTGAAGGAGCCAGCAGCGGCGATTGCGGCCAGGATGAGGATCGGACCCCAGTCCACGGCGACCGCCAGGACGCGTCTCATGGTTCAGCTCCAGTCGTAGTCGAAGTACTGCCACTCGCAGGCAGGGCAGGCGAGGCAGGCCGCTTCGGTGCTGTTGTGCACCCACCGGGCGCCGCCCTTGCCGCACAGCTCGCAGATCACGGCGTCCACCCCAACTCGGCGTAGTGGTCCTCACACACCCACTCGTTGGTGGTCAGGGTCTTGGTGTAGGCGTCCTTGCAGCAGCGCGAGCACGAGTACACGGTGATCACTTCCAGCGCCGGAAGCCGCGAAGGTCCCCAGCGAAATTGTCGGACATGTCCAGGTAGTGGGTGTTGCACACCCAGGCCGACTCACCGCCCGAGGTGGCGTAGGTGGTCGCGGTCTGTGCGCAGAACTCGCAGGTCATCAGGTCAACTCCTCTTCCAGTCGGTCCCAGTCGACGGCGTTGTCGGCCGGAACGGTTTCCTTTTCCTTGGTGCGGCCCGAGACCAGGGCGTCCCAGTCCGGGGCTAGGTAGGCGAACTCGGCCGAAGCCTCTTCGGCCATCTCTTCGGTGGTCAGGTCCGAGCGGACCCGGTACCAGCGCCCGTCAGCACCCACGGTCACGGCGACCCCGGGCATCTCGGCGGGGATCCTCATCGCGGCCGACAGCGAGTCCGGAGCCAGGTCACCCAGCGCCATCTTGGCCGTCTCGCCGTCGTTGACCCGGTGGCAGATCCGCCCGGTGATCTGCGAGCGCAGCGCCGTCACCCCAGGACCCAGGTCCGAGCCGACCCGCTGTCCGGCGACCACCAGGTGCAGGCCGAACGCCCGCCCGAGCTGGGCGTTGCGCAGCAGCAGAGTCGAGGTGCGCGCGATCTCGTCCTTCTCGGACTTGTCCGTCATCAGGTACAGCTCAGCGACCTCATCGACCACGACCACCACCGGCATCGGCCGGACGTCGTCCGGGAGCTGCCAGATGTTGCGCACCCCGGCCTCACGGCACTGGTTCATCCGGTCGTTGAGGATGCCCATCAGGTCATCGAGCAGTCCCGTGCACTCGGCCCGAGTGGTCGCCAGCTTCGACATGCGCTTGGCGTAGGGGGTCAGTTCCACCCCGCCCTTGAGATCGAGCCCGGCCAGCGCGACCGGTTGGGGCGCCAGTTGGTACACCAGGGCGTTGATGTCGGTGGACTTGCCTGACTGGGTGGCGCCCATGATCAGCCAGTGCGGCACCGCGCGGAAGTCGATCACCCACGCGTCTCCGGTCTCCAAGGTGCCCATGCGGACCTTGAGCAGCTCCCAGTCACGCGGAGCCGGGGCGGCGTTGGTGACGGTGCCCAGCGGGTCACGGCGGGAGGCCACCAGCTCCACCCATCCAGGGCCGGACGTGCGGATGCGTACCGAGTCCACTCGCCAGGCGTGCGCGAGGCGGGTCAACGCCTCCTGGTAGTCGTCCGGGGTCTGGCCGTCGTGCAACCGGGCGCGGACCCGGAACCCGAACGGGGTCGGCCGGAAGCGCCGAAGCTTGGGCTTCTTCTCCACACTCACCCGCCGGACACCGCCCTTGACCTGGGTCTTGCGGCGGGTCACCGACAGCCCGCACCCTTGGGACACGTGGTCCCATGTCAGGTGCACTCGCAGCGCGGAGCCGACCAGGCCGGGCCCGTAGGACCAGGTGTGGGGCGACCAGTGGTGCCACGCGGCGGCCGAGACGGGCAGCGTGAGACCAGCGGCGGGAACGGCCCACAGGATCTCGGGGAACATGAACACTCTCCTCTCAGGGGGTTTCGCCCTTGCCGTTGCAGGTCGGGCACAGGGTGAGCCGGTAGCCGGGCATGTGCCGGACCTCTCCCGTGCCGACGCAGACCGAGCAGCGGGGCATTACTCGGCGGCCCGGCGCATGTCCAGGGGCGCGACCGTGGCGGCGGCGAAGGCCACACCATGACGGCCGTTGGTCTCCCACGGGATGGCCGTCAGGCCCTGAACCGTCAGCGGGGTGCCCAGACGGGCGGTGATGGCGTGCGCGGCCGGGAAGCTGACCAGCAGCGTTTCGGCGTCGTTGTCCTCCACCTGCGCCAGCACCTTGAGCTGCCACATCGGGGAGCCGTCCGCGTTGTACTTGATCTCGCCCGTCTGGCGGTCCTTGACCTTCGGGCGGGGGGACCCGGCAGCGATGAACGTCATCTGAGCTGTGTCGACAGGGATGTTGCGCATCTCGGAATCTCCTTGGTGTACTTGGTGTTCTAAGTTGTGAGTACTTTGTACACCAAGTTGAGGCCACGGGCAAGCGGATCCGGTGGGGCAGTCAGTCGCTTGGGGGTCTAAGTGCACTAAGCTCGCAGCTCAGGGAGGATTCATGAAGTTTGCCGAAGACGAGGTCTTCTACCGGCGCATCGTTGACGACCTCCGCGCGAAGATCCAGCGCGGAGAGCTGAAGCCGGGGGACAAGCTGCCCTCCTTCGCGGAGATCGCCTCCGAGTACGGGGTCTCTTCCACCGTCATCAAGAGCGCGATCCAGGCGCTTAAGACGTCTGGCGACATCTATGGACGTCAGGGCAAGGGGACGTTCGTCAGCTCACGGAGGCGAGCCCAGCGTGTCCGGCGCATTCCGTTCGACCGGGGCAAGAGCGCCGGCAGTACCTTCGCCCAGGAGATGGAGAAGCTTGGGCTGGAGCCGAGTGCGAGTCTCGTGAAGTGCGAGGTAGAGCCAGCATCAGCCGAGATCGCAGCGCACCTCGGGTTGCCGGAAGGGGCCGAGGTCCTCGTTCGTCAGCGTCACATGAGTGCGTCTGGCCGTCCGGTACAGCTTGCGACCTCTCACATCCCCATGACTGTCGCGGGGAGCATCGACATCGCGTTCCCGGACGTCGGCCCCACTCAGATGCACGGGCGACTTGCGGAGCGAGGTCACAGGCCGGTTCGGTTCAGCGAGGAGATCACGATTCGCCGACCCTTTCAGGAGGAGGCGGATTTCCTTGGTGTCGATGGAGGACTTCCGGTCATCGTGGTGACGCGCACCGCGATCGATGCGGAGGGGACGTTGGTCGAAGCGACCGTGAACGTTCTGGATGCCTACGCTTGGTCTCTCGTGTACGAGTGGGAGGAGAACCAGGATGAGCGCTGAACCGCGTCACTCCGTCAGCGTGACGGGCGTGGTCTTCAACGACAGTGGACAGGTTCTCGCGATCCAACGTGACGACGATGGCCGTTGGGTTCCTCCGGGGGGCGTGTTGGAGCTCCACGAGGATCCGCGGGATGGTGTCGTGCGCGAGGTCTTCGAGGAGACCGGGGTGAAGGTGAATCCGGGGCGCCTCATCGGCGTCTACAAGAACATGCCACTCGGTGTGGTCAGCATGGCCATCGCGTGCACGGTCGAATCCGGGGAGCCCCAGTCTTCGGATGAGGCGAGGATCGCCCGGTGGATCAGCGTTGAGGAGGCCCGTGAACGAATGCCGGAAGCGAGGCTGATTCGTGTCTTGGACGCTCTGCGGGATGACGGTCCATTCATCCGATGCCATGACGGTACGAACCTGTTGTGAGCCAGGGGCAGCCCGGAGGACCTTCGAGTCTTCCGGGCTTCTTCATGCCCGGAGCCGGGGTGATGAGATGTTTCCTTACGTCTTCAAGCCCGCACCTGCGGTGCGGGAAGACACCGGATGGGGTCGGTGGTGCTCAGACTTTAGGCACCTCTCCGGGGTGGGTCCCTCCTGAACCACCGCCAGGGGGCCGGAGGGGTGAAGACGGGGTGAGGGGGCGAGCCCCCTCCCCATTGGCGGAGCAAGCGTAATGGCCCCCTGGCGATGGCTCAGCCCACCCCGGACAGGACACCGCCCAAAGTCTGACCCCCACCTCGGGGAGGTGAGCAGGGTGCGGTGCAAGGAGAGGGAGGGTGGGGCGGAGATACCTGGCTCCTTTGCTGGATCCGACTAACAGGGTCGGAGTGCGAACAGATGAGGCAGGCCGGGCCGGATATGCAAGGCGGGAAACCGCAGAACAGGGTGAGTTCACCAAACGGCCGGTGGCGTGTGGGTGTGGTCGGAGAGCACGCGCGGAGGCGGGGCGCTGGAGGTGTCGTGGGCTCTCAGCTACTCGGGGCGTTCGCAGAGGAGGCGAGTGCAGGCCTATCGGTGCACGCGAGCAATCAGAGTGTGCAAGCGCTGTTGCTGGACGCCCCAAGGGTGTCCGGCGGTAGGCGCGCCATCGGGCGCTCCCGCCAGCGTTCCGCGCGGGAGCGCCCGAGCGCGCCCCGCCGAGCCCAAGAAGACGGACACGGCGAACTGTCACAGGAGTGGGCGAACCGAGGAAATCAACAGCCCGAGGGACGCATGGGGTGTTTGGCGAACTGACAGGGCAGACAGGCGGTGTCGACGTGAAACCCGAAGCGACTATGCCAGACCAACTCTCCTGGTAAACAGGCAGCATACCGGAGGTGAATCTCTAGGCGAGATCAATGTTGCCCTAGTCAACGATTTCACGGAATCGTTCCTGGAGGAGGGTGAATTTGCCAGCGAGTTGACTCTCTTCTGCCTCGCGTGCAAGTTCGGCCAGATCGTCGTCGTCCAGGGGCAGGACAAAACCTTTCTGCTCCCGAGCTATATCTCGACAGTGTGCGATGACGCCGCTCTTGTCGCCAAACCCCCTGTAGAGCAGCATGCCCACTTTTCCTCGATGAGGGGCAAACCGTCCAGCTAGTTGATCAAATTCTTCATTCCCGAGTGGGCGAGAGTAGTTTTTGCACTCGACTATAACGTATGGTGCAGGATGATGGGTGAGAATCCAATTAAAGAAACCGTACCTCGCGCTGTTTAGGTATGTGATATCAATTCTTTTCCTTTTGTCGTTGATTGGGAATTCTCTTCGTGGGTCGGTGAGAAATGGGTAGAAAAGTGCAGTTAGAAGCTTTTCAACGCGCTTGTGATAGGCGTCTGCCTCCGCTTTCCCTGGAGTCGTCAACTTGACCTCGCTCAGCATGGCTTGCCAGTCCGGGGGAGGCTCATCCTGGCTGAGGTCCTCGTGACTGAGGGGCGGAGATTTTTGGCTTTCTTTCGTCCTTCTATAGTTTTCCAGGACTTCCGGATGGTGCAGGGTGATGCTCAGGTTTACATGCTTGCCGACGCCGTATTTTCGCTCTAGATCTTTTTTATATACTCGGTGATTCCCATTTTTCAGTACGTGTACCAAGGATCCCATGTTTTGCAACTCTTCATGGCGCAAAAACTCGAGTATGTAATGCCTGTAGTACTCAGATGAATTAAAGTGCAAGTCTTGTCGAACTATAGATTTCGGGACAAGCAGTAGTGGCTTTCCTTCGGCCATGGGAAGTTCCGTATGATAGATTTTCCAGTTCTTCCTGTGGGAGTCCCAAACGGGCCCTGAAGATAGACCCTTTTGTAGCGGAATCCCATAATATTGGGCCGATTCTTGAGTGAACCAGATTAGATGCTCGCGAATAAGATTGATTGTGATGTCAGATATTCTGTCGCTAGATATCTGATCAACGAAAAGAGCAGTATCCTCTAGATCTCGCAGGAGTCCAGAAGATATGGCCTTGCTGCCAGAGAATGCCTCCCATATGCGTTCGGCTAGTTCGTCGCCAAGCCCGCTGCCGCGTGATCGGCCAGTGGAGTATCCCAAATGCGTCTCGTCTGGTTCTTTCAAAAGGGATAGTGCGTTCTTGGCAAGTTGATCCTTTCCCTCTTGCATGCATTCAATGACGTATTGGAAAAAGCTTTGTATTCTGGAAATGCATCCATGTGCCCACTCGCTCTCGAGGAATGTCAAGGCTCGCGGGTCAACGAAAAGAACAACGTCATTTACTACGTCAACATCTACGAAGTCGATCTCGTGTTGCTTGTATGGAATGTCAAAATACTCTGTTACGCGCAATGTTCCTCCAAAGTCGGATCCCTCTAGGTTAGTCCACTGTGTGTGGATGTGTGGTCAAGTTTCAGACTAGGTCTTGTTCGTAGGGGCGTCGGGCTTGACGAGTGCTCCCATTAGTCACACACGCACCAACAGTCACTATGGTCTCGTCATTAACGTTCGAAGACAGTCGCCTGCTCGGCTCACTTCTCTGTCTGATGCACTGCCTGTGTTTGCTCTGTGCTTGCTCGGAGGGCGGGGAGTACTGAGGAACAGCGAGAAGCCGCGAGACCTGTCATCGCAGGTGGCGCGGCTTCTGGGAGTATCGTGCAAGGTCAGCGGAACGGGCGTGGTGGAATCCGGCTTACCGGCCGACTCCCTCCCTCACACCCCTGTGACCTGCTGCGCAGCGGGCGAGAGTCGTCCGTGGGGCCTACAGCCAGCCGTTCTTGCGGAGGCGGTAGTAGGCCAGGCCGGAGGCGGCGACCATCACGCCCATGATGGCGGGATAGCCGAAGAGCCAGTGCAGCTCCGGCATGTGGTCGAAGTTCATGCCGTAGAACCCCGCGATCATCGTGGGGATCGCGATGACGGCCGCCCAGGCGGAGATCTTGCGGACCTCCTCGTTCTGC